>DASTPU010000256.1:0-5919 GCA_035762105.1 Nocardioidaceae bacterium | reverse complement strand
CCGCCTCGCCGCGGCGGGCTACCACGTCTTCTGCGCCGCGCGCCGCGTCGAACGCGTCGAGGCCCTGGCCCGGGAGACCGGCGGTACGCCGGTCCGCTGCGACGTGACCTCGACCGAGGAGGTGGCCGCGCTCGCCGACCTGGTCGGCCCCACCCTCGACGTGCTCGTGAACAACGCGGGCGCCGCCTTCGGCTCCGAGCCGGTCTCCGAGGCCGATCCCAACGACTGGCGGGCGATGTACGAGGTCAACGTGATCGGCCTGCTCAACGTCACCAAGGCGCTGCTCCCCGCGCTGGTCGCCGGCGGGGACGGGATCATCGTCAACATGGGTTCGACCGCGGGCCGGATCGCCTACGAGGGTGGCGCCGGGTACACCGCCGCCAAGCACGGCACCCAGGTGGTCAGCGAGACGCTGCGCCTCGAGCTGTGCGGGCAGCCGGTGCGGGTCACCGAGATCGCGCCCGGGATGGTGCGGACCGACGAGTTCTCGCTCATCCGCTTCGAGGGTGACCAGGACAAGGTCGACGCGGTCTACGCCGGTGTCGCCGAGCCGCTGACCGCCGAGGACATCGCCGACGCGGTGACCTGGGTCGTGACCCGGCCCGCGCACGTCAACATCGACGAGATGGTGATCCGGCCGCGTGCCCAGGCGGCGCAGCACAAGGTGCACCGCGTCTTCGACTAGCGCGGACCGGACGGCCGGGACACGATGACGGTCGCGGCGAGCGGCAGCATGGCCAGCGCCACGAGGCTCCAGCCGTTGCCGATGGTCGAGCCGAGTCCGGCGACCGCCGCGCCGAGACCGCCGCCGACGAAGAACACGAGCGTGGCGATGCCGAGGGCCACGCCCTCCACCCCCGGCGGGACGACCTCGCCGACGGCGGCGGCCATCGCCGGCTGGCCGAGCGTGAACCCCGCGTAGACGAGCGCCATCGCCACCATCAGCAGCACCGGGGTCCGGGTCCCCGCGCCCAGGGCGCCGACCAGGACGGCCACGAAGCACGTGCCCGCGGCCAGGGTCACCGACTCGCGCGCCCCGAACCGGTCGATGGTGCTGCCGACGAACCGGGAGACGAACACGCCCAGCAGGGCGCCCGGGAGCAGCGCGAAGCCGATGCCCAGCGGCGTCCAGCCGTCGGCTGCCAGGACCATCGGGATCGCCACGAGCAGGCCGAACCACGACGCGGGCAGGGCGGCGCCGCCCAGCGCGCTGCGGAGCACGGCCGGCTCCGAGAGCACGGACCGCGGGAGGAACCCCTCGGGCCGGCGCCGCACCCACGACATCACGGAGGGCACGCCCACCAGCAGGAGCACGCCGCCCGCCACCACCGCGGACGTGCCGATCGACGGCGACTGCACGAGCAGCACGAGGCCGGCCGCGGTGCCCGCGACGAGCACGGCTCCGGTGTAGTCGAGCCGCGCGCCGCTCCCGCCCCACGGGAGCGATCGCCAGATCAGGGCGAGCACGACCAGCGCCGAGGCCGGGAAGACGACCGCGGCTCGCCAGCCCAGCACGTCGGTCAGGAGGCCACCGACCACGGGACCGAGCGCGGTCACCGCGACGGCCATCCCGGCGAGGTGCCCGAGGGCCGCGGAGCGGGTCCCTCCGTCGTACTTGACGCGGATGGCGGCCAGGGTGAGCACGGGCGCGGCGCCCGCCCCCGCCCCCTGCAGCAGCCGCGCGGCGATGAGGGCGCCGTAGGTCGGAGCGAGGGAGGCCGCGAGCGCGCCGAGCGAGAGCAGTCCGACGCCGATGGCGAGGGGCGTGCGGATGCCCGCGTTGTCGGCGGCCCGGCCGTAGAGCGCGGTGCCGACGGCGAGCGTGATCGCGTACGCGCTGATCACCCACACCCCACGGTCGGCGGGTACGTCGAAGTGGTCGACGATCGCGGGCAGCGCCACGGCGACGGCCGCCGACCCCATGCCGCTGAGCCCGATCAGCGATCCGAGGAGGAGAGCCACCGGAAGCGGGCCGAGACCGGCAGGTCCCGGCGCGTTGGTCATGGGAGCGATCCTAGGAGCCGGAGACACACGTCGACCCGCCGGAGCAGGATCCGGCGGGCCGACAGCGCGTGTCAGGGGTTTTTCAGGGAAGGGTGCGGGGGCGTGTCCCTGCTGCTAGAAAGCATGCCCCCGCACCCGGATCGGGCTCAGAACCGGTTCTGAGGTGAGTCCGAAGGCCAGGCCTGGGTCGTGCCCGGGTCGCTGGTCGGCTCGGAACCCGGGGCGGGCTCGGCGTGCGGCGTGCCGGAGGTGCCGGCGCTGAAGGAGCCGGTCGAGTAGCCGCTGGAGTGCCCGCCGGCGTCGTACCCGTTGCCGGAGCCCATCTCGCTCTGGGCGCGGGCCCGGCCGACCTCGAGGTCGTGCTTGGCCTGCTCCTTGTGCTCCTTGCCCTTCCGGTAGGCGTCCTCGAGCATCCGGCCGGCGAGATCGCGGCCGCCGAGGCCGAAGGCCAGCGCCAGGCCGAGGGCGAGCGCGAACATCGTTGCGGCGAAGGCGATCCGGACGATCTCCTCGGCGATCTTGAGCTGCTCGAGGATCATGAACATCGCGATGATCATGACCAGCGCGGGGACGACCGCGGCGACGATCTTGCCGGTCGGGGTGTCGCCCATGACGCGGGTGACACCGGCAGCGACGGCGCCCGCGATGATCGCGGCAACGACGAAGATGACGATCGCGACGATGATGTTCGGCAGGTAGGCGAGCACGTCGTTCATGAACGTCGTCAGCGCCGGGATGCCGAGAGCGCCGATGGCGGAGAACAGGAAGAACGCGAACACCAGCCAGAACACCACGCGTGCGATGCCCCGGGACGGCTTGGCCCCGGACATGACCTTCTCGACGTACCTGTTGGCGTCCGACTCGTGCAGCTTCTGGTCGATGCCGGTCTTCTCGAGGAGCTTCTGCACGGCGGTCGCGACGAGCCTGGCGACGATGTAGCCGATGAGCAGGATGACGAGGAAGCCCAGAAGGTTGGGCAGGAACCCGACGATCCCCTGCCAGGCTCGGTTGAAGCTTTCCATACGGTTCTCCTAGAACGGTGCAACAGGGACACCCGGGCGTACCCCTCGTCCGGCCCGCCAAACGGCGAGGTCAGGCGATCCCGTCCACCGCCGGCGGCAGCACCTCGCCGGCCCTGCCGCGCACGACGAGCGTCGCCAGGTCGTCCATGGGGGTCGGCTCGTCGTTCACGATGACGAGCGGGACGCCGGACCGCACCGCGAGCACCGGCAGGTCCGCGGCCGGTCTGACCTGCAGCGACGAGCCGACCGTGAGCAGCAGGTCGGCGGTCTCGACGAGCCGCGCCGCCTCCTGCAGCGCGTCCTCGGGCATCACCTGGCCGAAGGAGACCGTCGCCGACTTCACCAGCCCGCCGCACTGCGGGCACGACGGGTCGGGGTCGCCCGCGTCGACCTGCTCGAAGGCCCAGGTGTACGGCGCGGTGAAGCCGCACCCCTCGGGTATCCCCTGGCGTGGGGCGTGGCCGATGCAGGTCACCTCACGCGCCGTGCCGTGCAGCTCGATCACGTCGGTGGAGCCGGCGAGCTGGTGCAGGCCGTCGATGTTCTGGGTGACCACGCCGTGGCCGCGCCCTGCCTGCTCGATCCGCGCGATCGCGTGGTGGGCGGGGTTCGGCTGCACCGCCTTGGCGAAGAACTCCCGCCGCATCGCCCACGCGCTCGCCCGCACCTCCGCCGACCCGACGTACCTGTCGAAGGTGAAGTCGCGCGGGTCGTAGCGGGTCCACACGCCACCGGGCGAGCGGAAGTCGGGGATCCCGGACTCGGTGGAGACACCGGCACCGGTGAAGGTCGTGATGCGCTCGCTCGTGGCCAGCAGGTCGCGCAGCCCGGTCATCTCACACACCTCCTCGGAAGGCGGGCTTCTCCTTGGCCAGGAAGGCCCGGACGCCCTCGCGGAAGTCGGGTGCGCCGTAGACCCGCTCGAGCCGCTCCACGTCGTCGGCCGGCGACACCTCGAGCGCGTCGGAGTGCCGCAGCAGCTGTTCCTTGGTCGCGGTGATGGTCATCCGCGACGCTGCCCGGATGCCCCGTGCCAGCGTGCGGATCTCCTCGTCGAGGTCCTCCGGGGCGACGACGTCCATCACCGCGCCCACGGCGTACGCCCGGTCTGCCTCGACGAGGCGGGACGCGAGCAGCATCTCGCGCGTGAGCGACTCCCCGAAGATCGTCGCGCAGCGGTAGACGATGAACGCCGACAGCGCGTTGCCGAGCGTGCGCGCGATCGGGTAGCCGAACCGCGACCCCTTCGTGGCGATCCTCAGGTCGCAGTGCGTGGCGACGGCCAGGCCGCCTCCGACACAGATGCCCTCGACGGCGGCGACGGTGACCTGGGGCAGCTCCGCGATCGCCCGGAGCACCCGGCCGACCTTCGCCTCGTAGGCCACCCCGTCCTCGCCGCCGGTGAGCGAGGTGAACTCGGAGATCTCGTTGCCGGCGGCGAACGCGCGCCCGCCTGCCCCGCGGAGGACGACGACGCGGGTCTCATGGTCGTCGTGGAGCTCGGCGCAGACCTCGAGCAGGCCCTGGTAGGTGCCGGTGGTGAACGCGTTGTGCCGCTCGGGCCGGTTGAAGACGACCTCGACCAGCCCGTCGGTACGACGGACGAGCAGGTCGCCGTCCGCGAGGCTCCGCTCGTCGGCCATCAGAAGCCCGCCACGGGCTGTGCGACGTACGGCTCCTCCAGCCGCCGCAGCTCCTCCGCCGTGAGCCCGAGGTCGAGGGCGGCCACCGCGTCGGTGAGGTGCTCGGGCCTCCGGGCGCCGACGATCGGCGCGGTCACCGGCGCCTGCGCGGCGACCCAGGCCAGCGCGACCTGGGCCCGGGGGACGCGTCGGGCCTCGGCGATCTCGCGCACCCGGTCGACGATGGCGTGCTCGGACCCGGCGACGTAGAGGCTCTTGCCGAACTCGTCGGTCTCGGTCCGCTCGGTCGTCTCGTCCCAGTCACGGGTGAGCCGGCCACGGGCCAGCGGGCTCCACGGCAGCACCGCGATGTCCTGGTCCTCGCACAGCGGGAGCATCTCCCGCTCCTCCTCGCGGTGCAGCAGGTTGTAGTGGTCCTGCATCGAGACGAACCGCGTCCAGCCGTTCAGGTCAGCGGTGTAGAGCGCCTTGGAGAACTGCCACGCGAACATCGAGGACGCCCCGATGTAGCGGGCCTTTCCGGCCTTCACCACGTCGTGCAGCGCCTCGAGCGTCTCCTCGACCGGCGTGCGCGGGTCCCAGCGGTGGATCTGGTACAGGTCGACGTAGTCGGTGCCGAGCCGGCGGAGGCTGTCGTCGATCTCCTGCATGACCGCCTTGCGCGACAGGCCGCGTCCGTTCGGACGGCCCGCGTTCATCGGCATCCCGACCTTGGTGGCGATGACCACCTCGTCGCGGCGGGTGTACTCCTCGAGCGCGCGGCCCACGATCTCCTCGCTCGACCCGAGCGAGTAGAAGTTCGCGGTGTCGAAGAAGTTGATGCCCAGCTCCACGGCCTGCTTGATCAGCGGCCTGCTCTCCTCCTCCGACAGGGTCCAGGCGTGGGTGCCCCGTCCGGGCTCCCCGTAGGTCATGCAGCCGAGGGCGATCCGCGAGACGTCGAGGCCGGTGCGTCCGAGCTTCACATACTCCATGGGACCCGACAGTACGACGATTCGGTGGGTGTGCCTGCCCCCGGTAGACTCGAGGTGTCTATCCCGCACGTGAGCGTCACGCGGGAGCCCCCATCGAAAGCTGAGTCGCCCCCGCATGTCCGAGAACCTCCTCTCCCGCTCCGACCTCAGGAACGTCGCGATCGTCGCGCACGTCGACCACGGCAAGACCACGCTCGTCGACGCGATGCTGTGGCAGGGCGGCGCGTTCGGCGAGCACCAGCACGTCGACGAGCGCGCCATGGACTCCGGCGACCT
>DASTPU010000255.1:0-3449 GCA_035762105.1 Nocardioidaceae bacterium | reverse complement strand
GAGAGCTCGGTCACCACAGCTCCAGGGACGCGCGCAGGATGGCCGCGGCGTCCTCCTCGGTGACGTCGCGGGGCGCGGTGGCCAGGAGCCGCTGCTGCTTCATCGTCCCCTCGACGAGGTCGTCGACGTCGTCGTCGGTGTAGCCGACGGCACCGATGCCGTTGGGCATGGCGATGTCGCGCATGAGGTCGGCGAGCACCTGCGGCAGGTAGTCACGCAGGTCGGCAGGGCGGCTCGACCCGGGGGCGAGCAGCTCGGCCGCGCGCACGTGCCTGTCCGGTGACGCGTCGAAGGTGAACCGGAATGCCTCGGGCGCGGTCAGCGAGACCGCCATGCCGTGCGGCACCATCGGGTGGTCCTGCGGGTAGTCGGCCGGGTGGAAGTCCCGGACCCGGCCCGCGATCGGATAGGCGTTGGCGTGCGGGATGTGGACGCCGGCGTTGCCGAAGCCCAGTCCGGCGAACGTCGCCGCCAGCGCCATCTCGCCGCGGGCCTGCTCGTCGTCGCCGTTCTTCACGGCCGCGCGGAAGGACCCGGCCAGGAGCGCGAGCGCCTTCTCCGACCACATGTCGGCGATCGGGTTGGCTCCGCAGTAGGGCACCCGCTGCTCGGGGCGCTTCTTCTCGTAGGAGTCGAAGGGACGAGCCGTGTAGCTCTCCAGCGCGTGGCAGAGGATGTCCATCCCCGCGGCGGCGGTGACACCCGCCGGCTGGCTGACGGTGAGCCGGGGGTCGACGACGGCCAGTGTCGGCCGGAGCCGGGAGTGGCTGATGCCGGTCTTCACCTTCTGCTCCAGCACGTCGAGCACGCAGATCGTCGTGCTCTCGCTGCCGGTTCCGGTCGTGGTCGGCACCGCGACCAGCGGCTTGAGGGGCTTCGAGGGCGCGGTCCCCTTGCCGACCGGGAGGTTGACGTAGTCCATGAGCTCCCCGGGGTTCGTGGTGAGCAGGTTGACCGCCTTGGCGGTGTCGATGGCCGACCCGCCTCCGACCGCGACGAACGCGTCCCAAGGACCGTTCTCCCGGGCGAACGCGATGGCCGCCTCGAGGCTCTCGTCCGTCGGCTCGACGTGCGAGAGGTCGGTGACGACCGCTTCCATGCCGAAGCCGCGGATCTGCTCGGCGACACGTTCCGGGTGGCCGGTGGCGGCGACGCCCGGGTCGGTGACCACGAGGACCCGGCGTGCGTCGTACTGCTGGAGGTCGAAGCCGATCTCGTCCGCGGCCCCCGCGCCGAACTTCAAAGCGGGGGCACCGTAGGTGAAGACGGTCTCCATGGTCATGGTCGTTCCCCTTCCAGAAGGCTGAGTGCGTGGCGGGCGGCCGAGAGCAGGTCGAGCCGGACCGCGTCCTTGACCGGCATCCAGGCGGCGTGCTCGGTCGAGCCGTCCTCCTCGACCACGTGCGGTTCGACATCCCTGGATGCCTCGTCGACGGCGGCCTCGAAGATCAGGTGGATGCCGTGGTAGTTCTCCACGACACCGTCGGCCCTCGCCCCGACGAAGTGCGTGTGGTGCACGTCGATGACCCGGCCGGGCTGCACGCGCAGACCGGTCTCCTCGTACACCTCCCGACGCAGCGCGTCCCGCGGGTCCTCGCCGTGGTCGATGCCGCCTCCGGGCAGCGTCCACCGGCCCTCGATCCGGGTCCGCGACGACATCCGGGTGAGCAGCACCTCGTCGCCGCGGGTCATCAGCGCGTAGGCCGCGATCCGCTGGCGCTCGGGAGGCGCGGCGTCGACAGTCATGCGGGGAGTCTATGCAGGCCCGGATGTTGCCGGGACCTGCCGGCCGCGTGGTGCGCTCCCGGAGCCGAGCCCGCCTCCACCGAGGCGGCGGAGGTCACGTTTCGGTGTCGGCCGCAGCGGGCACGGGGATGGCACACGACTGCCGAGCCCACCGAGAGCGATGCCGACCACCCTCACCACAGCACGCCCCAGCACCGAGAGCCCCGTCCGGTCCACACCCGGGCGGGACCCGTGGTTCGACAACGCGAAGATGCTGCTGGTGACCCTGGTGGTCATCGGGCACTCGTGGGTCCTTCTCCCCGAGGACACGCTCTCCCGGAACTGGTTCTACGACTTCCTCTACCTGTGGCACATGCCGGCGTTCCTCGTGGTCACCGGGTACCTGTCCCGGTCGTTCACCTGGACCCGGCGCAACCTGAGCCGTCTGGTCACGATGGTCGCCGTGCCCTACTTCGTGTTCGAGGCCCTGATGTCGAGCTTCCGGATCCGGGTCGGAGGCGAGGACGGCATCGACACGCTGTTCCTCGAGCCGCACTGGCCGATGTGGTTCCTCGCCGCGCTGTTCTTCTGGCGGCTGGCCACCCCCCTGCTCAAGACCCTCCCGGCTCCGCTGGCCGTCGCGGTCGTGGTCAGCCTGCTCGGCGGTCTGCTCACCGGCGACGTGCTCGACCTCGGCCGGGTGACCGGCATGCTGCCCTTCTTCGTCCTGGGCCTCGTGGCCCGTCCCGAGCACGTCGACCGCCTGCGCGCCCGCGGTGCCCGCAGGCTCGGCGCCGGCCTGCTCGCGCTGGCCTTCGCGGTCGCGCCCTTCGTCGACGGCTTCATGCGGACCGAGTGGCTCTACTGGCGCTCCGGATACGACGCCATGGACGTCTCCTTCGTCGAGGGCGCGCTGGTCCGTCTGGCCCTGATCGTCGTGGCGACGGCGCTGTCCCTCAGCGCGCTGTCGCTCGTCCCCCGCGGGGCCACGTGGTTCACCGCTCTCGGCGGGGCGACGATGACCGTCTACCTGTTCCACGGCTTCTTCATCCGCGGCGCGGAGTACACCGGGGTGTTCGAGTGGACCTCGGCGGCGCCGTGGGCCGGTCTCGTCGCCACGACCGCGGCGTCCGTCGTACTGGCGGTGGCGCTGGCCGCTCCCCCGGTGTCCCGGCGGCTCGACGTCGTCATCGACCCCGTCGGCGCGTACCGCCGCGCGAAGGACACGTGGCCGGAGCCGAGCACCGGGCCGGAGCTGCCGGACGCCGCCGGCACCGTCGAGCGCGACCGCGGCCCCTTCTCCCACCTGCCCCGCTGATCTGTCGCCGACCCGTCAAGGGCGCCGCGACACGCCGCGAGAACCACCCCGAACCTGACGGGTCGCCGACACGGGGAAGGGCCCCGGACCTCGTGCGAGGTCCGGGGCCCTTCCGTGACTGCTGTGACCGGCTCCGGCTCAGCTCTGGTAGGAACCGAAGTCGAAGTCGTCGAGCGCCACGGCCTGACCACCGGCGGTGTTGCCGAAGTCGTAGTCGTAGCTCTCGTAGCCGGTGACGGAGTACGCGTTCGCACGCGCCTCCTCCGTCGGCTCGACCCGGATGTTGCGGTACCGCTCCAGGCCGGTGCCGGCCGGGATCAGCTTTCCGATGATCACGTTCTCCTTGAGGCCGAGCAGCGAGTCGGACTTGCCGTTGATCGCCGCGTCGGTCAGGACGCGCGTGGTC
>DASTPU010000254.1:0-17273 GCA_035762105.1 Nocardioidaceae bacterium | reverse complement strand
GCGGGTGAGGAACTGCGGTGCCTCGAGGCCCGCCTCCTGCACATGGCGCCACCCGGCCGGGGACCACCACCGCTCCTGCTGGTAGCCGCCGGCCTCCACGAACCGGAGGTACTCGCCGTAGGTGACCGGTGCGGTGTCGATGAGATACGCCTCCGTGTACGACGGATGGGCGGGGCGCTCGTTGTCCAGGGCCCATGGCTCAGTGGAGGTGCCCATCGTGAACTCGCCCGCCGGGACGAGCACCTCCTTGCCTTCCAGGGGCGCGGGGGCCGCCGGCGGCTCCTCGGCGTGGAGCACCGGCACGCCGATCCGGAGCTGGTGGGTCGCGAGCATCGTCTCGTCGTGCTGCTGTTCGTGCTGGGCGACCATGCCGAACGCGAACCCGTCCTGCACCAGTGGCGTGCCCTCGAGCCGGGTGGTGTCGAGGACGTCGAGCACCTTGTCGCGGACCTCGCGGACGTAGGCCCGTGCCTCCGCGGGTCCGAGCAGGGGGAGTGACGGGCGGGAGGCGCGGCGGTGCTTGAACGCGTCGTAGAGCTCGTCGATGTCGCTGCGCACCGGCTCGCGACGGCCGACGTCACGCACCAGCCACAGCTCCTCCTGGTTGCCGACGTGGGCGAGGTCCCACACCAGCGGTGACATCAGCCGTGAGTGCTGGCGGACCAGGTCGTCGTCGTCGACGGCGTCGGTCAGTGCGGTGCTCCGGTCGCGGGCGCGCAGCAGGTGCTCGGCGGCGCGCGTGCGGATGTCGCTCATGCGGGTTGTCTCCTTGCGGCGGCGGCGGTGGCGGGCGCGGTGCGGCGGTGCAGGACCTCGAAGGCCTCGCCCGCCCTGTGCCCGGGAACGGTCGGGTCGACGTGGTCCGCGGCCAGCTCGACCAGGGCGCGCGCGGCGGTTCGCAGCGTGTGGTCGTGGAGGCCTCGGCGGGCGGCGGTGAGCCAGAGCGCCGCGCAGCTCTCGGTGATCTCGCAGGCCCGTTCGGCGACCCCGCGCGAGGACAGGAGCGCGGTGAGCACGAGCAGGGGATGGTGCCACGACCCGGCCGGCTGGGCGTCGAGGTAGCGCACCTCGACGTAGCCGCGCGGGCGCACCGGCGGGAACAGCGTGCTCAGGTGGTAGTCGAGGTCGTCGTAGGTGGGCGGCGCCTCGCCGGCCCCGGACACCCAGGAGGAGAACGACATGGGCCGGTGCGGGGCCCAGTGACCGCGCGCCCGTCGTACACACATCACCGGCGCGGTCATCACCCGCTCCACCCAGCCGTCGGCCGGGTCGCGGTCGCTGCGGACCGGATGCGTGAACGGCGGGCAGGTGCCGAGCGTGGCCCGGAGCCGGTTCGAGGCCCAGCCGGTGGCGAGGCCGTTGACGACAGGGGAGTTGGCGAAGAGCGCGACCAGAGCCGGGCCGACGCTGTGCAGCGTGTGCCAGCGCAGTGCCACGTCGGACGGCTCGCCCGCGTCCAGGCAGATCTGCGTGCTCGCCGTGCTGCACATCATCGAGGAGCCCCACGGCCCGCGCGCGTCCAGGAACTCCTGCATGGCGGTGTAGCGGGGCACGTCGAGGAGGCGGGACGGGGTGCGATGCGGGTCGACTCCCGAGTCGCCCCGGCGCAGGCCGGCGGCGGCGAGGAGCGAGTCGAGGACGGCGGTGTCGCGCTCGACGTCGGCGACGAGCCGGCCGACGGAGGGCTGGGGGAGGCTGGAGATCTCGACCTGGCCGCCGGGTTCGACGGTGACCAGGGAGCCGTGGGGCAGGGGAGCGTGGGGGCTCTCGGGGGCGACGGTCGGCGGTGCGTGGTCGCGCAGCGCCGTGGCGAGCCGGCCGGGGTCGAGGGGCCGCTCGGCGTCGTCGCGGTGGTGGACGGTCCACTCGAGCTCGACCCCGGTGCGCTGGGGTGGCCCGTGCTTGAAGCACACCATCGCGACGTACGCCTCGGCATCCTCGGCGCTGCGGATGGGGTGACGGTGACTCTCCGGTGCGACCTGGCTCACCCGGCCATCATGACCGAGAAGGTCGGTCTTCAAAAGGGCCCCGCGTCACAGCGGCGAGATGTTGCGGTTGGTACGGAAGAGGTTCACCGGGTCGTACCTCCGCTTCACCTCCACGAGCCTCTCCCAGTTCGCGCCGTACGTCGTACGGAGCCGGGAGAGGTCGTCCTCGGGCGTCTGGAAGTTGACGTAGGAGGCGCCGGTCGAGAACGCGCGCAGCCTGTCGCCCGAGTCGCGGGTCCACGCGATGTAGTCGTCCGCGCGCGGGTCCTCCGGCTCCCACGCGGCAGCCGCGCCGAAGACGTAGCGGACGTCCCGGTTGCCCACCGCTCCGTCGTCCCAGGCCCGCTCGTTGAGGGCGCCGCCCACGTGGGCGACGACCACCTGTCCCATCGGCACCGGACAGGCGGCCGAGACGTCCCTGACCGTGGACAGCAGCTCCTCGCCGAGACCGGCGGCGAACTCGGTGCGCCAGTAGTAGTGGTGCCCCTTGGGCTCCGCGTCGTCGAGGTAGGACTGCTGCTGGGTGTAGGGCCACTCCTGCAGCAGGTCGAAGACCGGCTCGCCCAGCCCCCGCAGCGGCGCGACCGCCTGCTCGCTCCGCGCCAGGTCGCCGCTGTAGCAGACGGTCATCGCGACCACCCGCCGTCCGTGCCAGGCCGGGGGCACGAACGGTGCCGGCGGGGCGTTCATCACGACCATGAACGCGGTCAGCTCGCGCGGAGCGGTGTCGGTCAGCTGCCGGAACCCGGTCATGACCTCCTCCGCCCGGTCGAACGGCCACGCCACCAGCCCGCCGAGCACCGTGGGGCCGACCGGGTGCAGACGCAGCACCAGCCGGGTGACGACGCCGAAGTTCCCGCCGCCTCCGCGAACCGCCCAGAACAGGTCGGCGTTCTCGGCCCGGTTGGCGGTGCGCACCTGGCCGTCGGCGGTGACGATCTCGACCTCCTCGAAGTTGTCGACCGCCCAGCCGAACCGCCTGGCCAGGTAGCCGAACCCGCCGCCGAGGGTCAGGCCGCCGACGCCCACCTCGGAGATGAACCCCAGGGTGGTGGCCAGCCCGTGCTCCTGCGCGGCGCGGTCGACGTGCTGCAGCAGGCAGCCGCCGCCCACGTGGGCGAGCCGTCGGACCGGGTCGACCTTCACGGACCGCAGCCGGGACAGGTCGAGCATGATGCCGCCGTCCGGCACCGCGGACCCACCGATGTTGTGGCCGCCGCACTTCACGCCGAGCAGGAGCCCGTGCTCGCGGGCGAAGTCGACGGTCCTGGCGACGTCGTGGGCGTCGGCCGGCTGCACCACGCAGCGCGGGTGCTTGGTGACCAGGCCGTTCCACAGCCGCACGGCATCGTCCCACCCGGCGTCGCCGGGCATCAGCACGCTGCCCCTCAGAGTGCTCTCGAGCGCGACGAGGTCGGGCCAGGGAAGGGCGACCTCGGGGGCCTCGCGCCCGGTGAGAAGGATGGTGTTCATGGCTCGACGCTAGGAGCGTCCGGTGCCGGTCCGCGTCGGCCGATCCACCCATTCGCCAGGTGGTGGGATGGGTAGGCCTCCCCATCCCGGTCAGGCCAGGTGGTGCTCGAACGCGTAGGCGGCCGCCGCCGTCCTGGTGGAGACGCCGAGCTTGGTGAAGATGTTGCTCAGGTGCCGCGCGACCGTCTTCTCGCTGAGGAAGAGCCGGCCGGCGATGGCACGGTTCGTGAGCCCGGACGCGAGCAGGCGGATCACCTCGCGTTCCCGTGGGGAGAGCGTGGAGCCGGCGGGCGCCGTGTCGTGGGCCGGATCCTGGGCGAGGAGCTGCTGCGCGGACCGGGCGTCGAGGCGGGCGTCGAGCTCCTCGAACCCCGACAGCGCCGCCTCGAGCTCCATGCGCGCCGCGTCCTCGTCGTCCAAGGCGCGGCAGGCCTGCGCGACCAGCACCCGGCTGCGTGCTGCCTGGTAGGGCACCTCGAGCTCGTGCCAGAGCGTCCAGGCCCTTCTCCCGCTCCTCAGCGCGGTGGCGGGGTCGCCGGTGGCCAGGGCGAGACGAGCCTCCGCGCAGGCGGTGAGCGCGCCGACCATCGGTACGTCGTGGTCGGCGGCGGCCTCCCGCAGCCGGCCGACCACCGCCGTTGCCTCGACGGGGTCGTCGCTCGCGAGCAGCGCCTCGACGTAGGCCTCGAGCACGACGGGCAGGACGGTGGACTCCACGGGCTCGGCCAGGCTCCGGCGTAGCCCGGTGACGGCTGGGTCCGGCCTGCCCTGGGCGAGCCTGAGCAGCGCGAGCCCCGGCTGCGGGTCGTGTCCCCAGCGGCTCGCCCGGGTGTACTTCTCCTCGGCCTCCTCGAGCTCGCCGCGGAGCCGGTGCAGCTCCGCGCGCTCGTACAGGGCGGAACCGACGCTCGCCTGCGGCGGATGGCTGAACAACGCGCATGCCCGCTCCGCCTCGTCCACGGCCTGGTCCCACAGCCCGCGCAGGAGCATGACCTCCACCCGGTGGACCAGGCACTGGCCGCGGTACGGCACCAGCCCGGGCTGCGCCTCGCACCAGCGGCTCAGCGCCGCCGTCCACTCGACCGACCGGTGCACGTCGAGCGTGCAGCGGCAGGCGTCGATGGTCACGCAGTAGACGAGCCCCGCTGCCATCGGGTGCACCTCGCCCCCGGTCACGGCCACCATCACCTCGTCGAGCCTGCGCATGCCTGCCTCCACCTGCCCGCTCAGGACGAGCGAGTATCCCTCGCCCATGCCGGCGAGCGCCTCGAGGTCGGGCTCCCTGTGCGCGTGCGCGTCGGCGGCGATCGCGGCGAACCGCGGGGCGAGGTCCCCCTGACCTTCACGGAAGGCGAGCAGCGACTCGAGGAGGACGACCATGCAGGCGGGATGTGCCGCCCCGACGGTGTCCGGTGCACCGACCACGAGACGCCGCGCCCGCTCGCACCAGCCGCGGGACCGGGCCGTCTCACCCCGGTTCGCGAGCACGAAGGAGGCCCAGAAGGCGGCGGTCACGGCCGTGGCGATGTCGCCGGCGTCGGTGCCCTCACGGAACGCTTCGGCCAGATGACGCTCGCACTCGTCGTCGTGGCCGAGGAGCGCCGAGGTCAGCGCCAGCCGGATCCGGTCCCGGGCGTCCAGACCTGTCGCGGCCTCCGCGGCGCAGAGCGACCGGTAGGCCGCGGACCAGTCGTGCGCGTCGTACGACCGGCGGCCCTCCTCGAGCAGCCCAGCGTCGTCCATGACGTCTCCGTGTCCACTGTAGGACCGGGAGACCGGACGGGCGGCTCCGCGGCTACTGCTCCTCGAGGGAGTTGACCATGAACTGCGCGGCGTGGGTGGCGTAGTCCCAGAACCTCTGCTCCTGCTCGGGCGTGAGGTTCACTGCCTCGAGGCCCTCACGGAAGTGGCGCAGCCAGGCGTCGCGTGCGGCGGGGGTCACCGCGAAGGGCGCGTGACGCATCCGGAGACGCGGGTGCCCGCGGTTGTCGGAGTACGTCGTCGGGCCCCCCCAGTACTGGGCGAGGAAGAGGGTGAGCCGCTCCTTGGCGGGCCCGAGGTCCTCCTCGGGGTACATCGGACGCAGCAGCGGGTCGGTGGCGACGCCTTCGTAGAACCGGTCGACGATCTTCGAGATCGTCGGCATGCCGCCGATCTCGTCGTAGAACGTCTGGGCCGTGCTCTCTTCCTGGGTGCTCACTTGTCTATTGTCGCGGATGGGGCAAGAGTCCTTGGACGTGGGCACCTGCCCGTCCCGACCACCGTCGACATCTGAAGGAGCACGCATGGCTACGACCCGCACCGCCACGACCCGCTGGGAAGGCTCGCTCATGGAGGGGGCCGGCAAGGTCACCATGGAGTCCTCGGGCCTCGGCACCTACGACGTCTCGTGGCCCGCCCGCGCCGAGGAGCCGAACGGCAAGACCAGCCCGGAGGAGCTCATCGCGGCCGCACACTCGTCCTGCTTCTCGATGGCGCTCTCCGGCGCGCTCGCCAAGCAGGGCACGCCGCCGACCTCCCTCGACACCAAGGCCGACGTGACCTTCCAGCCGGGTGAGGGCATCACCGGCATCCACATCACCGTGGTCGGCACCGTCGAGGGCATGGACGCGGACGCCTTCAAGGCCGCAGCGGAGGGGGCCAAGGAGAACTGTCCGGTCTCCCAGGCGCTCAAGGGGACAACGATCACTCTGGACGCGTCGCTCGCCTGACGCCCGACGCCTGACACAGCCGGCGCTCGCCGCAGCCGTTCACGTGGACGGCTGCGGCGAGCGCTTCGTCGTCCTAGACCGAGGAGCCCTCGGGCGCGGTGCCGTTCCGGCTCTCGGCCTGGGCCGCCTCCGGCGCGTCGCGGTGCCAGATGACCCGCTGCGGCAGCGGGATCTCGATGCCCTCGAAGTCGAAGCGGGCCTTGATCCGCTCGCGCATGGTGCGGGCGACCTCCCACTGCTCGAGGGGTGCGGTCTTGAGGACCACCCGGACCAGGACGGAGTCGGGCTCGAGCGACTGGACGCCCCAGACCTGGGGCTCCTCGAGGATCTTGCCCTTGAACTCCTCGTCGTCCCACAGGTCGTGGGCGACGTCCCCGAGGACCGTGCGGACCCGGTGCAGGTCCTCGGTGTAGGAGACCGGGATGTCGAGGACGGTCTGGGCCCAGTTCTGGCTCATGTTGCCGATCCGCAGGATCTCGCCGTTGCGGACGTACCAGACCGTCCCGTTGATGTCGCGAAGCCGCGTCACTCGCAGGCCGACGGCCTCGACGGTGCCGGTGGCCTCCCCGGCGTCGATGACGTCGCCGACGCCGTACTGGTCCTCGAAGATCATGAAGATGCCGGACAGGAAGTCCTTCACCAGGCTCTGGGCGCCGAAACCGAGCGCGACACCCACGATCCCCGCACTCGCGATCAGCGGCGCGACGTCGAGCTCGATCTCCGACAGCGCCATGATCACCGCCATGGTGAACACCACACCGGTGACGACGCTCTTGAGCAGGGAGCCCATGGCCTTGGCCCGCTGCTCCCGCCGCGCAGCGGAGATGGAGTGATGAACCACACGCCCCTCGTCGGCCTCGTCGGCCTTCTTCCGGTGGAAGAACTTCGGGACGACGCCGCCGGACGCCCGGGCGGTGAGCCGGTCGATCAGCCTGTGGAGCGCCCAGCGGGCGACCACGGCGAGCAGCAGGATCCCCAGGATCGCCGCGGGCTTCCCGATGAGCCAGGCGGACGCGATCGCGAGCTGCTCGTTGCCGGTCCCGTTGTAGACCATGTCGCACCAGTTGCTGTCGACATCAGCGCAGACGTCCGCGTTCTGGAAGAGGTTCATGGCCCGTCAGGCTACGAGATGGGCGTGAGGGCACAAAACCGAGTTCGGTACCCTTCTCCTGTGATGTCTGACCAGAACACGCGCGTCGTACGACGCTCCCTCCGCGCCCTCGCCCTGACCCCGGCCCTGCTGCTCCCGCTGGTCGCCGCACCGGCGCTGGCGGCACCGCCGCAGACCTGGCCCGACCCCGAGCCGGTCAGCGCTCTGGACTACCTCATGGTGCTGCTGATCATCCCTCTCGGCCTCGTGCTGCTCATCACGCTGCTGGCCTACGTGCCGGCGATGGTCAAGGGCGAGAAGTACAAGCCAGGTCGGTCGTGGCGCAACGAGAACGAGTGGTTCGGCGGCCCGAAGGACGGCCTCGAGGCCGCCGACAAGGCCGAGGTCCCGGCCACGGAGACCGAACGAGGTGGAGCAAGTGCCCGCTGGTGACGCGTTCACCGCTCAGGAGCGCTACGACATCGACAAGGCGATCCGCGATGCGGAGACCGTGTCCCGGTTCGAGTTCTCCGTCTTCGTCGGCTCCGCGGAGGAGGAGACCCGGCCGTTCGCCGAGCGTCTGCACTCGACGCTCGCCGCGCCCGAGCGCTCCATCCTGGTGATGGTGGACCCGTCCGCCCGGATCCTCGAGATCGTCACCGGCTCCGAGGTCCGGCGCTACCTCAACGACGCCGAGGTCCGCATCGCGGCCGTCACGATGCAGAGCGCCTTCGAGACCGGCGACCTCGTGGGAGGCATCACGCACGGCGTGATGATGCTCGCCGAGCACGCCCAGCGTCCGCGCATGCTGCACGCCGAGAAGGGCGTCTACTAGGACGCGCCTCCCGGATGCGAGAAGGGCCGCCACCCCGAGGGGATGGCGGCCCTTCTGCTCTGCCGACCCTTCAGCCGGCGTCCTTGGCCTGTGCCGCGAGCGCGCGGGCGATGTCGGCGCGCCCCTCGCGGACGTAGCGCTTGGCCGCCGGGTTGGCGGTGGACGACTCGAGCCACGCGTCCACGGTGTCGAGGGTCTCGGCGCTGATCAGCGTCTTGGGGAACATGTACTCCAGGAACGTCGAGGCACGCTGGGTGCCCTTCTCCTCCCAGACCGTCGCCGCGACGTCGAGGTAGCGCGCGAGGTAGGGACGGAGCACGTCCTCCTGCCCGGCGACGTTGAACGCCAGGGCGATGCTGCGCTGGGTCTCGTTGGGCACGTCGTCGCGGACCACGGCGTCGGTCCAGGCATGCTCCTTCGCCTCGGCGGTGGGCCGGACGGTGAGTGCTGCCGCTGCCCGCTCCTGGCCGGAGATCGTGTTGTCGCGCGCGAGCTCCTCCTCGATCCGGGCCTGGTCGGCCCGACCCTGCGAGGCGAGGGCCCTGAGCAGGGTCCACCGCAGGTCGGTGTCCATGACCAGCCCGTCGTAGGTGACGCTGCCGTCGAGCAGGCCGGCGAGACGGTCGAGCGCCTCGCCGCTGTGCGCGGCCGCGGCGTAGGCCCGCATGAACGCGAGCTGGTGGTCGCTGCCGGACTCCGCCTGCTCCAGGAGCCCGAGCAGGTCGTTCTCCCAGGTCGCCGCGAGCTGATCGCGGCCGGCCGGGTCCGAGTAGTAGTCGACCGCCTGCTGGGCCGACAGCGGGAGCCGGCTGACCGCCATGACGTCGGTCTCGCTGCCGATGCCGCGCAGCACCAGGGTGACGAAGTCGGTCGCCGACATCTCCGCGTCGCGGGTCATGTCCCAGGCCGCGCCCCAGCACAGCGCCCGGGCCAGCGAGTCGTCGAGCGTCGCCAGCCCGTCGACCACGGTGGCGAGCGAGTGCTCGTCGAGGCGGATCTTCGCGTAGGTCAGGTCGCCCTCGTTGAGGAGCACGAGGTCGGGACGGCGCTCGCCGGCGAGCGCGGGGATCTCCGTGCGCTCACCCGCGACGTCGGTCTCGATCGACGTACGGCGGACGAGGTGGCCGTCCTGGGAGTCGTAGAGCCCGACGCCGATCCGGTGGCGGCGGACCGTCGGGAACTCGGGGTTCGCCGTCTGCCTCACCGCGAAGGAGGTGAACCTGCCCTCGTCGTCGACCTCGAAGTCGGCCGCGAGGGTGTTCACGCCCGAGGTCTGCAGCCACTCCTTGGCCCACGAGTCGAGCTCTCTGCCCGAGGCCTTCTCGAGCGCGCCGAGCAGGTCGGTCAGCTCGCTGTTGCCGAAGGCGTGGGCCTTGAAGTACGCCCGGAGCCCGGTGAGGAACTCCTCCTCGCCGACCCAGGCCACGAGCTGCTTCAGGGACGAGGCGCCCTTGGCGTAGGTGATGCCGTCGAAGTTCACCTCGACGGCCTCGAGGTCGTAGTTGTCCGCCGCGATCGGGTGCGTGGAGGGGAGCTGGTCCTGGCGGTAGGCCCAGTTCTTGCGGGCGTTGGTGAAACCGGTCCACGCCTCGGTGTACTTCGTGGCCTTGACCGACGCGTGGTGGGATGCCCACTCCGCGAAGGACTCGTTGAGCCACAGGTCGTCCCACCACCGCATGGTCACGAGGTCGCCGAACCACATGTGCGCCATCTCGTGGAGGATCGTGTTCGCGCGCTGCTCGTAGAAGGAGCGCACCTGACGGCTGCGGGGGAGGTACTCGTCGCGGAAGGTCACGCACCCGGCGTTCTCCATCGCGCCCATGTTGTACTCCGGCACGTAGAGCTGGTCGTACTTGCCGAACGGGTAGGGGAAGTCGAAGGCGTCCTCGAAGAACGCGAAGCCCTGCTTGGTGACCTCGAGCAGCTCGTCGATGTCGAGGTGGTCCTTCATCGACTGGCGGCAGTAGTGGCCCAGCGGGATCTCGCCGTGCCTGCCGGCGTAGGAGTCGAGGACCTCGTGGTACTCGCCGGCGACCACCGCGGTGATGTAGGTCGACATCCGCTCGGTGGTCGGGAAGCTCCACACGGCCTTGCCGTCGCCCACAGGGGAGGGCGCGGGGGTGGCGGCGTTGGAGACGACCTTCCAGCTCTCCGGCGCGGTCACCGTGAAGGTGAAGGTCGCCTTCAGGTCCGGCTGCTCGAAGGTGGTGTAGACGCGGCGGGCGTCGGGGACCTCGAACTGTGTGTACGTGTAGACGCGGCCGTCGGCAGGGTCGACGAACCGGTGCAGGCCCTCGCCGGTGCGGCTGAAGGCGCAGTCGGCGACGACGCGGAGCTCGTTGTCGGCCTGGAGGGCCTCGAGCTGGATCCGGCTGTCGCGGTACACCGTGGCTGGGTCGAGCGACTCTCCGTTGAGGGTGATCTCGTGGACCGTCGCGCCGACCAGGTCGGCGAACGTGGACGCACCCGGCTGCGAGCACGAGAACCGGATCACGGTCGTGGAGCCGAAGCTGGTGTCGGACGTCGTCAGGTCGAGATCCACGGTGTAGGAGTCGACGGCGAGGATCTCGGCGCGGGCGCGCGCCTCATCCCTTGTGAGGTTGGTTCCAGGCATGCAGGCATCTTGTCACCCGGTCCTGGGAACAAGGCAATCGAATAGGACGTTCAGGCAACGGCTGAACTTTCAACTATCTAGAGGAGCGTCCCGTGGCCGCCGAGAAGACCGATCGCACACCTGTCGAGTTCTGGTTCGACCCGCTGTGCCCGTGGGCATGGCTGACCTCGCGTTGGATGCTCGAGGTCGAGAAGGTACGACGGGTCGCCCCGTCGTTCCACGTGATGAGCCTGGCGCACCTCAACGCTGACAAGGACATCCCCGACGACTACCGGAAGTTCCTCGAGCACGCCTGGGAGCCGGTGCGCGTCGTGATGGCCGCGCTCGATGCCGAAGGGCAGGACGTCGTGCTCCCGCTCTACACCGCGATGGGCAACCGGATCCACCTCGAGGGCCGCAAGGCCGACCGTGAGCTGTTCGAGGAGTCGCTGGCCGAGGTCGGCCTCCCCACGTCGCTGGCCGACGCGATGCACGACTCCTCCTTCGACGACGACATCCGCAAGTCGCACCACCGCGGCATGGACCAGGTCGGCCAGGAGGTCGGCACGCCGGTGATCAGCGTCGACGGCGTCGCGTTCTTCGGCCCGGTCGTGACCCCCGCCCCGAAGGGCGAGGACGCCGGCCGGCTGTGGGACGGCGTGGTCCTCGTCGCCGGGACCCCCGGGTTCTACGAGCTCAAGCGCTCCCGCGAGATGGGCCCCGACTTCTCCTGAGGGCGAGCGGCGGGGGGCGGCCGGAGGGCCGGCCGGGCGTGCTGTGGCCCTGATGTGAGTGCTGGACGCTCCACGGCCCCGGAGACCGTCCGTCACTCACATCCGGTGAGCTCGACCTGCTGCTGAGACGCGATTGAGGTGATCAATAGGATCGCCGCATGAGCAAAGTGCTGTCCGCAGTCGCATGGCCGTACGCAAACGGCCCGCGCCACATCGGCCACGTCGCCGGTTTCGGCGTGCCCTCCGACGTCTTCAGCCGCTACATGCGGATGGCCGGACACGACGTGCTCATGGTGTCGGGCACCGACGAGCACGGCACGCCCATCCTCGTCGCCGCGGACGAGGAGGGGGTCACCCCGCGCGAGCTCGCCGACCGCAACAACCGGCTGATCGTCGAGGACCTGGTCGCGCTGGGCCTCGCCTACGACCTGTTCACGCGGACCACCACGCGCAACCACTACACGGTGGCCCAGGAGATGTTCAGGACCGTGCACCGCAACGGGTACATGGTCGAGCGGACGACCAAGGGGGCGATCTCGCCGTCGACCGGGCGCACGCTGCCCGACCGCTACATCGAGGGCACCTGCCCGATCTGCGGCGCCGACGGTGCGCGTGGCGACCAGTGCGACAACTGCGGCAACCAGCTCGACCCGACGGACCTGATCAACCCGGTCAGCAAGATCAACGGCGAGGTGCCGGAGTTCGTCGAGACCAAGCACTTCTTCCTCGACCTGCCAGCGCTGGCCGACGCGCTCGGCAAATGGCTCGACGACCGGGAGGCCTCGGGTACCTGGCGGCCCAACGTCATCCGGTTCAGCAAGAACATCCTCGAGGACATCCGCCCGCGGGCGATGACCCGCGACATCGACTGGGGCATCCCGGTGCCGCTCGAGGGCTGGGAGGACCAGCCGGCCAAGCGGCTCTACGTCTGGTTCGACGCGGTCATCGGCTACCTCTCGGCCTCCATCGAGTGGGCCCGTCGCCTCGGCGAGCCCGACCGCTGGCGCGAGTGGTGGAACGACCCGGAGTCCCTGTCCTACTACTTCATGGGCAAGGACAACATCACCTTCCACAGCCAGATCTGGCCCGCCGAGCTGCTCGCCTACAACGGCCAGGGGACGCTCGGCGGAGAGCCGGGGGAGTACGGCGTGCTGAACCTCCCCACCGAGGTGGTGTCGTCGGAGTTCCTGACGATGGAGGGGCGGAAGTTCTCCTCGTCGAAGAAGGTCGTCATCTACGTCCGCGACATGCTCGAGCGCTACCAGGCCGACGCCCTGCGCTACTTCATCTGCGCGGCGGGACCGGAGAACCAGGACAGCGACTTCACGTGGGCCGAGTTCGTGCGACGCACGAACGACGAGCTGGTCGCCGGCTGGGGCAACCTCGTCAACCGGACCGCCACCATGATCGCGAAGGGCTTCGGGGAGATCCCCGAGGCCGGCGAGCTCACCGCCGAGGACACCGCGCTGCTCGACGCGGTCGAGGCGGCCTTCGGCGTGGTCGGCGGCCTGCTGGAGCAGCACCGCTTCAAGCAGGGGATCGGCGAGGCGATGCGGGTCGTCGGCGAGGTGAACAAGTACGTCTCGGACATGGCGCCGTGGAAGCTGAAGGACGAGTCCGAGCGCGAGCGTCTCGCGACGATCCTGCATGTGACGGCGCAGGCGGTCGCGGACTGCAACCTGGTCCTCGCCCCGTTCCTTCCCCACAGCGCGAACGCCGTCGACCGGGTGCTCGGTGGGGCCGGTGAGGTCGCGCCGATGCCCCGGATCGAGGAGGTGGAGGACCTGGACGGCGGTCCGTCGTACCCGGTGATCACGGGCGAGTACTCCGGCACCCCCCGGTGGGCCCGGCAGCCGATCGTGCCCGGCACCAAGATCGAGAAGCCGGTGCCGGTGTTCACCAAGCTCGACACCGCGGTGGTCGACGAGGAGCTCAAGCGGCTCGAGGAGGGCTGACGTGGTGCTCCACCCGCAGGCCGTCGCGGCCATGGAGCAGTGGGGGCAGGCCCCCGGGCCGACCGACCCCGGGTTCGACATCGACGAGCAGCGCCGGCTCGCGCGTGAGCAGGCTGCGGCCGAGGAGCGCGAGGAGGTCGGCCACGTCGAGGAGGTCGACGCGGCCGGCGTTCCCTGCCGGCTCTACCTGCCCGCCGCGGCGTCCGGCGGGGCGATCCTCTTCCTGCACGGCGGCGGCTTCGTGTTCGGGGACCTCGACACCCACGACGCGCAGTCGCGGCGGCTGGCGAACCGCACCGGCCTCGCCGTGCTGACCGTCGACTACCGGCGCCCGCCGGAGCACCGGTTCCCCGCCGCCCCGGACGACGTGGACACGGCGCTGGCCTGGCTGGTCGGGGCCGCCCCCGCGCTCGGCCTCGACGTGTCGCGGCTGGTCGCGCTCGGGGACAGCGCCGGCGGCAACCTCGCCCTGGTCGCGGCGCTGCGCAACCCCCACGTCTTCGCGGCGACCGTGCTCGTCTACCCCTTCATCGACCCCGCTCAACGGTTCGACTCCTACCGCCGCGAGGCCGGCGGGCTCGGCGCGGGGGAGGCGGCCTGGTACTGGCAGCAGTACGCCGCCTCGACCGACGACTACGCCGACCCCGACCTCGCCCCGCTCGACTCCGACGCGCTGCACACGCTCCCGCCGACCCTGGTCGTCGCGGCCGAGCACGACCCGCTCGTCGACGAGGACGTCGAGCTGGCCAGGCGGTGCGAGGCGGCGGGCGTACCGACCACGCTGTCGACCTACCCGGGGATGATCCACGGCTTCTGGCGGCGCCCTGAGCAGTTCGACGCGGCGGAGGAGTCGCTGGCGGAGATCGCCGGCTTCCTCCGTAGGACCCTCTGACACAATTTCCCCATGCGCGTTCATCTCGGTTCCGACCACGCCGGCCTCGAGCTCAAGGAGCACCTGCTCGACTGGCTGGCCAAGAAGGGCTTCGAAGCCGTCGACCACGGCCCCTTCGTCTACGACGCCGTCGACGACTACCCGCCGTTCTGCCTCCGGGCGGCCGAGGGCGTCGTGGCCGACCGTGAGGACGACGTCGAGGCCTTCGGGATCGTCATCGGCGGGTCGGGCAACGGCGAGCAGATCGCCGCGAACAAGGTGCGCGGCATCCGCGCGGCGCTGGTGTGGAGCGAGGAGACCGCGGTGCTCGCGCGCGACCACAACGACGCCAACGTGATCTCGGTCGGCGGCCGGATGCACACCCTCGAGGAGCTCACCCGCTTCGTCGAGGTCTTCCTCCACACGCCCTACAGCAACGGCGATCGGCACGACCGCCGGCTCGGCCAGATCGCGTCGTACGAGAAGACCGGCAACCTTCCGCCCTTGCCCGAGTCGGCGATGCGGTCCCAGCCCTGACCGGGACACCGCATGCCTGAGGGGCACACCCTCCATCGACTCGCCGCCACGCTGACCGGTCACTTCGCCGGCCGGCGGGTCGAGGTGTCGAGTCCTCAGGGCCGGTTCGCCGAGGAGGCGGCCGCGATCGACGGTGCGATGCTCGAGGGCGCCGAGGCGTGGGGCAAGCACCTGTTCGTCGCGTTCGAGGGCGAGCGGTTCGTGCACGTCCACCTCGGCCTCTACGGCAAGCTCGACGTGTACGACGGATCGCCCCCGGCGCCCGTCGGCCAGGTGAGGATGCGGGTCGTCGCGGGCGCCGGTGCGGCCGATGAGGAGCGTCCGTCGTACGCCGACCTGCGCGGGGCCACCGCCTGCGAGCTGGTCACGGACGCGCAGCGTGCCGCGATCGTCGAGCGTCTCGGACCGGATCCGCTGCGTGCGGACGCCGACCCGTCTGCGGCATGGGAACGGATCAGGCGCAGCCGCACCCCCATCGGCACCCTGCTGATGGACCAGGGCGTGGTCGCGGGGGTCGGCAACGTCTACCGCGCCGAGGTGCTCTTCCGGCACCGGATCCACCCGCTCCGTCCCGGCCGCAGCCTGCGGCGGAGCCAGTTCGAGGCGATCTGGGCCGACCTGGTGGACCTCATGGCCGAGGGGGTGCAGTCCGGGCGCATCGACACCGTCCGTCCCGAGCACACGCCGGAGGCGATGGGGCGCGACCCCCGACGCGACGACCACGGCGGGGAGGTCTACGTCTACCGTCGTCACGAACAACCGTGCCACGTGTGTGGCGCGAGGGTGAGGACGGAGGTGCTGGCCGCGCGGAACTCGTTCTGGTGCCCGCGGTGCCAGCCGACCTTCCGGTCTCGCGCCGCAGGTGCGAACCTGTGATGCTTTGCCCCGTCAACTGATTCTGCGCCCGCTCCGGGCCAGCCGACATTAAGGTGCCTCGTGTGGCAGCAACACCCCATCTCGAGAGGCTGGCGCGCGTGCCCGCGGGACAGCTGAGCCGTCGTTGGGGGCGGGGCTGGCGTCGACTGCGTTACTCCGAGACCTCATGGGTGATGGTCCTCGGCCTGGTCGCGGTCCTCCTCGGCGCGGGGCTCATGGTCTGGGACGAGGTCTTCCCGGTCACCGTGCTGCTCGTGCCGATGGTGCTGGGGAACCAGGTGCTGGGGCCCAGGACGCTCCCGTGGATCGTGGTGTTCTGCCTGGGTGTGCTGGTGGTCGGTGTGGCGAGCACCGAGGGAGTGCTCGACGGGCGCCGCATCGGCGGCATCGTCGTGGACTTCCTGGTCGGCCTGATCATCCTGGTCTCGTCCTTCCGCCGCTCCCGGCTCGGTGTCGCGGGGTCCCGCGGCGAGTCGATGCTGGTGGACCTGCGCGAGCGGATCGCCCGCCAGAGCCAGATCCCGCTGCTGCCGCGCGAGTGGTACGCCGAGGCCGTGATGCGCTCCGCCGGGGGCTCGTCGTTCGCGGGCGACTTCATCGTGGCGGCGACCACGCCCGACCGGCGCCAGCTCGAGGTCGCGGTGGTCGACGTCTCGGGCAAGGGCGAGCAGGCCGGCACCCGGTCGCTGCTGCTCTCGGGCTCCTTCGGGGGCCTGCTGGGGGCGCTGCCGCCCGAGCAGTTCCTGCCGGCCGCCAACGACTACCTGCTGCGCCAGGACTGGAGCGAGGGGTTCGCCACGGCGGTCCACCTGTCCCTGGACCTCGAGAGCGGCACGTTCGAGCTGCGCTCGGCCGGTCACCCGCCCGCCGTCCAGCTCCTCTCGGGGTCCGGCCGCTGGGCGATCCACGAGACCGAGGGGCCGGTGCTCGGCCTGATGTCCGGGGCGACCTTCACGGTACGCACGGGGACGCTCAACCACGGCGACGCGCTCCTGATGTACACCGACGGCCTGGTCGAGACCCCGCAGCGGGACATCTCCCTCGGCATCGACAAGATGCTCGGCCAGGGGGAGCGGCTGTTGCGCGCCGGCTTCGAGAACGGCGCCCACCGCCTGATCGACCAGCTCGAGTCGATGAGCGACGACCGCGCCCTGTTCCTGCTGCACCGGCGGTGAGGCGCGAGCCGGAGCCGCAGTCAGGGACTTCGAGACGCCCCTCGACTCGGTCGAGGGGCGTCGGCTGGAGCGGATGACGGGAATCGAACCCGCGTAGCCAGTTTGGAAGACTGGGGCTCTACCATTGAGCTACATCCGCAAACCGCGTCCGGCGCTGCCGGCCAGTCGGCGGACCCATGGTGCCACAGGACGTTTGCCTGGTCCCAATCGGCACAGGCGTCTCGCGTGGGTAGCCCGCACGCAGGCGCGATTACGGTGTGCCCGGGGTCGTCCACTAGACTCCCGGGGGTTCAGCCCGGGGCGTAGCGTAGTGGCTAGCGCGCCTGCTTTGGGAGCAGGAGATCGCAGGTTCGAGTCCTGTCGCCCCGACCATGCTCAGCGACCCACCCGCGGTGAGCGTGCCCGCCATCTGGCAACCACTGTCAACAACTGAGG
>DASTPU010000253.1:0-12235 GCA_035762105.1 Nocardioidaceae bacterium | reverse complement strand
GCTGGCTTGCACCTCGACTATTCAGTGTTACTATGTACTGGTAGTCAATGACACTGAGTAGTAGAGGGATGTGCTCCATGGGCAAGCAGGTGACGGAGATGCTCAAGGGGACGCTGGAGGGCATCGTTCTCGCGATCCTGTCCAGCCGCCCCGCCTACGGCTACGAGATCACGGCCTGGCTGCGGGAGAAGGGCTTCTCCGACATCGCCGAAGGCACCATCTATGCCCTGCTCATCAGGATCGAGCAGCGCGGCCTGGTCGACGTGGAGAAGGTCCCCTCCGAGAAGGGGCCGCCGCGCAAGGTGTACTTCCTCAACGCTCAGGGACAGGAATACCTCGACGAGTTCTGGAGGACCTGGAGCTTCCTCGCAGAACGGCTCGAACAGCTCCGCGAAGGAGGCAGCTAGACATGACCACAGGGTGGATCGCGCAGAAGCGGCGCTATCGGCAGTACAAGGCCCGCACGAAACAGCTCCCTGCGAACTATCGCGAGGCGATCGAAGCGTTGGAGCGCTACCTGATGTATTTCGGGGCGATAGCGAGGGGGGACGTCCTGGTGTCCATGCTGGAGGATCTCGCCGATCTGTTCGAGCAGAGCGCAGCGAACGCAACCCCGATCCGGGCGATCGTCGGAGAGGACCCCGTGGAGTTCGCCGAGGAGTTCCTCAGGAACTACTCCCAGGGGCAGTGGATCAACAAGGAGCGGGAACGGCTGAACATCGCCATCGAGCGCGCCGCCGGAGAAGACATCGGAAACGAAGGGATCTCCCGATGACGACACAGGCGATCCCGGCGATCCACGTGCAGGGTCTCGAGAAGTCGTTCAACGAGCTGCAGGTGCTGCGCGGCGCGAGCTTCGACGTGGCGCGGGGCAGCATCTTCGCCCTGCTCGGCTCCAACGGCGCAGGCAAGACCACGGTCGTCAAGATCCTGTCCACGCTGCTCAGGCCCGACGCGGGGACGGTCACCGTCGAGGGCTTCGACGTCGTCACGCAACCGGCGAACGTGCGGGAGTGCATCAGCCTCACCGGGCAGTTCGCGGCCGTGGACGAGATCCTCACCGGGCGAGAGAACCTGCAGCTGGTGGCCCGGTTGCGGCACCTGAAGCACGCCAACCAGATCGCGGACGACCTGCTTGCCCGCTTCCAGCTCACCGACGCGGCACAGCGCAGGGTGTCGACCTATTCCGGAGGCATGCGCCGCCGCCTGGACATCGCGATGAGCCTCATCGGGAACCCACCGGTCATCTTCCTCGACGAGCCGACGACCGGGCTCGATCCCCAGGCACGCATCGAGGTGTGGCAGGCCGTCAAGGAACTCGCAGAGCACGGCACGACGGTGCTGCTCACCACGCAGCATCTGGACGAGGCCGAACAGCTCGCCGATCGGATCGCGATCCTCCACGAGGGTCGGATCATCGTGGACGGCACCCTCACCGAGCTCAGGCAGCTGCTCCCGCCCGCCAAGGTCGAATACGTCGCGAAGCAGCCGACCCTCGAGGACGTCTTCCTTGCTCTGGTCGGTGACGACAGCAAGCACGGTGCGCCGGCAATGACCGCAGCGACGGCACGGACGAGTCAGGAACAACGATGACCAAGCACTTCTTCGGCGACACCGCCGTCCTGCTGGGACGATCCCTGCGCCACATCACGCGCAGCCCGGACACCATCATCACGACCACGATCATGCCGATCGCCTTCATGCTGATCTTCGTCTACGTGTTCGGCGGCGCGATCGACACCGGGTCGGATTCGTATGTGAACTACCTTCTGCCCGGCATTCTGCTCATCACGATCGCCTCGGGCATCTCCTACACCGCGTTCCGGCTCTTCCTGGACATGAAGAGTGGAATCTTCGAGCGGTTCCAGTCCATGCCGATCGCTCGGTCGAGCGTGCTGTGGGCGCACGTGCTGACCTCGCTGGTCGCCAACCTGATCTCACTCGTGGTCGTCGTGCTCGTCGCCCTCCTCATGGGATTCCGCTCGGGAGCGGGCGTGGTGGCGTGGCTCGCGGTCGCCGGCATGCTGATCCTGTTCACCCTGGCGCTGACGTGGATCGCGGTGATCCCCGGCCTCTCCGCGAAGTCCGTGGACGGCGCGAGCGCGTTCGCCTACCCGCTCATCTTCCTGCCGTTCATCAGCTCGGCGTTCGTGCCCACCGACACCATGCCGGGCCCGGTGCGGGCCTTCGCCGAGAACCAACCCGTGACGTCCATCGTCAATGCCATCCGCGACCTGTTCGGGCAGCAGCCGGTCAGCACCGACATCTGGGTCGCCCTCGCCTGGTGCCTCGGCATCCTCGTTGTCGCGTACGCCCTCGCCAAGGTCACCTACCACCGAAGAATCACCTAGAAGGCGTCTCCTAGGACCAGTCAGTCATCAATGCCGCTGCGCCCGCCTCGCGTTCGGATGGTCCGAGACGAGGAGATGCAAGCGGACTGGTTCGAGGGCAGCTCGACGCCATCGAGCGCGTCGGGATCGGCCAGTACCTTGCCCAGCAGATCCAGACCGGGCACCTTCCTCCGCCTGAACCGGCACGTCATGGGTACGAGCAGTCGGAAGTCATCCCTTGGAGGACCCATGAACATTCCACGGCTCGTCGCACGCACTCTCATCGGAGGACTCTTCGTCGGTCACGGCATGCAGAAGCTGAAGGGCTGGTTCGGCGGCCCCGGGCTCGAGGGCACGACCGGAATGATGCAGTCCTTGGAGATGCACCCGCCCCGACGCAATGCGATCGCAGCCGGCGTCGCGGAGGCCGGCGGGGGAGCACTCCTCTTCGCCGGGCTTGCGACTCCCCTCGCGAGCGCCGCGCTGATCGGGACGATGATCACGGCGATCCGCAAGGTCCACTGGTCGAGTGGCCCGTGGGCGGCCAGCGGCGGCTACGAGTACAACCTCGTGCTGATCGCCGCCCTCCTCGCACTCGCCGAGGACAAGCCCGGCGACGTCTCGCTGGACTCCGCCCTCGGCCTCGAGTTCACCGGCCTGCGCTGGCCGCTGGCTGCCCTTGCCGTGGGTGCCGCCGCCTCGTCGGCGACGGTCTGGCTGGGCCAGAAGGCCGGCGCGCCTGCCTCCGACGTCGGCACCGCGTCCGTGGGCGACCTGCCCAAACCGGACGGTGCGCTCTAGAGTCGGGCACACCCTCACAGGAGTGAAGCCCATGGAGACACGACCGCCCGTCCCACCGTTCACCCGTGACGACGCCATCAAGAAGGTGCGCGCTGCCGAGGACGGGTGGAACACCCGCGACCCGCAGCGTGTCGCTCTCGCGTACACGCCGGACAGCCGGTGGCGGAACCGGTCGGAGTTCTTCGAAGGCCGGCCGGCGATCGTGGAGTTCCTCACCAGGAAGTGGGCGAAGGAGCTCGACTACCGCCTCATCAAGGAGATGTGGGCCTTCGACACCGACCGCATCGCGGTGCGCTTCGCCTACGAGTGGCACGACGAGAACGGGGAGTGGTTCCGCTCCTACGGCAACGAGAACTGGCTGTTCGACGACTCGGGCCTGATGGCTCGCCGCCACGCCAGCATCAACGACGTCCCGATCGCCGAGGCGGACAGGAAGTTCCACTGGGACCTCAGGGGCCCGCGGCCGGCCGATCACCCCGGACTCAGCGAGCTGGACCTGTGATGGAGACCTGGCTCACCCGCACTCTCGGCATCGAGATCCCGCTCGTCCAGGCTCCCATGGCTCGCGTCAGCGAGGGGAACCTCGCAGCCGCCGTCTCCAAGGCGGGAGCCCTCGGCATGGTCGGGGTCGGCCCGGCCGCGACCCCGGCGTACGTCGAGCAACAGGCGGAGGTGGCCGGCTCGGCGGGTCGGCCGTACGGCATCGGCCTCATGGCCTGGGCCCTCGAGCAGGACCCGGCACCGCTGGAGGGCGCCCTCGAGTCCGACGCCGCGGTGGTCTCGGTCAGCTTCGGGCCGTTCGAGAAGTCGGTCGGACGTGTCAGGGATGCCGGGAAGCTGGTCACGACCCAGGTCGGCAACCTGGCGGAGGCACGCCGCGCGGAGCAGGCGGGGGTCGACTTCATCGTCGCGCGTGGCCGCGAGGGTGGTGGCCACGGTCGGGACGACGTCGGCACTCTCCCGCTGCTGCAGATGGTGCTCGACAGCGTGGACGTCCCGGTGGTGGCCGCCGGAGGCATCGCCACCCGGCGAGGCCTGTCCGCGGTCGTCGCTGCCGGCGCGGCCGGGGCGTGGGCAGGCACCGCCTTCCTGTGCTGCCGGGAGAGCGCCTTCCCGGCGGCCTCGCGGGAACGGCTGATCGCGGCCGACGACACCGCCACGGCCCACGGCCGCGTCTTCGACATCGCCCAGCGAGCCGCGTGGCCCCGGGAGTATGGCGGACGAGCCCTGCGGAACCGGTTCTTCGACGAGTGGGAAGGACGTGAGCACGAGCTGGCCGCAGACCCGAGCGCGTTGGAGCGGTACGCCGACGCGCAGCGGCGCAAGGACTTCGACACGGCGGTCATCTACGCCGGCCAGGGCGCCGCCCTGCTGCGGTCCGAGTGCAGTGCCGCGGATGTGGTGGCCGCGTTCGCGCCGGTCTGAGCCGCCCGGGTCCGATACAGCCGTTCTGTCCGTTCCAGGGCGCACCTCATCCGCTGCGCGTGATGCGGGTCGAGCGGCGCTGCCGAACGCTGGTGCGCAGGTGTTTCCTTCTCTCCGTCGCGTCAGGCGCACCCGAAAGGACGGCTTTCCCATGCCCGACTATCCGCTCATCGCCGACCACGGCCTCATCGGAGACCTCCAGACGTCCGCCCTCGTGGCGACCGACGGCTCCATCGACTGGTTCTGCGCCCCCCGCTTCGACTCGCCGAGCATCTTCGGCGCTCTCCTGGACCACGGCCGTGGTGGTCACTTCCGCGTGCGCCCGGCGGTCGACGTCTTCAACAGCAAGCAGCTGTACTTCCCTGACACCGCCGTCCTGGTCACCCGCTTCCTGACCGAGGCGGGTGTCGGGGAGCTCGTCGACTTCATGCCGGTGGCCAGCAGCACGGTGGCCACCACCAGGCATCGGCTGGTCCGCATGCTCCGATGTGTGCGCGGCGAGATGACGTTCCAGGTGGACATCGCACCGAGGTTCGACTACGGACGCGAGCCCCACGAGACACACCTCGCGGAGGACGGCATCGTCTTCCAGGGGGCGAAGACGGCGATGACGGTCAGCCTCGTCAAAGAACCTGAGGACGAGCGCTCGGCTCGAGTGAACGTCGATGGGCAGGGAGACGTCCACGCCGAGGTCACGCTGAGGGCCGGCCAGATGCGCGGGCTCCTGCTCGAGACCGACACCGCAGGGCCCGTGCGGCAGGTACGGGTGGCCGAGGTCGGGCGCCTCTTCGACGAGACGGTGCGGTTCTGGGAGTCCTGGCTGGCCAAGTCGACGTACAAGGGACGCTGGCGCGAGGCGCTGAACCGCTCCGCGATCACGCTGAAGCTGATGACCTACGCCCCGAGCGGAGGGCTCGTCGCTGCACCGACCGCCGGACTGCCCGAGCAGATCGGCGGGGAGCGGAACTGGGACTACCGCTACACCTGGGTCCGAGACGCCTCCTTCTCCGTGTACGCCCTGCTCGGCATGGGATTCACCGACGAGGCAGCTGCGCTGGGTCGGTGGCTGCGTGACCGTGTCAACGAGCGTGCCGGCGGTGGGGGCGGGGGCCCGCTGAAGATCATGTACCGCATCGATGGATCCTCAGACCTGACCGAGGAGGAGCTCGAGCACTGGGAGGGCTACCGCGGCTCGAGCCCCGTCCGGATCGGGAACGGAGCCGCCGACCAGCTCCAGCTCGACATCTACGGCGAGGCGCTCGACAGCCTGTACCTCGCCGACCAGCACGGCATCCAGGCCGGGCACCAGGGCTGGCTCAAGGTCCGCGACCTGCTCGACTGGGTCGCCGAGAACTGGGACCAGCCGGAGGAGGGGATCTGGGAGACCCGGGGCGGGCGCCAGGACTTCACCTACGGCCGGCTGATGAACTGGGTGGCCCTCGACCGAGGCATCCGGATGGCGACCGTTCACGGACGACCGGCACCGCTCGACCGGTGGCGCACGGAACGAGACGCCATCTACGACCAGATCATGGAACGCGGCTGGAGCCACAAGCGGCAGGCATTCGTCCAGCACTACGACACCGACGTCCTGGACTCCTCCCTGCTGCGCATGTCCAAGGTCGGGTTCATCACCCCGAACGACCCGATGTGGGCCTCGACCCTCAAGGCCATGGACGACGAGCTGGTGACCGACAGCCTGGTGTACCGCTACGACCCCGAGGCGTCACCGGACGGCCTTCGCGGCTCGGAGGGCACCTTCTCCCTGTGCACCTTCATGTACGTCGAGTCGCTGGCACGCGCCGGGCAGCTCGACAAGGCGCGGGTGACCTTCGAGAAGATGCTGACCTACGCGAACCACCTCGGACTCTTCTCGGAGGAGATCGCGCTCACCGGCGAGCAGATCGGCAACTTCCCGCAGGCGTTCACGCACCTGGCTCTCATCGACGCCGCCATCACGCTCGACACCCAGCTCGACCGGGCCCGTCCCGACACGGCCCAGCGTGCGCCGGTCATCCCTGCGCAGCGGGGAGCAACCGTCGCGGAGGCGGCCGCACCGATGGTCCCCGCCGGGGCCGACGGCTGAGCGGTTCTAGCCGGGGGTCGCGGCGCCGGCCGGTGTCGCGGTCCGAGGCAGCATGACGGCGGCGACGAGCCCGATGAGGCCGACCACTGCCAGCAAGACCATGGCCAACCCGTAGGAACGCCCTGGCGTGGACGCGATGCCGGCGACGAGCACGGTTCCGGCGATCGCGGTGCCGAGGGAGGAGCCGAGGTTCGACACGCTGCGCGACAGGCCGGAGATCTCACCCTGCCGCCCCTCACCGAAGCTCGACTGGACGACGTTGACCGACGGCGTGAGCATGGTGCCGAGTCCGAGCCCGATGACGAGCAGTCCCGGGGCGAATGCCCAGGCACTGGGGGAGCCCGTCACCATGGACAGCAGCAGAGCGATGCCGGTGATGGTGACGGCGAACCCCGCGAGGATCAGTGTCCGCTGGCTGCGCCGCTTCGCGAGCCGCTCGGCGGCCAGCGAGGAAGCCAGCAGGCCCACCGTGGCCGCGGTGAAGATGACGCCGGTCTCGATCGCGTTGTAGCCACGAACGACCTGCAGGTAGGCCGAGACCACGAACGACACGCCCATGAGCACCAGCCACTGGGTGTTCTGGGTGATCAGTCCCAGGTTGGACGTCCGGTTCCGGAACAGGCTCGTCGACAGCAGTGGCTCCTGGCCCTTCCTCTCCTTGGCACGCACCGACAGGAAGAACCAGAGGAGGACAAGACCACCGGCGGCCAGCAGGGCGAGCATCAGCCAGCCGTTGTCGTCGGCCGCCATGATGCCCATGACCACGAGGATCAGGCCGAGCGCCGAGAGGATCGCACCCCCCGTGTCGAAGGGCCGCGTGGGATCTGCCGGCACGGGGTCCTCGACGGCGTGGTGGCTCAGCCACACGATCGTCACGATCACCAGCGCCTGGAAGCCGAAGGCCGCCCGCCAGCTGATCGCCTCCGTGATCACGCCGCCGATGAGCGGCCCTGCCGCGGCGCCGACGCCCCCTGCCGCACTGATAGCACCGAACGCGCGGGCACGCGAGGTGACCTCAGTGAACATGAGCGTCGTCAGGATGTAGACCGGCGGGATCAGCAGCGCCGTGCCGACACCTTCGAAGATCGAGTTGCCCACGATCAGGACCGGGAGACCGGGGGAGACCGCGCTCACGACGGCGCCGATGCCGTAGAGCAGCAGGCCGGCGATGAAGCAGCGTTTCCGGCCGTAGCGGTCGGTGAGCTTCCCACCGGGAATCATCAGCGCGGCCATCACCAGCAGGAAGATCGTGATCGCCAGCTGCACGCCCTGCACGGTGGTGTCCAGGTCCCGGCTGATGTCGTTGATCATGACGTTCATGTTGGTTCCCGCGAAGCTGCAGATGAACTGGGCGAGGGCCAGTGGAAGGAGCGCCTTTCGCAGAGCCTTCGACGGACGTCCGGACACGGCCGGCTGAGCCATCTTCCACCTCCCGGTTCGACGCGTGGACAGCTCGACCGTAGGAACCGGTCGCGCCCGGAGACGTCACCCGGAGGGGGTGAGCCGCGGACACCGAAGGGTGCCGGGACCTAGGGATGCACGTCCTTCGGCAGGGGCAGCCGCGGGACCCCGCCGAGCCGGCGTTGGAAGCGAACGTGCTCCGCATACGAGTCGAGCGACCGCCACAGAACCTCGTGCGCCGCCCAGGGCAGCGGTTCGTCACCGTTCTGCCAGGTGGGCCCGAAGCCGATCCAGACCGGCGTCCAGTCGGCGGCGACGTCCCACTCCCCGCGGTGCTTCATGAGGAGCCGGTGCCGGATCTGGAAAGCCATGCGCGGCCCGTCCGCGCAGATCGGCGCGGTCCTCACCGGCCACACCGGCAGGTCCAGCGCCATCAGCGCGAGCTCGAGGTCGGCGAGAACGGGTGGGGCCACGAGCACCGTGGCCACGTTCTCGTGCGGGACGCGTCTCACATCCGGCACGCTAACCCGCGCCGCGGGCCTGCGTCACCGGCTCCCGGGCATCCGGCGCGGCCGGCGGACGGCTGTCACCCGACAGGGTGCCGCGTCGCCGTGTGAGCGTGCTGGCCCCGTTCCCGTGCTCCGGCTGCGATCATCCCGACTGCCAGGACCAGCGCGACGACCAGGAACGCGATGCTCAGCAGGTCCTGCAGCTCGCTCTCCAGACCGCTGTAGCCCACGTCGACTCCGATCACGAGGGAGCACAGGCCGGCGAGGACGGCCGTCCAGCCCAGCCAGGTCGCGATGCGCCGACCGGCCAGGATCGCGGCGCCGAAGAGCACCAGGGACAGTCCGAGCAGGAGGCGGAAGTAGCTCTGGAAGCCCCACTCGAGCCAGCGCACCGTCTCGGCGTCGGCGAACCGGGTCTGCCTCGCCGCCGCCGGTGCGCTGACCCAGGTGTCGACCGCCGCCTTGAGGCCGACGCCGTCGAGGCCCTGAAGGACCGCCCAGGTCGCCGCCGCAGCGACGGTGGACGCGGCCGCGAGGTGGGCCAGGACCGAGGAACGCCTGGTGTGGCGCAAGAAGCGGTACAGGACGAGCAGGCCGGCCAGTGCGATGAGGACGGCCACGAACTGACCGAGGTGGACCGCGATCCAGGCGTCGCTGTCGGCGTACGCGGTGAAGATCGCACGGTGGCTGTCTTCCCGTCCCCCCGGGTGGAAGAGCGTCACGAGGACGTTGAGGAGCAGGCCGACGGCGAGGAGTGTGCCGGCCAGCGTGATCTCGGAGCGGTCGGGTGTAGCGGTGACTGCTTCGCGCGGGACGTCGACGCGTTGGCTCATGGGGACCTCTTCGTCATGTGCTCGTCGCCCCCTCGCACCAGCGTAGGAACACGACTCGGAGCGGGTCCACACCCCGCGTCTCGTTTCCCCGGGCTGGGGGATGAGGCCGGCTGGGGGGTGGTAGAGCCGACGGCTGGACGTCTGCGTCACCGCAGCGATGAGTTTCTGCCGGCGTGGAGGTCGACCTTCACGACACCGGCCACCAGACAGGAGCCCGACATGACCGTCCGCCTCAACCCCTACCTCAGCTTCCGCGACAACGCCCGAGAGGCCATGGAGTTCTACCACTCGGTCTTCGGCGGGAAGCTGACCAGCAACACCTTCGCCGAGTTCCGGGCCAGCGACGACCCGGCCGAGCAGGACAAGATCATGCACTCGATGCTGGAGACGCCGAACGGGCTGACGATCATGGGAGCTGACACCCCCAGCTACATGGAGCACAACCCGAACAGCAGCCACGCGATCTCGCTCAGCGGCCAGAGCGAGGACGAGGAGGAGCTGCGCGGCTACTGGTCGAAGCTGTCGGACGGCGCGACCGTCAGCGCGCCGCTGGAGGCGGCACCGTGGGGTGACATCTTCGGCATGTGCACCGACAAGTTCGGGATCACATGGATGGTGAACATCGCCGGCCCTGGTGCTTAGCGGGACTCGACCGGCATGCGTGAGGTAGAAAGCCACGTATGCCGGCGAGAGAGATCGAGCTCCTTCCCGAGTCGTTGCTGCGCGAGGTCGTGGACTTCTTCGTCCGCGTCGTCGAGGCGGCGGGCGCTCTGATCATCTTCCTGGGCGCCGTCGTCGCGATCGTCCAGTTCCTGCGGGTGCTGCCCCGGCGCGACCCGCACGAGTTCGTCAGGGTGAGGCTCACTCTCGGCCGCTTCCTGGCGCTCGGGCTCGAGTTCCAGCTCGCCAGCGACATCCTCCGCACCGCCATCGCGCCCAGCTTCGAGGAGCTCGGCATGCTCGCCGTCGTGGCCACGATCAGAACCGCGCTCAACTTCTTCCTGGCGCGCGAGATCAGGCTGGAGGAGGGCGACGTGGAGGAGCGGCGCCGTCTGAGCGCGCAGAGCGGCACGGTGGCAGGGTCGCCGCCGTGACGGAACTCCTGATCGGCCTCTCGTTCGCCGTCGCCGGGGCCGGGGTGGTCATCGGTGTCCTCGCCTACCTCGCGACGTTCCGCCTGCGCGTGGGGTTGACGGTCGCGCTCGACCTCCTGCTGGCGGCTGGGCTGCTGCGGCTCACGGCGTCGGACGCCTGGGGACCCACGCTGGCCGTCGGGGCCGTCGTACTCGTGCGGCACGTCGCCGTCGCCGGCTTCCGGACGGCACGGCGGACACGTCCCCAGGCTGCCTGACGGCGCATGTGCGAGCCTGGTCCCGGTCGAGCACCCCGAAGGAGACTGGCAATGGTCCTGTGGCCCCGCACGCGACGTAGCTCGCCGGTGCGTCCACGAACGGTCGAGCACGAGACGCCGGCGCCACCCCCGCCGCCGACCCCGGAGAGCAGGGTCGGTACGGCGGTCGCCCGGGTCGCGACCTGGAGCCTGCGGCTGGTCCTCATCGCCTTGGCCGTCGCGCTGCTCGGGTACGTCATCGGGAAGCTGTGGGTCGTCGTGCTCCCGGCGTTCTTCGGCCTGCTGCTGGCGAGTGTGCTCTGGCCCCTGGCCGGGCTGCTGCACCGGTTCATGCCGGCGGCGCTCGCGTCGCTGCTCGTCCTCCTCGCGGCCCTGGCTGCGCTGACCGGCCTGGGCGCTGCCCTCGTGCCGATCATCAGCAACCAGTCCGACGAGCTGGTCGACGCCGTGGTGAGGGGTCTCGACGACCTGCAGAGCCTCGTCGCCGGGCCACCGTTCAACCTCGGCGAGGACCAGATCGGCGACCTGATCGACAGCGCGGTGACCCAGCTGCAGGAGAACGCCAGGACGGTCGGCGGCGGCGTCCTCACCGGCGTGACCACCGTCGGCAGCGCGATGCTGAACCTGCTGCTCGCGGTGGTGCTTGCGTTCTTCTACCTCAAGGACGGACCGAAGTTCGTCCCGTGGGTCTCCGGCTGGGTCGGCCCGCGTGCCGCCCCGCACGTGGTCGAGCTGTCGCGGCGCTCCTGGATCACGCTCAGCGGGTTCATCAAGGCGCAGGCGCTGGTGGGCCTGGTCGACGCGGTCGGCATCGGCGTCGGACTGGCGCTGCTCGGTGTGCCGTTGGCGCTCCCGCTCGCCGTGCTCGTCTTCTTCGGCGCGTTCATCCCGATCGTCGGCGCGTTCGTCGCCGGAGCGCTCGCGGCGCTGGTCGCGCTGGTCTTCAACGGCCCCACGACCGCGCTCATCGTGGTGGCGCTGATCCTGGTCGTGCAGCAGCTCGAGGGCAACGTGCTGCAGCCGATCCTGGTCGGCCGCACCCTGCAGCTGCACGCCGCGCTGGTGATCCTGGCCGTCACGGCGGGCAGCTCACTGGCCGGGATCGCCGGCGCGTTCCTGGCGGTCCCGGTCTTCGCCGTGGCCACGACGATCCTGCGCTACGCCCGCTCGCAGCTCCAGGAGACGCCGGTCACTGCTCCTTCGGGATGATGATCCAGAGGATGATGTAGGCGAGCTCGCCCGCGCCGACGAGCCCGAAGATCACGAACGCGATCCGGACCAGGCCCACGGAGATGCCGAACCGGTTGCTCAGTGCGGCACAGACACCGGCGAGCATCTTGCCGTGGCGGGGACGGACCAGCTGCGAAGTCGTCATGACACCTTGGTACCCGCTGCAGGCCGCGACCACCACCCTTGCAGAGTCCCGCAGCTGCACGAACACGCAGAAGTACCTGCGGCATTCCGCACGCGACCGGCCGGTCGGCGCCCTTGAATGATGA
>DASTPU010000252.1:0-2032 GCA_035762105.1 Nocardioidaceae bacterium | reverse complement strand
GTCGGGGGTGACCTCGACGCACTCGTCCTCGCGGCAGAACTCCAGGCACTGCTCGAGGGAGAGCTTCTTCGGCGGGATCAGCTTCTCGAAGTTGTCGGAGGTGGAGGAGCGGACGTTGGTCTGCTTCTTCTCCTTGGTGATGTTGACGTCCATGTCGTCCTCGCGGGAGTTCTCGCCGACGATCATGCCCTCGTACACCTCGGTGGTCGGCTCGACGAACATCGTGCCGCGCTCCTGCAGGTTGGTCATGGCGTACGCCGTGGCCGCGCCCGCGCGGTCGGCCACCAGCGAGCCGGAGGCCCGGGAGCGGATCTCACCGGCCCACGGCTCGTAGCCCTCGAACACGTGGTGGGCGATGCCGGTGCCGCGGGTGTCGGTGAGGAACTCGGTACGGAAGCCGATCAGGCCACGCGCCGGGACCAGGAACTCCATGCGGACCCAGCCGGTGCCGTGGTTCGTCATCTGCTCCATGCGGCCCTTGCGGACGGCGAGCAGCTGGGTGATCGTGCCGAGGTACTCCTCGGGGGCGTCGATGGTCAGGCGCTCCACGGGCTCGTGCAGCTTGCCGTCGATCTCCTTGGTGACCACCTGTGGCTTGCCGACGGTGAGCTCGTAGCCCTCCCGTCGCATCTGCTCGACGAGGATCGCGAGCGCGAGCTCACCTCGGCCCTGGACCTCCCACGTGTCGGGGCGCTCGGTCGGCAACACGTTGATCGAGACGTTGCCGACGAGCTCGGCGTCGAGCCGGTCCTTCACCAGGCGGGCGGTGACCTTGGTGCCCTTGGTGGGGCCGCGGCCGGCCAGCGGGGAGGAGTTGGTGCCGATGGTCATCGAGATCGCCGGCTCGTCGACCGTGATCAGCGGGAGCGCCGTGGGGTTCTCCACGTCGGCCAGCGTCTCGCCGATCATGATCTCGGGGATGCCGGCGATCGCGACGATGTCGCCGGGACCGGCGGACTCGCCGGGCTTTCGCTCGAGGCCCTCGGTGACGAGGAGCTCGGTGATCTTGACGTTCTGGACCGAGCCGTCGCGCTTCATCCAGGCGACCTGCTGGCCCTTCTTCAGCGTGCCCTCCTTGACCCGGACCAGGGCGAGGCGGCCGAGGAAGGGGGAGGAGTCGAGGTTCGTCACGTGCGCCTGCAGCGGGGCGTCCTCGTGGTACGTCGGAGCCGGGATCGTGTCGACGATCGTCTGGAACAGCGGCTCGAGGTTCTCGCTGTCGGGGAGACCGCCGTTCTCGGGCATGGTCAGCGACGCGCGGCCGGCCTTGGCGCTGGCGTAGACCACCGGGAAGTCGAGCGCCTCGGCGCTGTGGCTGTCGTCGAGCAGGTCCATGAACAGCTCGTAGGTCTCGTCGACGACCTCGCTGATGCGCGCGTCGGAGCGGTCGACCTTGTTGACCACGAGTACGACGGGCATGTCGGCGTTGAGGGCCTTGCGGAGCACGAACCGGGTCTGGGGCAGCGGGCCCTCGGACGCGTCGACGAGCAGGACGATGCCGTCCACCATCGACAGGCCGCGCTCGACCTCGCCGCCGAAGTCCGCGTGGCCGGGGGTGTCGATGATGTTGATCGTCATCGGACCCTCCTTCGCGGCCGCTCCGGTGTAGCGGATCGCGGTGTTCTTCGCGAGGATCGTGATGCCCTTCTCGCGCTCGAGGTCACCGGAGTCCATGGCGCGCTCGTCGACGTGCTGGTGCTCGCCGAACGCGCCGCCCTGCCACAGCATCGCGTCGACGAGCGTGGTCTTGCCGTGGTCGACGTGCGCGACGATGGCGACGTTGCGGAGGTCGGTGCGGGACAGGGTGTTCTCGGACATGCGGGGGTGACACTCGGCTTTCGGTGGGGGGCTCCCGCTCAGAGGTCACGGGAAAGACACTGAAGTCTACCGGCGGCGGGGACCGTTCCCTAACCGGTGGCGGCCCTTGCCCGCCGCCCCAGCACGACCGTGACGCCGACCATCCAGGCGACGAGGAGCGGGTAGGGGACGACCTCCACCACGCCTCCGTCCCGGCGACCCGTCGCCAGGGGCG
>DASTPU010000251.1:0-8492 GCA_035762105.1 Nocardioidaceae bacterium | reverse complement strand
CCGTAGAAGGTCAGGACCGAGAGCAGCACCGAGATCACCGCGTCCCGGACGTAGTGGCGGCTGCCGAGCGACCAGGCGCTGCCCCAGAACAGCAGCGCCCCGGACACGACCCAGCCGAGCCGGTCGACCAGCACCACGTTGCCGAGGAAGACGGCGACGAGAGGTACGACGGTGCGCCACTCCGTCGGGTGGTCGAGGTCCACGTCCTCGCCGCCCTCCGCCTCGCCGCGCCCACCCCGCAGGACGTCGGCGGCGAGCCAGACGGCGCAGCCGACGAGGAGCGCGGCGACCAGGTAGGGCACGGTCCTCGGGCCCACGGGGTCGGACTGCGAGTAGGGGGCCTGCAGGTGCACCGCGTCCCACAGGACCAGCGCCCCGGCCGCCCCGAGCACGGCTGCCATGCCCAGCTCGGAGCGGCCGCGGAGCGTAGCGGTCGCGGTGCTGCCGATGGTCACGCCAGGCCCAGGTCGGTCAGCACGTCGACGACGCGCTGGTCCTGCTCTTCGAGGAAGGCGCCGAACTCGTCACCGGTGATGAACGCGTCGGTCCAGCCGTTCTGCTCGAGAGCCTCCTCCCAGCCGTCGCTGTCGTGCATCTCCTCGAGCGCGGTCACGAGCCGGGTGCGGTCGGCCTCGGTGATCTCCGGCGGCGCCACCAGGCCTCGCCAGTTGGTGAAGACCAGGTCGATGTCGGACTCCTTCAGCGTGGGAGCGTCGACGCTCTCGAGGCGCTCCTCACCGCTGGTCGCCAGCACCCGGATCTCGCCGCTCTCGATCTGGTCGAGGAACTCGCCGGCGCCCGAGGTGGCGAAGTCGAGCTTGTTGCCGAGGAGCGCGGGGAGCAGGTCGCCGCCTCCGTCGTAGGAGACGTAGGCGACGTCCTTGGCCTCGATGCCGACAGCGTTCGCGAGCTGCATCGGGAGCAGGTGGTCGGGGCCGCCGGCCGACGAGCCGCCGCCGACCGTGACCTTCGACGGGTCGGCCTTCCAGGCTGCCACGAGGTCATCGATCGTCTTGTACGGCGAGTCCTTCGACACCATCACCGCGCCGGGCTCCTCGATCAGCCGGGCCAGCGGCGTGGTCTCGGACAGCGTCGCGTCGGTCTCGTTGGTGTAGCTCGCGCCCACCACACCGAGACCCATGAGCATGGCGAGGTCGCCGTTGCCCTTCTCGTTGACGGTCCGGGCGAGGCCGACGGTGCCGCCGGCGCCCTCCAGGTTGAACACCTCGATGCCCGAGGCGATCTCCTCGTCCTCCATGACCTTCGCGGCCGTGCGGGCGGTGACGTCGTACCCACCACCCGCCGAGTTGGGGACCATGATGCGCAGGTCGGTGACGGGGCCGCTCTCGGCGGCGTCGGCGCCGCTGTCGCCGGTGACACCGCACGCCGAGGCGGCGAGCACCACGCCGGTGAGCATCGCAGCGAGGGGGACTAGTCGGGTACGTCGCATGGGGAACTCCGTGTTGTCGTGTCTTGCGGGTCCTTCACATGCTTGGTCCGCGACGTGACCGGCGTCACTGTTGCGTTCTCAACGGTCATTTCGTTCGTTGTGGTCACGCCTTCCGAGCGCGATGTTCGGGCGGTTCGGTGCCATCCTTGTGGCCGTGGTCACGCTACGTCGGCGGGGCCACGGTGGTCGACGGTGTCCGTAGGACGAGGCGGTTGGGAGGTGGCTGTGGCACGTCGGGAGATGTCGCTGGCGCGGCAGTACCTTGCGCTCCAGCTGCTGATCGTCTTCGCGGTCCTCGTGATCGTCCCGGTCATCTCCCTCGCCCAGTCCGAGGAGGAGATCCGCCGCGTCGAGGGACGTCGGGCACTCTCCGCCGCGGAGAACCTCGCTGCCAACCCGACCGTGCGAACCCGGCTCCCGACCGCCGCTCCCGGCCAGGACCGGGCGCTCGCCGCGGTGGGCGAGACGACCCGGACCGTGTCGGGCGCCTCGGTCGTGATGCTGGCTCGGCGCGACCGCCACGTGGTGACCTCCTCGGACCCGACCCAGGTCGCGACGAGGTTCGAGGTGGGGGAGAGCAGGGTCCTCCAGGGGGCCGCCTGGACCGGGGTCGCCGACCTCGGTGGGGTGACCTCGGTGGTCGCGCACGTCCCGGTCCAGGACCTGGAGAACGGCCAGATCATGGGCTTCGCGGTGATCGGGCGGGAGTACCCCTCGATCCTCGAGCGGATCAGCCGTTCGATTCCGAACATGCTCACCTACCTGGCCGTCGGGAGTGCCCTCGGCGTGGCCGGGTCGCTGCTCCTGGCCCGGCGCGTCAAGCGTCAGACCCTGGGACTCGAGCCCTCGGAGATCGCCGGCCTGGTCGAGCACAGGGAGGCGATGCTCCACGGGCTGAAGGAGGGCGTGATCGGCCTCGACCCCGAGCAGCGGGTGACGCTGGTCAACGACAGCGCGCGAAGGCTGCTCGGCCTCCCCGGGGACTGCGTGGGGCGGAGCCTGACGGACCTCGCAGTCGACCCGGCCGTGCGCCACGTGCTCACGGAGGAGACCGTCCCCGACCGCCTCGTCCTCGTCGGAGACCGCGTGCTGGCCTTCAACCGCCGGCCGATGCGTTCCCACGGCCGGGTGATCGGCTCCGTGACGACGCTGCGGGACCGTACCGAGCTCTCGTCGCTGGAGGAGCAGCTCGGCACCACGCGCGCGACCTCCGACACCCTCCGTGCCCAGACCCACGAGTTCGCCAACCAGCTGCACACGATCTCCGGGCTGCTGCACCTCCAGGAGTACGACGAGGTCGTCCGGTTCGTCGACGGCGTCAGCCTGAGCCGGACCACGTTGTACGACGAGGTGACCTCCCGGGTCGCGGACCCCGCCCTCGCGGCGCTGCTGATCGCCAAGGCCAGCCTGGCCACCGAACGCGGCGTCGCGCTGGAGCTGCTGCCGTCGTCGGCCCTGGAACGGATGGACGATGCGCTCTCCCGGGACCTCACCACCGTGGTCGGCAACCTCGTCGACAACGCCCTCGAAGCGGTGGCCGGACGGGAGGCCGGGCGCGTCGAGGTCCTCCTGACCGAGGACGCGGGCTCGGTCACCGTGACCGTCCGCGACAGCGGTCCGGGTGTGCCCGAGGAGGACACCGACGCGGTGTTCCGGCAGGGATGGACCACCAAGACGGACAACAGCGAGGGCGGCCGCGGGTTCGGGCTCGCGCTCACCCGCCTCGTCTGCCGGCGCAGGGGCGGTGACGTCTCGGTACGGAACGAGCATGGCGCGGTGTTCACCGCCGTGCTGCCGAAGCAGGAGGGACCGCGGTGATCCGGGTGCTGATCGTCGACGACGACTTCATGGTCGCGCGGATCCACACCGGCTTCGTCGAGCGGACACCAGGCTTCGAGGTCGTCGGCGTCGCCCACAACGGCGCCGAGGCCCTCGACCAGCTCGCCCGGCTCACCCCGGACCTGGTGCTCCTGGACGTGTACCTCCCCGACACGAGCGGGCTCGACCTGCTCCAGCGGATGCGCGAACGCGCACCGGAGGTCGACGTACTCGTGATCAGCGCCGCACGAGAGGCCGAGACCGTGCGCCGCGCGCTGCGTGGCGGCATCGTGCACTACCTGATCAAGCCGTTCTCGTACGACGACCTCCGGGCACGCCTCGAGCACTACCGGGAGGCGTACCGCGCGCTCGCACCCGCCGGTGACGAGGCGGAGATCGAACAGGCCGAGGTCGACCGTGTCTTCGGCGCCGGCGCACGGCGCCCGACATCGGAGACGCGGCTGCCCAAGGGCTTCTCGGCCGAGACGCTGCGTCTGGTGGAGGAGCAGCTCTCCGCCGCAGACGGCGACCTGTCAGCCGCGGAGACGGCCGGTCTCCTGGGTGTCTCGCGGGTCAGCGCCCGGCGCTACCTGGAGCATCTCGTGGAGACCGGCAGGGCCGAGGTCCGGCTCCGCTACGGCGAGGTCGGCCGACCCGAACGCCGCTACCAGTGGCGTTGACGGCGGGAGCCTCGCTCGCCCGAGCCCTAAGGTGGGCTCGTGACCACCGCACCCCGGACCGAGCGAAGTCTGACGAGTCGGGTCCGTGCACCGCAGGACGTGCTGATGCATCTGCGTCGGGCTCGCGACCACGTCGACCGCCACTTCGCCGAGCCGCTCGACCTCGATGTGCTGGCCGGTGTCGCCGGCATCAGCAAGTACCACTTCCAGCGACTCTTCACCGCCACCTACGGCCGCAGCCCGGCGGCGTACCTCAGCGAGCGGCGCGTGGAGCGTGCGCAGGATCTGCTGCGGGCGACGAACCTGACCGTGACCGAGGTGTGCCACGCTGTCGGTTTCTCTAGCCTGGGATCCTTCAGCAGCAGGTTTCGTGAGGTGGTGGGCGAGTCGCCCAGCGCATTCCAGCGTCGTTGGGCCGCGACCGGTGCGCCACGGATCCCGGGATGCTACGTGTTCATGTGGGGGCTCGCGGAACGACGATGACGGTCTCTGCGGTGACCGCCGCGCAACGCCGCAACCTGGGAGAAGCCGTCGGCGGCCGGAGGCTCCTAGCGTTGACCGCATGATCTCCAACATCTCCCTGGTCAGCGTCTGGGTCACCGATATCGACGCCTCCCTCGCCTTCTACACCGGCGTCCTGGGTTTCGAGCCCAAGGACGACCTGACGTTCGGTGCGGACTTCCGCTGGTGCACCGTCGTCCACCCCAGTCAGCCTGAGCTGCAGGTCCACCTCACCACCCCCGGGCCACCCTTGTCCGAGGACCTCGTCGCAGCCATGCAACGGGCACAGGCCCAGGGCGGGCTCCCCGGGCTCGGGCTCGCGGTCGAGGACTGCCATAAGACCTTCGAGGAGCTTTCCGCCAAGGGCGTGGAGTTCCTGCAGGAGCCGACCGAGCGCCCGTACGGCGTGGAAGCATTGATGCGCGACAACTCCGGGAACTGGATGGTGCTCGTCGAGCACCGCGACTACACGTCCGAGGACTTCGAGGGCTTCGCCGGCTGACCTGGTGGCTCAGACGACAGCCCCCGCCGCGGGATCCTCGCGGGGGCTGTCAGGAGCCGGAGCCCGCCTCGATCGCGTCGAGGTCGGGGACGGCGTGGCGGTGGTGCTCCCACTCCTCCTCGAGGATCACGTGCAGGCACGACAGGGTGGTCTCCGGGTGTTCGGGGTCCCACGGGTTCCTGCGCGCCGCGGCCGGCTCGTCCGACGTGACGGTGGCGATGAAGTCGCGCACCATCGCGACGCGATCCGCCCGGACCTCGAGCACTCGGCGTACGACGGTGTGACCCTCGTGAAGATCGACATGTCATTGCCGTCGGTCTCGTACTCGGTGTTCGGCCGACCGATGGGGTGGAAGGGCTGTTCGACCTCCAGGATCGCACGGCCCAGCCATGCGTCCGTGGCCATGACCAGGTGCCGCAACGTCTGCTCGAACGACCACTCGCCGCCCACCGACACGTCGACGGTGCCAGCGGGCATCGCCGCGACGCGGTCCAGCGTGGCCGCCCAAGAGCGCTCGAGCACGGCCCAGGCAGCGCGCAGGCCATCCGGATCTCCGGCGCGCCGATCCGCACGGCCGGGGAAACGGCGGTTGAGCTCGGCTCGACGAGCGGAATCACATCGACGCCGTTGACGCGCAAGAAGCTCTCGCCATCGAAGAGCCACGGTGCGTCGATGTCAGCCCCTGCCACCTCGACCGCGCGCATCACAACGCCGGACAGGTCAGCCCTGACGAACCGGGCACCACGCAGGTCAGCGTCGATCAACTCTGCTCCTCGCAGGTCGTCGGACCCTGTGAAGGTTGCCATGACGGTGACGCTCTCACGCCGGAACGGGTTGGGTTCTAGAAGTCGACACGCATCACGACGCGACGCTCGGTGGGGTGCGCTGACCTTCCGGAATCCCGCTGTCTCGAACATGGGAACCGTGCCGACGTGGAGCTCCTCGTTGATCACGTCGGTTCGCACGATGGGATACCCCTCCACGGCGCGCGCCCCCTGACCGCGCGCGTGGTCGACCGTCGCGCGCACGAGGGCGGATGCGACTCCCCGCCTCCGGTAGCTCCTACGGATGAAGAGGCAGGTGACAGCCCAGACCGTGGGGTCGTCCGGGTCCTCGTGGCGACCCTTCCAGGGCACCGTGAAGACGCGCTTCAGCCCGTTGAGGTCGTTTCTCGGGCCGACCGCGCACCACCCGACCGGCTCATCCGCCAACCAAGCGAGCAGCCCGCATGTCGGCGTGTCCGGGTCCCCACAGCCGGTCTGTTCGCGCAGCCGGTGTTGTCGCTCCTCGACGGGCTGCTTGCCGAACGACTCTCCTCGCGACAAGCGGTAACGCTGGCACTGACAGCGAGCGGCGGGGCCGCGGTCACCGAACACCGACTGGAGGTCGTCGAACGCCACTTGGTTCGCGGGCACGATCGACAGCGACGCCCCACGCGTGTCCTGAGTGTCAGCCAAGGCAGAACTCCGTTTCCCTCGAGTCAGCTGACCCCGAAGCAGAATGGGTGGCCGGCCGGACTGGCGTAGACGGCGAACAGCTCATCGCCGTCGGGGTTGTCGGCTGGTCTCCGTGCGGCCTGGAGTTGCCGCCCTCCGAGCTCGACCGCCAGCCGATCGGCCTCCTCCAGTCGAACACGGTGACCCGCCTGATGATCTTCACTTCAGCTCCTGTCCTGTGATCCGATCGAGAACGATCTGAGAGTACGACCGGTTGCGGACGTTATGTGTCCGCAACCGAAGTGCCGACAAGCGATACACCCATCCGTAGGCGAAGCAGGCAAGGAGCAGGTCCATGCGTTCGATCACGGTCACGATGTGGATCACCCTCGACGGTGTGGTTCAGGGGCCCGGCCGCCCGGACGAGGACACCCGCGGCGGCTTCACGCACGGCGGCTGGGGCGAGCGATACCGCGACGAGGTGATGGGCCGCGAGATGGCCAACGACATGGCCAAGCCGGGAGACATGCTTCTCGGTCGCCGCACCTGGCAGGACTTCATCACCGTCTGGGCCCGCCGGACCGACGGAAACCCGTTCACCACGGCCATGAACGCGGCGACCAAGTACGTCGTCTCCAGGACCCTGGAGGATGCGGACGCCTGGCAGAACTCGATCCTCCTCCGCGGCGCAGCGGTCGACACGGTGGCCGAGCTGAAGGCCCAGTCGGGAAGGGACCTGTCGGTCATCGGCAGCGCCTCGCTGGTGCGAAGCCTGCACGCGGCCGGCCTCATCGACCGCTACACGCTGTTGATATGCCCGTTGACCCTGGGTAGTGGTACGCGGTTGTTCGAGGGTCCGGCCCCGCTGACTGAGTTCGACCTCACCAACAGCGTCGCGACCACCAAGGGCGTGATCATCGCGCACTACCGCCGCCGGTGAGGACCCGTCGCGCTGTGGTTTGGGGGCACGGCCCTGCGGATGCCGAAGCCCCGGTGCGACGTACGGGCCGGCGCTGGTCGGCGCCGGGGTCGGCCCGCCGACGCGGGCGGCGAGGGAGGCCGAGGTGCGCCGCCGGGTGGTGTCGCCGGGGCCCGGAGTCCGGCGAACCCACGCGGCACTTCCTCGCGCAGCCACGGGTTGCGGGCGAACCCGGCCCTGGCTGCAAGGAAGTCTGCGCGGTAGGCGTACTCCCGGGCGGCGTCGACGCTGAGGTGCAGGGAGTGGGCGACGTGCTCGATGGTCCAGATCGGTTCGGGCAGGTCGAGGCTGTCGGTGATGGAGTGTGTGGTCATGGACCTGTCGGTCCGAGACTGGTGATCGGCGGCAATCACCAGGCGCGCCGGGGGAGGACCTCTTCGGAACGCATCAGCCCCCGCCAGGGGAAATCCGGGGGAGCCCTGGCGGGGGCTGCGCGAACGTGCAGGTCAGGACCGGTGTCCGGCCCGGGGCTCAGATGTCGAAGTAGAGCTCGAACTCGTGCGGGTGCGGGCGCAGGGCCATCGGCGCGATCTCGTTCTGGCGCTTGTACTGGATCCACGTCTCGATCAGGTCGGGAGTGAACACGCCACCCTCGAGCAGGTAGTCGTGGTCGGCCTCGAGCGCGTCGAGCACCGAGCCGAGGCTCGCGGGCACGGTGTCGATGTCGGCGTGCTCGTCCGGCGGCAGCTCGTAGAGGTCCTTGTCGATCGGCTGCGGCGGCTCGATCTTGTTCTTGATGCCGTCGATGCCGGCGAGCAGCATCGCCGAGAACGCGAGGTACGGGTTCGACGACGGGTCGGGGCAGCGGAACTCGACCCGCTTGGCCTTCGGGTTCGCACCGGTGATCGGGATGCGGATGCAGGCCGAGCGGTTGCGCTGGCTGTAGACGAGGTTCACGGGAGCCTCGAAGCCGGGGACCAGGCGGTGGTAGGAGTTCACCGTCGGGTTCGTGAACGCGAGCAGCGACGGGGCGTGCTTGAGCAGGCCGCCGATGTAGTAGCGAGCCATGTCCGAGAGGCCGGCGTACCCGGACTCGTCGTAGAAGAGCGGCTCGCCGTTGTTCCAGATCGACGAGTGGACGTGCATGCCGGAGCCGTTGTCGCCGAAGATCGGCTTGGGCATGAAG
>DASTPU010000250.1:0-4180 GCA_035762105.1 Nocardioidaceae bacterium | reverse complement strand
GCGAGCACGAAGATGTCCCGCTCCGCGGCATCGCGGGCCGCGCGCAGGTCCCCGAACGCGACCAGCGCACCGGCCGCGTCGAGCTCGTCCACCTCCACCTGCGCCATACCGACCACGCTAGAGGCGACCACCGACAGTTTCGGCGTGCGCGAGAACCCTTGTGCACAAGCCAGTCGTCGACGCGAGGCCGCATCGTGAGGACATGGACCAGCGCGAACCCCGCCGCCTCCGCGACCTGCGCAACCTCGGCCCCGCGAGCGAGCGCATGCTGCAGGAAGCCGGCATCAGCACGCCGCAGCAGCTCGATGAGATCGGCGCGGTGGAGGCCTACCGAGCGGCGGTGGCGCACGGCGCGGACCCGACGCTCAACCTCCTGTGGGCCCTGGACGCCGCCCTGCTCGACGTCGACTGACGCGCGCTCCCGGACGACCGCAAGGCCGACCTCAGAGCCGAGCTCAGGGACGCGGACCCGGACGGACCGTGACGTCGGTCATCTCGGCGTCGAGCGGCAGATCGAGCGCCGTCAGCACAGCGGTCGCGACGGACTCGGGGGCGATCCACTCCGAGGGGTCGTAGTCCTTGCCCTCCTGCGCGTGCACCTTCGCCTGCATCTCGGTGGCCGTGCGCCCCGGGTAGACCGACGTGACACGGACACCGGCACCGGCCTCCTCGGCACGCAGGGAGTCGGCGAGCGCGCGGAGCCCGTGCTTGCTCGCGGCGTACGCCGACCACTCCGGGTTGGCCCGGAGCCCCGATCCGGAGTTCACGAAGACGACCTGTCCCCGAGCAGCACGCAGCGCGGGCAGGCAGATGCGCGTGAGCTCGGCAGGAGCCACGAGGTTCACGTCCAGCGTCTGTCGCCATACGTCGGGGCTGAGCTTCGCGACCGGGCCTAGCTCCACGAAGCCGGCGACGTGCACCAGCGAGTCGAGCCGGTCAGGGAGCTGCTGCCCGGCCAGTGCCCCGGCAAGCTCTTGCGGACGGTCGAGGTTTGCGACCACGGTCCGCGATCCCGGGAACGAGGCGCGCAGCTCCTCCTCACGCGCCTCGCTGCGAGCGAGCAGGACGAGGTCGTCGCCGCGATCGGCAAGGGCGTGTGCGACAGCAGCGCCGATGCCGGCCCCGGCACCGGTGACGAGGTGGGTGGCCATGCCAGGAACCTAGCGGGTGAAGACGATCTTCCCGAACACGTCGCCCTCCGCCATCGCGGCGAAGCCGTCGCGCGCGTCCTCCATCGGCAGCACCCGGTCGATCACCGGCCGGACGCCGCTGACGTCGAGCAGGTTCACCAGGGAGGCGAGCTCCGAACGGGTCCCCATCGTCGAGCCGATCACCTTCAGCTGCAGGAAGAAGATCCGGGTCAGCTCCGCGTCGTCGAGGTTAGGGCCGCTCGTCGTACCGGACACCACCAGGGAGCCACCGGGACGCAACGCACGGATCGAGTGCGACCAGGTCGCCCGGCCCACGGTCTCCATGACCGCGTCGACCTTCTCGGGCAGCCGCGCGTTGCTCTCGAACACCGCGTCGGCACCGAGCTCGAGCGCGCGCGTGCGCTTGGCCTCGTCCCGGCTCGTCGCGTACACCCTCAGCCCACCGGCGTGGGCGAGCGCGATCAGCGCCGTCGCCACGCCGCCGCCGGCGCCCTGCACCAGCACGGTGTCGCCCGGCTTGAGGCCACCCTGGACGAAGAGCATCCGGTACGCCGTCAGCCACGCCGTCGGCAGGCACGACGCCTCCTCGAACGACAGCGAGGAAGGCTTCGGGACGACGTTCGACCTCGGTACGACGACCTTGTCGGCGAACGTCCCCTGGAACCGCTCGCTGAGCAGCGAACGTCTCGGGTCCAGCGTCTCGTCGCCGCTCCACGACGGGTCGCTGATCACCGCGTGCACGACGACCTCGTTGCCGTCCTCGTCGTACCCGGCGGCGTCGCAGCCGAGGATCATCGGCAGCGCCTCCTCGCGCAGACCGACGCCCCGCAGCGACCATAGGTCGTGGTGGTTCAGCGACGCGGCCTTGACCGTGACGGTCGTCCACCCGTCGGGGGCGACCGGGTCTGGGCGCTCGCCCACGACGAGTCCGGACAGCGGGTCTTCCTTGGAGAAGCCTTCGGCGTAGACAGCGAACATGCGCCCGACCTTACCGATTCGCCACGTTGTCCCTGCGGGCCGCCTCCGCGACCGCGGCCGCCACAGCGGGCGCGACGCGCTGGTCGAACGGTGAGGGGACGATGTACGACTCGCTCAGGTCCTCGCCGACGAGAGCGGCGAGCGCGTCGGCCGCCGCGAGCTTCATGCCCTCCGTGATCGCCGTCGCCCGCACGTCGAAGGCGCCCCGGAAGATGCCGGGGAAGGCGAGCACGTTGTTGATCTGGTTCGGGTAGTCCGAGCGGCCCGTCGCCACGACCCGCGCGTGCCGCGTGGCGACGTCGTGGTGCACCTCAGGGATCGGGTTCGCGAGACCGAAGATGATCGCGTCGTCGGCCATCTTCGCGACCACGTCCTCGGGCACGTTGCCACCGCTCACGCCGATGAACACATCCGCGCCGGCGAGCACGTCGGCCAGGCTGCCCTGCCGGCCGGTCCGGTCCGCGGTCACCCGGGCGAGGTCGAGCTTGACCTCGGTGAGGTCGTCGCGGTTGGAGTTCAGCACGCCGTTGCGGTCGGTGACCGCGATGTCCTGGACGCCGGCGGCGAGCAGGATCTTCGTGCACGCCACCCCGGCGGCACCGGCGCCCGAGATCACCACGCGGGTGGACTCGAGCTGGCGGCCGGTGAGCTTGAGCGCGTTCTCCAGTGCGGCGAGCACCACGACAGCGGTGCCGTGCTGGTCGTCGTGGAAGACCGGGATGTCGAGGCGGTTCTTGAGCCGGGTCTCGATCTCGAAGCAGCGCGGCGCCGAGATGTCCTCGAGGTTGATGCCGCCGAAGCTCGGCGCGAGACGCACCACCGTCTCCACGATCGCGTCGGGGTCGGTCGTGTCGAGGCAGATCGGCACCGCGTCCACGCCGCCGAACTGCTTGAACAGCACCGCCTTGCCCTCCATGACCGGCATCGCCGCCCGCGGCCCGATGTCGCCGAGCCCGAGCACCGCCGTACCGTCCGTCACGACCGCCACCGTGTTGCCGATCCAGGTGTAGTCGTCGGCCAGCGACTTGTTCTCCGCGATCGCCTCGCACACCCGGGCGACCCCTGGGGTGTAGGCCATCGACAGGTCGTCCGGCCCCTCGAGGGCGACCGTGGAGGTGACCTCCATCTTGCCGCCGAAATGCAGGTCGAAGACCGGGTCTCCGGCGCGCGGGTGGGGGTGCTGGGGCGTTGCTGCGGGCTCAACCATGAGGCGACCTTCGTGTTGTCAGGGGAAACGGTCAACGGCAGTTCAACGGCGGCGCAGGGTGGAGCGGCGGAACCACGTCGGTCAGCGGGGGTCTCCCTGCCGTCAGTCTGTCACAGCGGTCGGCGTGGGTCGGTGCCGTGTGGCGGACGTGACACCCGCCTCGGCGGCCAGACCCGGAAGAGCACCCGGGCGACGACGTCGGCGTCGGGGATCGCCCCCACGAGCCACGAGTCGACGCCCTCGGCGGGGTTGTCCCGCTCGACCCACCAGCCGTCCCCGTCGCGTCGCGTCACCCGCTTGACCGCGACCACCCCGTCCGGCAGGCGTACGACGGCCAGCCCGCCCGGCCGGGGAACCACGCCGTGCAGGACGAGGAGCCGGTCCCCGTCGTACAACGTCGGCTGCATCGACCGGCCGCGAACCACCGCGAGACCCAGCCGTCGCGGAGCACCCGAGTGACCCTTCGCGCTCGCCACCACCGTGCCGATCCCCTCCTGTTGCAGCCGCCTAGACCGGGGGTAGTGTCGCAGGTGGCTTCATGACCCTCTCCGCAAGAGACCGCTCGACAGAAAGGACACAGCATGCTTTCCCGACTGTTCGCACCGACCCTCGAGGTCCGGGCCCACTGCGACCTGCCGTGCGGCGTCTACGACCCGGCCCAGGCCCGGATCGAGGCCGAGTCGATCAAGGCCATCATCGGCAAGCTCGCCGACAACGACGACCCGGACTTCCGCACGCGCGCAGTCCTGATCAAGGAGCAGCGCTCCGAGCTGGTCAAGCACCACCTCTGGGTGCTGTGGACCGACTACTTCAAGCCCCCGCACTTCGAGAAGTACCCGCAGCT
>DASTPU010000249.1:0-19419 GCA_035762105.1 Nocardioidaceae bacterium | reverse complement strand
TGGGTTCACGCCCCGAGAAGGCCCCTCGCGTGGGCGTCTGGGAGGCGGCAGGATGGGGTACCGCGGTTCGACGTACCCCTGCATGAGATATCTTGACGTCAAGAAATATTTCTCGAAGTCGGAACGGAGCCCCCGGTGACGGACTCGAAGATCATCTACACGCTCACGGACGAGGCGCCCATGCTGGCGACGTACTCGTTCCTCCCCATCATCTCGGCGTACGCCTCCACCGCCGGCGTGGACGTGGAGACCCGCGACATCTCGCTCGCCGCCCGGATCATCGCCAGCTTCCCCGAGCGGCTGACCGACGAGCAGCGCATCGACGACGCGCTCGCGGAGCTCGGCCAGCTGGCGAAGACGCCCGAAGCGAACATCATCAAGCTGCCCAACATCAGCGCCTCGATCCCACAGCTCAAGGCCGCGATCGCCGAGCTGCAGGAGCAGGGGTACGACCTCCCCGACTATCCCGACGACCCGAAGACGGACGAGGAGAAGGACTTCCGCGCGCGCTATGACAAGGTCAAGGGCAGCGCGGTGAACCCGGTCCTGCGCGAGGGCAACTCCGACCGCCGGGCGCCCGCGTCGGTCAAGCAGTTCGCCCGCAAGCACCCGCACCGGATGGGTGAGTGGTCCGCGGACTCGAAGACCAACGTGGCGACGATGGACGCCGAGGACTTCCGCAACAACGAGAAGTCGGCCGTCGTCGACAAGGACACCACGCTGCGCATCGAGCTCGTCGGCGACGACGGCTCGACCACCGTCCTCAAGGACTCGCTCCCGGTTCTCGCCGGCGAGGTCGTGGACGCCACCGTCATGCGCGTCGCCGCGCTCCGCGAGTTCCTCACCGAGCAGGTGGAGCGGGCCAGGTCCGAGGGCGTGCTGTTCTCGGTGCACCTCAAGGCCACGATGATGAAGGTCTCCGACCCGATCATCTTCGGCCACGTGGTCCGCGCGTTCTTCCCCAAGCTCTTCACCGAGCACGGTCAGGCGCTCGCCGCCGCCGGGATCAGCCCCAACGACGGACTCGGCACGCTGCTCAAGGCGATCGAGAGCCTGCCTGCCGACCAGCGCGACGCCATCGCGGCCTCCGTGAAGCAGGGACTCGCCGAGGGCCCGGCCCTGGCGATGGTCGACTCCGACAAGGGCATCACGAACCTGCACGTCCCCAGTGACGTGATCGTCGACGCCTCGATGCCCGCGATGATCCGCACCTCGGGCCACATGTGGGGCCCCGACGGCAACGAGGCCGACACCCTCGCCGTGATCCCGGACAGCAGCTACGCCGGCATCTACCAGGTCGTCATCGACGACTGCCGCGCCAACGGGGCGTTCGACCCGGCCACGATGGGCTCGGTGCCGAACGTCGGCCTCATGGCGCAGGCGGCCGAGGAGTACGGCAGCCACGACAAGACCTTCGAGGTCCCGGTCACCGGCACCGTGCGGGTCGTGGACGCCGACGGCAACACGCTCCTCGAGCACACCGTCGCCGCCGGCGACATCTGGCGCGCCTGCCAGACCAAGGACGTCCCGATCCGCGACTGGGTGAAGCTCGCGGTGACCCGTGCCCGCGCCACCGGCGCTCCCGCGGTGTTCTGGCTCGACGAGGGTCGTGCTCACGACGCCAACCTCATCGCCAAGGTGCGCGAGTACCTCACCGAGCACGACACCGACGGGCTGCAGATCGAGATCATGAAGCCCGCCGACGCGATGGCCTTCTCGCTCGAGCGGATCCGCAAGGGAGAGGACACCATCTCCGTCACCGGCAACGTGCTGCGCGACTACCTCACGGACCTGTTCCCGATCATGGAGCTCGGCACGAGCGCCAAGATGCTCTCGGTCGTCCCGCTGATCAACGGCGGCGGCCTGTTCGAGACCGGTGCCGGCGGCTCCGCGCCCAAGCACGTGCAGCAGCTGGTCAAGGAGAACCACCTGCGCTGGGACAGCCTCGGTGAGTTCCTCGCGCTCGCGGTGAGCTTCGAGCACCTCGCGCAGAAGACCGGCAACGCCCGCGCGCAGATCCTGGCCGACACCCTGGACCGGGCGACCGCGACCTTCCTCGAGGACAACAAGTCGCCCAGCCGCAAGGCCGGCGAGATCGACAACCGCGGCAGCCACTTCTACCTGGCGCTCTACTGGGCTCAGGAGCTCAGCAACCAGACCGAGGACGCCGAGCTGGCCGCGGCCTTCGCCGAGCTGGCGAGGACGCTGGCCGACAACGAGGCGAAGATCAACGAGGAGCTGCTCGCCGTCCAGGGCAGCCCCGCGGACATCGGCGGCTACTACCGGCCGAACGAGGAGAAGGTCACGGCGGTCATGCGCCCGTCGAAGACCCTCAACGACGCGCTGGCCACCCTGGGCTAGGCCCGTCAGGCAGGACGCGAGGCGTCATCCGGCACCGGTCGGGTGGCGCCTTTCGCCTGCGGGCACCCGCGCGGGAACGTGCCGAGCGCCTCGGGGTCGTAACCGTCCGGGTAGGACCGGACCCGGGGCAGGTCCCGCACCTCGAGCGGGGTACGACGGGCGGGGAGCATCGACTCCACGCGCCCGCGCAACCGCAGCGCCCGTCGGGACGCAGCCACCACGGGGCGCGGTGGCTCACGGTAGCCGAACGCGTCGAGAAGCGGCCGGTCCATCAGCGCCCGGCTGAACACCTCGGTCGGCCGGGCGAGCGCCGCCGGGTAGAAGGTCTCCATCAGCCGCATCGTCGCGTCCGCGACCCTCCGGCCGCCCGGCTCGAAGGCGAAGTGCTCGGCCTCGTAGGAGTCCATGAGTCGTTCGAACCCCTCGTAGGTGTCGGGCGCGTCCTTGATGCCCATGAGCCGGCCGAGCTCGACGTAGTACCGCGTGCTCGCCGCGACCTCCGCGGGCATGAACGACCGCCAGCCGTAGTCGTCCATCCACCGCTTCGGCACCACGACGAAGGTCGACAGCACGTAGCGCATGTCGCCGTTCGAGATGTCGTAGCCGCCGTGCATCTGGTTGATCCTGCGGATCGCACGGCGGCCGCCCGGCTCGTGCAGCCCATGCCGGGACACCTCGTCGAGGAGGATCGCGGTGTCGTCGTACCGCTTCTGCGTGCGTGTGCAGAACTCGCCGGTCTCGTCGAGGAGCCGGCCGATCGAGGGGACCGCGAAGGTCCGGAACAATGCGAACGACAGCGCCTGGCTCATGTCCCAGGGGAACTCGAGCGTCGTGGTGATCCGGTAGATCTTCTCGTAGTCGACCTCGGGGTCGAGCTGCTCGACCCTCCGCTGCCAGTGGTCGCGTCGCAACATCCCCCGACTCTTTACATACATGCCCTCGGTGTCAAGAACGGGACGCCCACTCCGAGACGAGAAGGTCGTAGTGCACGAGGTCGAGGAACGACCCGTCGCGCATCGTCTTGACCTGCCGGAACCGGCCGGTCTCCACGAAGCCGTTGGTCTTCAGGACCCACATCGAGGCGTCGTTGCCCTCGGCCGCGAACGCCCGCAGCCGTCGGCGCCCGAGCCCTCCGTCTTCCTCGGGGACGAAGGAGTGGCGCACCGCGAGAGCGCAGGCCTCGGTGGTCACGCCTCGCCCCCTGGCCTCCGGGTGCGCCCAGTACCCGATCTCCGCGCTGCCGTCGGCGTCCAGGTCGAACGCGGTGACAGCACCCAGCAGCCGGTCGTCGCCCGGGTCCGCGACCGCCCACGTGACGCCGCTGCCGGTCGCCCGCTGCTCCCGCATCTGCTCCATCCAGGTCAGTGCGTCCCGGTCGGTGTACGGCGAGGGCATCTGGGTCAGCCAGTAGGACGTGCGCCGGTCCGTGCACGCCTCGACGATCCGGGGCACGTCCCGCTCGGCGAGGTCCCTCAGCACCACACGCTCCCCGTGGATCCGCGGTGCCTCGAACCACGGCGTCCTGGGCCGGCGCTCGTCGGCCGCGGTGAGCGCGCCCACCCATCCGTCGTGCAGGGTGCCCCGCTGGGGAAGCCACTCGCGCACGGTGCCGTCGAAGGAGAACCCCAGCCGCCAGGCCACCTTTCGCGAGGCCCAGTTGCCCTTGTTGGCCCACCAGATCACCGTGCGCAGGCCCCGCTCCTCGAACCCCCAGTCGAGAAGCAGGTGCAGCGCTCGTACGACGTAGCCGCGTCCACGTGCCCAGGGGTGAGAGCCGTAGGCGATCTCGGCCCGGCCCTGGCCCTCGTTGCGCAGGGAGACCGTGCCGACGAAGCGAGGCGCGCCGTCGCTGTCGGGAGCGTCGACGGCGAACGCCCACTCGCGCTCGGAGCGCCAGCCGTCCGGGATGAGGTGCGTGGCGAACTCGCGCGCCGTCTCGCGGGTGGACGGGTCGGGAACCGTGGTCCAGCGCAGCATGACCGAGTCCGTGGCCTGCTCGTAGAGGGCGTCGACGTCGTCCGGGGTGTGGGCACGCAGCGTGACGACGCCGTCGGTGAGCGTGGGCACGTCTCTCGGGAACGACATCGGGAAGCTGGTCATGGTGCGAAACCCTGCCGCTTACCCACCCTCCCGGCAAACCCTTATCCTCGCTGCATGGACGAAGGTCGAAGACAGTGAGCGGCGTGCTCGCCAACATCGCGCTGGTCGTCGTCTTCGTCCTCATCGGCGGTGTCTTCGCCGCGGCCGAGATCGCCCTGGTGTCGCTACGTGACAGCCAGGTGCGCGCCCTGGCCGGCCAGAGCAAGCGCGGGCGGACCGTGGCCGACCTCAACGCCGACCCCAACAGGTTCCTCTCCTCCGTGCAGGTCGGAGTGACGCTGGCCGGCTTCCTGTCCGCGGCGTTCGGTGGCGCGACCCTCGCCGACGACCTCGCACCCGTGCTGGTCGGCTGGGGCCTGCCGGAGGGCGCCGCCGGGGCGGTCGCGCTGGTGCTCGTGACGATCGCGATCTCCTACCTGTCGCTGGTGTTCGGCGAGCTCGTGCCGAAGCGGCTGGCGCTGCAGCGCTCCGAGGCCTTCGCCCTCGCACTGGGACCGATGATCGACAAGATCTCGAAGGTCTCCCGTCCCGTCATCTGGCTGCTGTCGAAGTCGACCAACGCCGTCGTGCGGCTGCTCGGCGGCGACCCGACCGCGCAGAAGGAGCAGATGAGCGACGAGGAGCTCCGCGAGCTGGTCAACCAGCACGAGACGCTGGGCGAGGAGGAGCGCCGCATCGTCGAGGACGTGTTCGAGGCAGGCGACCGCCAGATCCGCGAGGTGATGATCCCGCGCACCGAGGTGGAGTTCCTCGACGCGTCCACGCCGGTCTACAAGGCCGCGAAGTACGCCCTGAGCCAGCCGCACTCCCGCTATCCGGTCACACGCGGCTCCGTCGACGACGTGATCGGCTTCGTCCACGTCCGCGACCTGCTCGACCCGGAGATGTCGTCGCGGTCGGTGCGTGTCGGCGAGCTGGTCCGCGACACCCTGGTGCTCCCGTGGACGCGGCCGATCCTCGCCGCGCTCGCCGACATGCGGCGGGAGGGCACGCACCTGGCGATGGTCGCCGACGAGTACGGTGGCACCGCGGGCATCGTGACCATGGAGGACCTCGTCGAGGAGCTCGTCGGCGACATCCGCGACGAGTACGACGTCGAGGAGGCCGAGACCACGAGGCACGGCGGCGGCGACGTCGAGGTCGATGGGCTGCTGAACCTCGACGACTTCGAGGACGAGACCGGCATCGAGCTCCCCGAGGGCCCGTACGAGACCGTCGCGGGCTATGTCGTGGCGCGGCTGGGCCGGCTGCCCGAGGTCGGTGACTCGGTCGAGCACGAGCGCGTCCGGCTCGAGGTCCGCGAGCTCGAGGGGCGGCGGGTCTCGCGCGTGCTGGTGACCGCCGTACCGGAGGAGGCGGAGCCGGCCCCCGTCGCCGAGGCGGAGGCGGCGTCGGTCGCCGAGGAGGAGCACCGGGCGGACCGGGCGAGCTGAACGCCGCGTCGTCCTGACAGAATGGCCCGCATGTCTGAGGACGCACCCACCTCCAAGTCGACCGCACGCCCGCGGGTCCTGTCCGGGATCCAGCCGACAGCCGACTCGTTCCACTTCGGCAACTACCTCGGCGCCGTGCGGAACTGGGTGGCCCTCCAGGAGGACTTCGAGCCGTTCTTCTTCATCGCCGACATGCACGCGATCACCGTCGAGCAGGACCCGAAGGTGCTCCGGGACCGGACCCTGCGCGCGGCCGCGCAGCTGATCGCCGCCGGCGTCGACCCCGAGCGCTCCGCGATCTTCGTGCAGTCGCAGGTGCCTGCGCACGCGCAGCTCGGCTGGGTGCTGCAGTGCCTCACCGGCTTCGGCGAGGCGCGCCGGATGACGCAGTTCAAGGACAAGTCCGCGAAGGGCGGCGAGGGCGCGGCCTCCGTGGGCCTGTTCACCTACCCGATCCTCCAGGCCGCGGACATCCTGCTGTACCGGCCGCAGTACGTCCCGGTGGGGGAGGACCAGCGGCAGCACCTCGAGCTGACCCGTGACCTCGCGCAGCGGTTCAACCACCGCTACAAGAAGACGTTCCGCCTGCCCGAGCCGTTCATCGTCAAGGAGACCGCGAAGATCCTCGACCTCCAGGACCCCCACATCAAGATGTCGAAGTCGGCCTCGTCGCCGAGCGGCATCCTCGAGATGCTCGACGACCCGCGGCGGTCGGCGAAGAAGGTCCGGTCCGCGGTCACCGACTCCGGCACCGAGGTGCGCTTCGACGAGGAGAAGAAGCCCGGCATCTCCAACCTGCTCACGATCTGCTCGACGCTCACCGGTCGACCGATCGAGGACATCGAGAACGAGTACGCCGGCCGGGGCTACGGCGACTTCAAGAAGGACCTCGGCGAGGTCGTCGTCGAGTTCGTCACGCCGTTCCGCGACCGGACCCTGCAGCTCCTGGAGGACCGCTCCGAGCTCGACGCCGTCCTCGCCCGTGGCACCGAGAGAGCACGCGAGGTGGCGGACCGCACGCTCGCCGACGTCTACGACCGAGTCGGATTCGTTCCCTCCGGTAGGTAGGGTTCTCGCCGTGACGACGATCGGAGTGGCCATCGCGGTGCCGGAGCCCTGGGGCCCTGAGCTCCAGGAGTACCGGACCTCGCTCGGGGACACGAGCGCCACGGGCATCCCGACGCACATCACGCTGGCGCCGCCGTTCGAGGTCGACGAGGCCGACCTGCCGGTGATCGAGAAGCACCTGGGCGAGGCCGCCTCGAGCCGGCCGCCCTTCCGCATCCACCTCCGCGGCACGGGCACGTTCCGCCCCGTGTCCCCGGTGGTGTTCGTGACCGTCGTACGCGGCATCTCCTCGTGCGAGCAGCTGGCGATGGCGGTGCGCCGCGGGCCGCTCGAGGCGGATCTCGCCTTCCCGTACCACCCACACGTGACCGTCGCCCACCACGTCGCCGAGGAGCTGCTGGACCGCGCCTTCGACGAGCTGGCGAACTTCGAGGCGCAGTTCGACGCCGACCACTTCCTGCTCTACGTGCACGATGCCGAGGCCGGCTGGCAGCCGACCAGGGAGTTCCCGCTGACCGGAGGCCAGACGGGCTGATGGCGTCCCTCAAGGAGCGCGGCTCTGCCCGGCTGTCCGCGCTTCGGGAGCGGCGACCCTTCGTCGACCACGTGGCAGGCACCGCCACTCACTACGGCGAGCGCGACGGCAACGCTCAGGCCGGTGCGGTCACCTTCTTCGGGTTCCTGTCGTTCTTCCCGATCCTCGCGCTGGCGTTCTTCGCGGTGGGTTACATCAGCCAGGTGTACCCGGCGGCGCGGGGCGACCTGGTCGACCTGCTCGAGCAGGTGCTCCCGGGGGTGGTCGGCAACGACCCGGGGCAGATCTCGCTCGCCACGTTCGAGGAACGCGCCGCGGCACTCGGCTGGATCGGTCTCGTCGGCGTGGTGTACTCCGGGCTGGGGTGGGTCTCCGGGATGCGCCGGGCGCTCCAGGTGATGTTCATGCTTCCCCGCGAGGGGCAGCCGAACTTCGTCCTCGCCAAGGCCGGTGACCTGGCCACCCTCGTCGTGCTGGGCATCGTGCTGCTGGTCTCGGTGAGCCTCTCCGGGGCAGTCGCGTGGTTCTCCGAGCTGATCCTCGGCTGGCTCGGGCTCGCCGACAGCTGGCTCGCCGCGGCCCTGCTGTGGCTGCTCGGCCACGGGCTGGCGATCGGGGCCACGACCTTGTTGTTCATGGCGATGTTCCGGATGCTGGCCCGGCCGCACGTCGCCTCGCGGGCGCTGTGGCAGGGAGCCGTGACCGGGGCGGTCGGCTTCGAGGTGCTCAAGGGGGCGGCGAACTTCCTGATCGGGCTGACCAAGGAGCAGCCGGCGTTCCAGGCGTTCGGCGTCGCGCTGATCCTCCTGGTCTGGATCAACTACTTCTCCCGGCTGGTCATGCTGAGCGCCTCGTGGGCCTACGCCGCCCCGGTGGCCGAGCACGTCCGCGACCTCGAGGCGCGGCCGCTCGTGGCCGACGACGAGCTGGAGACGCTGATGCCCGAACCCGCAGCGGTGGTCCGGGAGGACGATGCCGACGCGCCCCTCCCGGCCGTCCGGAGACGGCGGCGGCTGGAGCGGATCGGTCTCGCCTCGGCGGCGGGCGCGGCCGCTGTGGCCGGCCTCACCTGGCTCGGGCGTCGGGTCCGCGGCTGAGGCAGGGCAGGATGGAGCGGTGACGTTCGAACGCAAGCACGCCGTCGTGTTCCTGCTCATCAGCGCATGGAACGTGCTCAGCTATGCCAACTTCGCCAAGAACCTCTACGAGACCGCGGCGAGCGGCGCGGACCGGGCGACGGGGTACTACGTCGCGCACATCGTGCTGATCGTGGTGAACCTCGTGATCGCGGTGTACCTCGGCCGCCTCGGCTGGCGCGTGTGGCGGGCGACCGCACGTGAGGAGGCCCGGCAGTGACGCTGCCCACGAGGTCCGACATCGAGAGCGCGGCGGCGAGGCTCGGCGAGAAGATCCGGCACACGCCGACGCTGGTCCTCCACGGTGACGAGCTCGGCGTGCCGTTCCGGGTCGTGCTCAAGCTCGAGCTGCTCCAGCACACCGGGTCGTTCAAGGCCCGCGGGGCGCTGAACTCCGTGATGAGCCTCGACACCGGCGTCCTGGGGGTCGTCGCCGCCTCCGGCGGCAACCACGGCGCCGCCGTCGCCTGGGCGGCACAGCGCGCCGGCCTCACCGCCGACGTCTTCGTGCCGTCGACCGCGACCCCCGCCAAGCTCGAGCGGATCCGCGAGTACGGCGCCCGCCTGCACCCCGTGGAGGGCGACGTCGGGGACGCCCTGGCGGCCTGCCACGAGCTCAGCGAGCGGGAGGGCGTCCCGGTCGTGCACCCCTACGACACGTACGAGACCGTCTCGGGCGCCGGCACCCTCGGCCTCGAGGTGGTCGACGCCGTGCCCGACGCGGCGCAGGTGCTGCTCGGCTGCGGCGGGGGAGGGCTCTACGCCGGCGTCGTGGCGGCCGTGGACGGCCGCGTGCCCGTCCAGCCGGTCGAGACCGAGCTGTGCCCGCACCTCCACGTCGCGCGTGAGGCGGGCCACCCGGTGCCGCACGCCTCGGCAGGGTCGGCCGCCGACTCCCTCGGTCCGCCGCAGGTCGGCCGGCTCGCCTTCGAGACCGCAGAGTCCCAGGGCACGACCTCGCTGCTGGTGACGGAGGAGGAGCTGCTGGCCGCGCGGCGGTTCCTGTGGCAGCGTGTGCGCGTGCTTGCCGAGCCCGGTGCGGCGGTCGCGCTCGCCGCGGTGATGGCCGGCAAGGTGGCCGCGGACCCGGGGGCGACGCTCGTGGTCGTGGTCAGCGGCGGCAACAACCCGGCAATCCCGTAGCGCCCTTGCGCATGATCCTGGTGCACATGATCGCCCTCGACCAGTCGTGGTGGGCCGGCTACCGCGAGCGGCTCGAGCAGCTCGCGGGGGAGTTCGCCTGACGCGTCAGCGGACCGTGATCCGAGGCTCGACGGTCACCGGGAAGTTCACCGACTGGGCGATGAAGCACATCTCGTGAGCCTTGTCGTGCAGCGCGGTGGCGGTCTCGACCTGGTCCTCCGCGCCGACGACGATCTGCGGGCGCAGCAGCACGTGGGTGAACCTCGCCTTGCCGCTGGGCTCGGCCACCATGGTGCCGACCACCTCGTCGACGTACTCGTGGACCACCACACCGCGGCGTGCCGCGAGACCGAGGTACCACAGCATGTGGCACTGGGAGACCGCCGCGGTCAGGAGCTGCTCGGGGTTCCACCGCTTCGGGTCGCCGAGGTAGGCCGGCTCCGAGGTGCCCTCGATGTCCGGGTGGCCGTCCGCGGAGATGACCAGGTCGCGGTCGTAGTCCTTGATGCCGGTGGTGCCCTCACCGCGGTTGCCGGTCCAGGTGACTGTCACGTCGTAGGTGTGCTCGCTCATACGGTCGATCCTGTCATCTGGGTGCGGACCGTTCACGGGACGAAGGTCCCGGAAATAAGCCTCCTCATACCAGCACGGGCCCTTCCTCCGCTAGTTCCGCTTTGACGGGGAATCGACTACGTTGCCGCAGCAACGGGGGCGGCGGAGAGCTCCGCGCGCACCCCGAGACCCGTTCTCAGAGGCAGTAAGGGGTTCTCGTGGTCCAGCTTTCGCCGCAACGGAACGACCAGCGCACCGAGATGATGGCCTCCAAGGGATGGCTGCAGGGCGTCGCCCTGGTCATGGTCTTCGGGTTCTTCGTGATGGGCCTGCTGGCCTTCCGCACCTACACCGACGCGATGCCGCTGCCGGAGAAGGTCGTCGATCCCGCCGGTGAGGTCGTCTACACCGCCGACGACGTCACCTCGGGCCAGCAGATCTTCCTGCGCCGCGGGCTGCAGCAGTACGGCTCGATCGTGGGGCACGGCGGCTACCTCGGTCCCGACTACACGGCCGACTACCTTCGCCGCTCGGCCACCGTCGTCCTCGAGTCGCTCGAGTCCTCCGGCACCCAGGACCCCCGCGGCGAGCTGGTGGCGATGATGCGGGCCAACCGGTACGACGAGGCGACGGGGACGCTGGAGCTCACCGAGGAGCAGGTCGGGGCCTTCGAGCAGGTGCAGCAGCACTATGCCGAGTTCTTCGGCTCGCCGACGACGCAGTACGGCCTGATCCCCAATGCGATCACCGACCCCGACGACATCCGGGACCTCACCGCGTTCTTCTCGTGGACCGCCTGGGCCGCGGCCGCGGAGCGACCGGGACACGACTACTCCTACACCAACAACTGGCCGCCGGAGTCCCTGGTCGACAACGGCCCGACGGCGGACATCATCGTGTGGAGCGGCCTGTCACTGGTCGCCCTGCTCGCCGGGACGGGTGCGCTCTTCGCGGTCTACGGTCGCTGGAGCCAGCGGATCGGCTGGCACAGCGCCGAGGCCCCGCCTCTGGCCTTCAAGCAGCCCGGCGACGTCGCGGTGACCCCTGCACAGCGGGCCACCGCGTGGTTCTTCTTCGTCGTCGCGGTGCTGTTCCTGGGCCAGGCGCTCCTCGGCGCGGCGGTGGAGCACTACCGTGCGGAGACGGCGAGCTTCTTCGGCCTCGACCTCGCCCAGCTGCTGCCCTTCAACCTCGCCCGCACCTGGCACGTCCAGCTCTCGCTGTTCTGGACCGCGGCGTCCTTCCTCGCGGCCGGGATCTTCCTCGCGCCGTACATCTCGGGGCGAGAGCCCAGGAACCAGCACCTGCTGACCTACGGCCTCCTCGGCGCCGTCGCGCTCGTGGTCGCCGGGTCGCTGACCGGTGAGGCACTCAGCATCTTCGGGGTGGACTGGGCCCGGGGCTCCCTGCTCTGGGACCAGCAGTGGGAGTACCTCGACCTGCCGAAGATCTGGCAAGGGCTCCTGACCGTGGGCATGTTCCTGTGGATCGCGATCATCTTCCGCGGCATCAGGGCGCGGCTGAAGACCGAGCACAAGGCGAACCTGCCGTGGCTGTTCTTCTACGCCGGCCTGGCGATCCCCGGCTTCTACGCGGTTGGGATGCTGGCCGGCACCGAGACCCACCTGACCGTCGCCGACTTCTGGCGATTCTGGGTCGTGCACCTGTGGGTGGAGGACTTCCTCGAGCTGTTCACGACCGTGATGGTGGCGTACATCTTCGTGATGCTCGGCGTGGTCCGCCGCCAGATCGCGCTCGGCATCATCTTCCTCGACGTCATCCTCTACTCCGCCGGCGGCGTGATCGGGACGATGCACCATCTCTACTTCTCGGGGACGCCGGTGGAGCACATGGCCCTGGGCGCGTTCTTCTCGGCCCTCGAGGTGATCCCGCTGACCTTCCTGACCATCGAGGCGTGGACGTTCCTCCAGCTCGGGTCGAGACAGGAGTCGCGCAGCTCGGCGCCGTTCCCGCACCGGTGGGCGGTGATGTTCCTCGTCGCGGTGGGCTTCTGGAACTTCCTCGGCGCCGGCGTGTTCGGCTTCCTGATCAACCTGCCGATCGTGTCGTACTATCAGATCGGCACCGCGCTCACCGCGAACCACGCGCACGGGGCGATGATGGGCGTCTACGGGATGATGGCGGTCGGCCTGGCGATGTTCGCCCTGCGCTACCTGATCCCCGCCGAGCGCTGGCCGGACCGGCTCGCGAAGATCTCGTTCTGGTCGCTGAACCTCGGCCTTGCCTGGATGGTGTTCGCGACGCTGCTGCCACTCGGTGTCATCCAGCTGTGGCACTCCGTCAACGACGGCTACTTCGAGGCGCGCTCGCTGAACTTCATCACGACCCCGGGCAACGCGCTGCTGGAGTGGCTGCGGATGCCCGGCGACATCGTGTTCATCGGCGGGGGAGTGCTGCCCTTCCTCTGGATCACCTGGCTCGGCGTCCGCTACCGGATCCGGTCGACCACCCACGACGTGCCCGAAGAGGCGCTGTTCGTGGAGGAGCGCCCGATGGAGCCGGCGCCGTGACCGGGGCTCTGGGAGCCGTGGGAGCCGGTGTGTGGCTGGCCGGGGCGTACGGCGTCTTCCTGCTCGGCGTCGCCTTCGGCCTCGACCTGGTCGCCCGGCGTACGGCGACCCGCAGCGCCGGCTGGAGGTCCGGCGCGTTCACCTACCACGAGGACCACGACGCGTGGGTCTGCCCCCAGGACCAGTGGTTGTGGCCGCAGTCGTTCGACCCCGACCACCGCGTCATGCGCTACCGCGCCTCGCCGTCGGTCTGCAACGCCTGCCCGGTCAAGCACACCTGCACCACCTCCGAGCACGGCCGCGAGGTGACCCGCAACGTGGACCCGTGGCCGAGCTCCGAGGCCGAGCGGTTCCACCGGGGGATCGCCTGCACGATCGCGGTCCTGGCCGTCGTGTGGCCGCTGCTGAGCATGCTGGGGTCGCGCACGCCGGCCGAGCTGCTCGTGCTCGCCGCATCGGCCGCCCTCGTCGCGCTCGGCAGCTGGCCGCTGTGGTCCCACCTCCGCAGGTCCCCGGCCGGTTTCCCGGAGCACGTCAAGGTCGAGTCCCTCGACGAGACGGTGGCGGCAGTGACCGACCGGGCCGCGGCGGCCGCGCGGAGGCGTTCGACGTACGCCAGCGACCTCCGGCCCAACAGTCGTCTCGGGAGGCATTCATGACGGTGTGGCAGCTCCTCGCGGCGGTCGGTCTCGTGGCCGCGCTGGTCCTCCTCGTGCTCTCGGTCAAGGTCCTCAAGGAGTACGAACGTGGTGTCGCGTTCCGACTCGGCCGGATCCGCTCGCCCCTCGGGCCGGGCGTGCGGATCCTCGTCCCCGGTCTCGACAAGATGGTGCGCGTCGACCTGCGCGTGGTCACGCTGACCATCCCGCCGCAGGAGGTGATCACCAAGGACAACGTCCCCGCGCGCGTCAACGCGGTCGTGATGTTCAAGGTGACCGACCCGGTGCGCTCGGTGATGGCGGTCGAGAACCACGCCGTGGCCACCTCGCAGATCGCGCAGACCACGCTCCGGTCCGTCGTGGGCCGGGCGGACCTCGACACGCTGCTCGCGCACCGGGCCGACCTCAACGAGGACCTCGCCCAGACCATCGACGCCCAGACCGAGCCCTGGGGGGTCGAGGTGAAGGTCGTGGAGATCAAGGACGTCGAGATCCCCGAGGCCATGCAGCGCGCGATGGCCCGTGAGGCCGAGGCCGAGCGAGAGCGGCGGGCGAAGATCATCAACGCCCGCGGTGAGCTGCAGGCATCGGAGGAGCTCCGCCAGGCCGCCGAGACGCTGAGCCGGAACCCCGCGTCGCTCCAGCTGCGCTACCTCCAGACGCTGCTCGAGCTCGGTGCGGACCAGAACTCCACGGTGGTGTTCCCGCTCCCCATCGACCTCGTCGGCGCCTTCATCGACAAGCTGCCCGGCGTCCAGCAGGTGCCCGGCACCACGAGCAACGGAAGGACCCCGTGATGACCCGCGACGCCGGAGCGGACCGTACCCGCGGCATCCAGATGATGATCCTCGGCGCCGTCGTGGCCGTGCTCGCACCGCTCGGCGGCTTCCTCGGCGGCAGCATGGTCGGCCCGGCGCGGGAGATGGGCGACTTCGACGCGATGTTCGTCTGGATGTTCGCCGGCCTGCTGGTCGGCGGGATCGGCGCCGTGCTCGTCCTGCTCGGGCTGCTGCGGTGGAGCCGGGCCACCCGGCACGAGCCGGTGTCGCGCCCTCGCACGCCGCCCTCCTGACACGGAAGAAGGGGCACGTCGTCCGACGTACCCCTTCTGCGCAGCTCGACCTCGCAAGCTCGGTCTCACGCTTCACCGGCGGTGCTGAACTGCCGGTTCGCAGCTCGACCTCGCAAGCTCGGTCTCACGCTTCACCGGCGGAAAATCAGTGCCCTCTTCACTTCCTGGATCGCCTTCGTGACCTCGATGCCACGCGGGCAGGCCTCGGTGCAGTTGAAGGTCGTGCGGCAGCGCCACACGCCCTCCTTGTCGTTGAGGATCTCGAGGCGCTGGTCGGTGCCTTCGTCCCGGCTGTCGAAGATGAACCGGTGCGCGCCGACGATGGCCTGCGGGCCGAAGTACTGGCCGTCGGTCCAGTAGACCGGGCACGACGTCGTGCACGCGGCGCAGAGGATGCACTTCGTGGTGTCGTCGAACCGCTCGCGGTCCTCCTGCGACTGCAGGCGCTCACGCGTCGGCTCGTTGCCGGTGGTGACCAGGAACGGCATCACCGAGCGGTAGGCGTCGAAGAACGGCTCCATGTCGACGACGAGGTCCTTGAGCACCGGCAGGCCCTTGATCGGCTCGACGGTGATCGGCTTGGACGGGTTCACGTCCTTGATCAGCGTCTTGCACGCGAGCCGGTTCTTGCCGTTGATCCGCATCGCGTCCGAGCCGCAGACCCCGTGGGCGCAGGAGCGCCGGAAGGTCAGCGTGCCGTCGAGGTCCCACTTGACCTTGTGGAGCGCGTCGAGCACCCGGTCGGTCGGCTCGGCCGTGACCTGGTAGCTCTCCCACTTCGACTCCTCCGACACCTCGGGGTTGTAGCGGAGGATCTTGACAGTGACGTCCATCAGTACTTGCGCTCCATCGGCTCGTATCGGGTCTGCACGACCGGCTTGTAGTCCAGGCGAATCCGATAGCCCGCTCCGTCGTCCGTCTTCTCGCGGTAGGCCATCGTGTGACGCATGAAGTTCACGTCGTCGCGGTTCGGGTAGTCCTCGCGGTAGTGACCGCCGCGGGACTCGTTGCGGGCGAGCGCGGACACCACGAGCACCTCGGCGAGGTCGAGCAGGAAGCCGAGCTCGATCGCCTCGAGGAGGTCGGTGTTGTAGCGCCGGCCCTTGTCCTGCACCGAGATGTTGACGTAGCGGGCCTTGAGGCCCTCGATGTCGGAGAGCGCCTGCTTCAGCGACCCCTCGTCACGGTAGACCTGGGCGTTGATGTCCATCGTGGCCTGCAGCTCGGCCCGGATGGCGGCCACGCGCTCGGAGCCGCCGGCGTCGCGCAGCATCTCGATCTGGTTGACGACGTAGGTCTCGGGGTTCTCCGGCAGCTCGTCGAAGTCGACGGTCCGGGCGTACTCCGCGGCGTAGACGCCCGCGCGTCGTCCGAACACGTTGATGTCGAGCAGGGAGTTGGTGCCGAGGCGGTTCGCGCCGTGCACGGACACGCAGGCCACCTCACCCGCGGCGTACAGGCCGGGTACCACGGTCTCGTTGTCGCTGAGAGCCTCGCCCTTGATGTTGGTGGGGATGCCGCCCATCGCGTAGTGCGCGGTCGGGAACACCGGGATCATCTCGGTGTAGGGCTCGACGCCGAGGTAGGTGCGGGCGAACTCCGTGATGTCGGGGAGCTTGGCGTCGATCTGCTCCTTGGGCAGGTGCGTCAGGTCGAGGTAGACGTAGGCCTTGTCCGGCCCGGCGCCGCGACCCTCGCGCACCTCGTTGGCCATCGCCCGGGCGACCATGTCACGCGGCGCGAGGTCCTTGATGGTCGGCGCGTAGCGCTCCATGAACCGTTCGTTCTCGCTGTTGCGGAGGATGCCGCCCTCACCGCGGGCGGCCTCCGACAGCAGCACGCCGAGGCCGGCGAGGCCGGTCGGGTGGAACTGGAAGAACTCCATGTCCTCCAGCGGGAGGCCCTTGCGCCACACGATGCCCATGCCGTCACCGGTGAGGGTGTGGGCGTTGGACGTGGTGCGGAAGACCTTCCCGAAGCCGCCGGTGGCGAAGATGATCGCCTTGGCGTTGAAGATGTGGATCTCACCGGTGGCCAGCTCGTAGGCGATCACGCCGGTCACCTTGACCCCGGCGGCCGTCTCCTTGGTCACCACGTCGAGGACGTAGAACTCGTTGTAGAACTCCACGTTGTGCTTGATGCACTGCTGGTAGAGCGTCTGCAGGATCATGTGGCCGGTGCGGTCCGCGGCGAAGCAGGACCGGCGCACGGCGGCCTCGCCGTGGTTGCGCGTGTGGCCGCCGAAGCGGCGCTGGTCGATGCGCCCCTCCTCGGTGCGGTTGAAGGGGAGGCCCATCTTCTCCAGGTCGAGGACCGCGTCGATGGCCTCCCTGGCCATCACCTCCGCGGCGTCCTGGTCGACGAGGTAGTCACCGCCCTTGACGGTGTCGAAGGTGTGCCACTCCCAGTTGTCCTCCTCGACGTTGGCGAGAGCGGCGCACATGCCGCCCTGGGCCGCGCCGGTGTGGGACCGGGTCGGGTAGAGCTTGGTCAGCACCGCGGTGCGGGTGCGTTGACCGGACTCGAGCGCGGCGCGCATGCCTGCGCCGCCCGCGCCGACGATGACGACGTCGTACTTGTGGGTCTGGACCATGGTGATCAGCGCCTTACCTGTTGGTGCAGACCTCGAGCGTCGACGCGGGGTCGATGCACGGGTCGAACGTGAAGATGACGAGGGTGCCGAGGACGACGGTCACGAAGGTGGCGAAGTACAGCAGCGTCTTGAGCGCGAACTTCGTGCCGCCCTTGGTCGCGTAGTCGTTGATGACGGTGCGGAGGCCGTTCATGCCGTGGAGCATCGCGAGCCACAGCATCGCGAGGTCCCAGATCTGCCAGAAGGGGCTGGCCCACTTGCCGGCGACGAAGGCGAAGTCGATCTGCTGGATGCCCTCGCCCTGCCACAGGTTCACGAAGAGGTGGCCGATGACGAGCACGACCAGCAGCAGGCCGGAGCCGCGCATGAACAGCCAGGAGTTCAGCTCGAAGTTGTTGGCCTTGGCCGCCTTGTAAGGGGTCCGGGGCTTGGGGATGGAGGTCAGGCTCATCGCTATCAGTGTCCAAACACGTTCGACAGGTGACGGATCACGAAGGGCAGGAACAGGACGAGGAAGAGGCCGAGCACGCCCCATGTCATCTGTCGCTGGTAGCGGGGGCCGTTGCCCCAGAAGTCGACGAGGATGATCCGGATGCCGTTGAAGGCGTGGAAGAGGACCGCGGCGACCAGCCCGATCTCCATCACCCCGACGATCGGGTTCTTGTACGTCTCGACCGCGGTGTTGTAGGCCTCGGGGGAGACCCGGACCATCGCGGTGTCGATGACATGGGCGAAGAGGAAGAAGAAGAGCGTGACGCCGGTGATGCGGTGCGCGACCCACGACCACATCCCCTCACGGCCTCGATAGAGCGTTCCCGCCGGTGAGCTGGCCAAGGGGGAGTCCTTTCGAACGCAAAGAGCAACCTGTGCTGGCGCGCTGAGGTGCAGCGCAACCCTCGCACTCTAACGTCGCGCGTTTTGTTACCGGCCAGTCGGGCTTGTGAAGTCAATTACCGCACGACCTCGTTGCCTATTTGTCTGTCCAGTGCCGTTCGTCCCGCAGGACAAGGGCTTTCGCATCTCAGGATGTGGTGCGAGGGATCCCACGGTGCGGTCACAGGCCGCATCGCCGTAACCTTCGACCATGGCAGAGGACACCACCCCCAAGTCGCACGCCGAGCTCTCGGCGGACCCGAAGACCCACACCGAGTCGGGTCTGCCGTTCCAGCAGGTCTACGGCCCCGACGCCCTCGAGGGCTTCGACCCCGAGACCCAGCTCGGCAACCCGGGGGAGTTCCCCTTCACGCGCGGTGTCTACCCCACGATGTACACAGGCCGTCCGTGGACGATGCGGCAGTACGCCGGCTTCGGCACCGCGAAGGAGTCCAACGAGCGCTACAAGCAGCTCGTCGCGCACGGGACCGGCGGGCTCTCGGTGGCCTTCGACCTGCCCACCCAGATGGGCCACGACTCCGACGCCCCCATCGCGCACGGCGAGGTGGGCAAGGTCGGTGTCGCGATCGACTCCATCGACGACATGAAGGTGCTCTTCGACGGGATCCCGCTCGACGAGGTCTCCACCTCGATGACCATCAACGCGCCCGCCGCGCTGCTGCTGCTGATGTACCAGATCGTCGCCGAAGACGCGGGCATCCCGGCCGAGAAGCTCACCGGCACCATCCAGAACGACGTGCTCAAGGAGTACATCGCCCGCGGGACCTACATCTTCCCGCCGCAGGAGTCGCTGCGCCTGATCACCGACATCTTCAGCTACTGCCGCACCGAGATCCCGAGGTGGAACACCATCTCCATCTCCGGCTACCACATGGCTGAGGCCGGGGCCACGCCCGCGCAGGAGGTCGCGTTCACCCTCGCCGACGGCATCGAGTACGTCCGCGCCGCGGTCGCCTCCGGCCAGGACGTCGACGAGTTCGCCCCGCGGCTGGCGTTCTTCTTCGTGTCCCGCACCACGCTCCTCGAGGAGGTCGCGAAGTTCCGCGCCGCCCGCCGGATCTGGGCGAGGGTGATGCGCGAGGAGTTCGGCGCCAAGAACCCCAAGTCGCTGATGCTGCGCTTCCACACCCAGACCGCGGGCGTGCAGCTCACCGCCCAGCAGCCCGAGGTGAACCTGGTCCGCGTCGCGGTGCAGGCGCTCGCCGCGGTGCTCGGCGGCACCCAGTCGCTGCACACCAACTCCTACGACGAGGCGATCGCGCTTCCATCGGAGAAGGCGGCCCGTCTCGCCCTTCGCACCCAGCAGGTCCTCGCCTTCGAGACCGACGTGACCAAGACCGTC
>DASTPU010000248.1:0-33480 GCA_035762105.1 Nocardioidaceae bacterium | reverse complement strand
AGCCGCTCGACCTCCTCGTTGATCGAGGAGTCCTTCTCGATGTAGGTGTCGGTCTGGGGGACGTACGCCTCGGGCTGGTAGTAGTCGTAGTAGGAGACGAAGTACTCGACCGCGTTGTCGGGGAAGAGCTGCCGCAGCTCGTTGGCGAACTGCGCGGCGAGCGTCTTGTTGGGCTGGAGGACGAGCGTCGGCCGCTGCAGCCGCTCGACCGCCCAGGCCACCGTGGCGGTCTTGCCGGTGCCCGTGGCGCCGAGGAGGACGACGTCCTTCTCCCCCGCCGTGATGCGCTTCTCGATGTCGGCGATCGCCGTCGGCTGGTCACCCGAGGGCTGGTACTCGGAGACGACTTTGAACGGCGCGACACGGCGCTCCAGATCGGTCACTGGCCTCATGGCTCCGAGCGTACGGCGTGCCTCCGACAGTTTCAGTCCGCCGGTGGCCCGGGGCACCCGGGAACCGGCTCGCTGCCCGCCGCGTCCCACCGGTGACGACGAACATCCCGGTCGTCGGCCGGGCCAGGTGGGAAGGTGAGCGCATGAGCACGGGACGGGTCGCCCACGCGCTGGCCGCGCTGGCCGCCGCGCTCCTCGTCGCCGGCTGCGGCGAGCAGGTCGGTACGGCGACCGGCGACGTCGACCTCGAGGGCAGCTGGCACCTGGTCTCGGGACGGGACGCCGACGGCGTCTTCGACCTCGCCGGCCGCAAGGTCACGCTGAAGGTCGAGGGCGAGGAGGCCGGAGGGACGTCCGCGTGCAACCTCTACGGCGCCAGGGTCGCCGTCGACGGGGACGACGTGACGCTCAGCGAGCTCGGCGGGACGGAGATGGCCTGCGAACCGGACGTGATGGCGCTGGAGCAGCGCTACCTCGAGGCACTCGGGGCCGTCGAGCGCGGCGAGCGCGGCGACGACGTGCTGAGACTGTCCGGTCCCGGCGTCACCCTCGAGCTCTCCCTCGACCCGCCGGTGGAGGACGCCGCGCTCGTCGGCACGACCTGGCTGCTCGAGTCGCTCATCGACGGAGACAGCGTGTCCAGCGTGGCCGAACAGGGCGACCTGCGGTTCCTCGACGGCGGCGTCATGGTGGCCACCGTCGGCTGCGGCACCCAGCGGGCGCGCTACGTCCTGGACGGCGACGACGTGGCTCTCACCGACTTCACCGACCGTGACCCCGACGCAGGGACGTGCCCGCCCGATGCCGAGGCCCAGCACGCCCACGCGGTCGACGTACTCCGTGACGGTTTCACCGCCCACGTGGAGGGTGACCGGCTCACCCTGATGAACCAGCAGGGCAAGGGACTCGACTTCCGCGCGGGGTGAGCCGTTGCCCCGATACGGCTTGTCGGTATGACTAGATTGAGCCCGTGAGGACACGTCGCACCCCCCCGGGGCCGAGCCTCTGGTCGCTGGGCCGACCCGTGAGGACGGTCGTCAAGCGTGCCCTGATGGCCTTCTTCGGTGTGCCCTTCCTGGTCGCGATCGTGATGACGGCGGTCGACTCCTACCGCCGGCGGGGCAAGAAGCCGAAGCCGTTCCCGGTCGACCCCCCCGGCGAGGTGCAGATCGGCGACGGAAGTGTCCGCACCTACACCTACGGTCAGGATCTGTACGACGACATGCTCGACGCGATCGCGTCGGCGAAGGAGCAGATCCTCTTCGAGTCCTACATCTGGAAGGGCGACGAGATCGGGGACCAGTTCAAGCAGGCCCTGCACGACGCGGCCGCCCGCGGCGTCGAGGTGTACGCGATCTACGACGGCTTCGCGAACCTTGTGGTCTCCCGCAAGTTCAAGCGCTTCGGCCCTCGCCTGCGTGTCCTGGAGTACCCCGTCTACACGGCCGGCTGGCGGTTCTTCGACCTGCGCCGCTACGGCCGGGACCACCGCAAGATCCTCGTCGTCGACGACCGCGTCGGTTTCGTCGGCGGCTACAACGTCGGCACCGCCTACGCGACGGAGTGGCGCGACACGCACGTGCGGATCACCGGGCCGGCGGTGGCGGACCTGACCCGGGCGTTCGCCGACTTCTGGAACCTGCACCGGGGCTCGAGGAACGGCCACCGTCCGCTGCTCGTGCAGACCGCGTCCGACTGGGAGCCGCGGATCAGGATGCACCGCAACGTGCCGCGGCTGTGGATGTTCCCGATCAGGGCCATGTACATCGAGGCGATCAACCGCGCCTACGACCACATCTACATGACCCACGCCTACTTCATCCCCGACTCCGACTTCGTCGAGGCGCTGGTCGCCGCGGCGCGGCGCGGGGTCGACGTGCGGCTGCTGCTGCCGGCCACGTCGAACCACGTCGTCGCCGACTGGCTCTCGCGCGGCTACTACGGCGAGCTGCTCGACGCGGGCGTGCGGATCTTCCGGTTCCAGGGTGCGATGGTGCACGCGAAGACCTCGACGATCGACGGGCGCTGGGCAACGGTCGGCACCGCGAACATCGACCGGCTGAGCATGACGGGCAACTACGAGATCAACGTCGAGTTCATCGACGCCGAGATGGCAGCCCAGATGGAGCGGATCTTCGCCACGGACCTGAGCAACTCGGTCGAGCTCACCGCCGAGGAGTGGGCTGCCCGGGGCACGCACCGGAAGTTCACCGAGCTGGTGCTCGCGCCTCTCCGTCCGTTCCTGTGAGGTAACGGAGCCGGAGCGTTTCGCTCCTGACCCCTTGTCCCCCGGGCACGCGTCGAGAGCGGCTCTCGGTTTCGCCTGGAAGAGCACCGCTTGTAACGTTTACGCTTCAAGCGCATCGGGCATCGGTGCGTCTCGAGCCGCCGCCACTCATCTGTGGCACCTGCGCCGCCAGACGGACGGCCACGGTCAAGGCCCCTACCGAAGATCCCCCACCTCGGGTGCGCCCGACCGTCCGGCGTACCTCCGCCACCGCACGCGACCACGCCGCTTCCGCATGCCCTTTTGGAGTAACCATCACGACCACCGACTTCGAGCAGCTCCTGCGTCCTCCGTCCCAGGAGCCGAGCTCTGCGGACGACCGCAATCTCAGGGCGATGAGCTCCAACTCCCCTTCCCTCATGATGCTGGTGCTGCTGGCCGCCCTCGGGGTCCTGGCGTACGCGGGCTTCCTGCTGCGACCGGACCACCACGGTGACCTGCTTCCCTTCATCCTGGTCATCACCGCCGAGACCTGGCTGATCGGCCAGGCCCTGCTCTCGCTGTGGACGATCCTCTCCAGCGGCTACGACCCCCGCGGCTTCGCCTACCACCACGCTCAGCGCGAGATGTTCGACCCGGGAAGGATCCTGGCCGAGCGCCTGGAGCAGCGCCCCCCGCTGTGGCCGATGTCCCTGAGCGGCGAGGACGTGACCGTGGACATCTTCGTGACGACCTACGGCGAGGACCTCGAGGTGATCCGGCGCACGGTGACCGCCGCGATCGAGGTCCGCGGGCGACACCGCACGATCGTGCTCGACGACGGGTCGTCCGACGAGGTGCGCGACCTCGCCGCCGAGCTCGGCGCGGAGTACATCCGGCGCCCGGACAACAACGGCGCCAAGGCAGGCAACATCAACCACGCGCTCTCGGTGACCGACGGTGAGTTCTTCGCCGTGTTCGACGCCGACTTCGCACCCAAGCCGGAGTTCTTGCACCAGACAGTGCCGTACTTCTCCCGCGACAAGGTGGCCTTCGTCCAGTCCCCGCAGGTGTACCGGAACCTGCACACCATGCTTTCTCGCGGCTCCGGGTTCATGCAGTCGGTGTTCTACTCGCTGATCCAACCGGGCAAGAACCGCTTCGATGCGGCCTTCTGCGTGGGCACGAACGTGATCTTCCGCCGTGAGGCTGTCCTGGACATCGGCGGGATCTACGAGAAGTCCAAGTCCGAGGACGTCTGGACCTCGATCCTGCTCCACGAGCGCGGCTGGAGCTCCGTCTATACGCCAGAGGTGCTCGCGGTCGGTGATACTCCCGAGACCGTCGAGGCCTACACCAAGCAGCAGCTGCGCTGGGCGACCGGTGGGTTTGAGATCCTCTTCCGCCACAACCCGCTCAGCCGTCGTCGGCGTCTGACGATCGACCAGCGGATCCAGTACTTCGGCACGAGCACCTTCTACCTCAACGGCCTCGCCCCGGCGCTTCTGCTGCTCGTACCGCCGCTGCACATCTACCTGAACCTGACCCCCGTGGACCTCGACGTGCCGACGAGCACCTGGCTGCTCTACTACGCCGGGTTCTACTTCATGCAGATCGTGGTGGCGCTCTACACCATGGGGTCGTTCCGCTGGGAGACGCTGATGCTGGCCACCGCGTCGTTCCCTATCTATGCGCGAGCGCTGTGGAACGCGCTCACCGGCCGGGAGCAGAAGTGGAACGTCACGGGTCGGGTGGGAGCGGCCAGCTCGCCGTTCAACTTCACCTTGCCGCAGGTGCTTGTCTTCCTGTTCCTGCTCATGACCACGGCCGTCGGAATCTGGAAGCTGCAGACCACCGGCGAGCTGGCGCTCTCGCTCATCTGGAACGCGCTGAACACGGTGGTCATGGGCGCCTTCGTGGCGCTCACCTACCGCGAGGCCCGCGCCACACGACGTCGCCGCAAGGGTGGGGCGCGTCGCTCGGGTGCCATGAGCGCCGCAGCCCGTCCGAAGACCGCCGAACCTACCGACCACCTCGTTGGAGATACCCGATGACATTCCTCAACAGAGTCAAGTACCTCTTCGGCATGCTGCTCGTGCTGGGGCTCGTGGGCATCCTGCTGCTCCACCTCAACACGCAGATCGGCACCGTCCACGGCGACACCGCGACGCTGAAGACCCGCAGCTACTCGGTCGGAACCGACTACCCGGGCGTGCTGGTTCGCGAGTACGTCGAGGTGGGTGACCGTGTCGAGGAGGGGCAGCCCATGTACGTGGTCAAGAGCCAGCAGCTGAACCGCGACATCTCGAACGGCGTCGTCAACCCCCGGACCTCGCCGTACGAGATCCGCAACAAGAACGAGATGGTCGTGCGCGCCAACGCACCTGGCAAGGTCGTGGAGGTCGGCTACATCGAGGGCTCACTCACCCCGGTCAACGCCGTTCTCGCCGAGGTGGAGGCCGACGACACGACGCAAGTGGAGGCGGACTTCCTGCTCACGCCGGAGGAGTACGTCCTGATCCGGAAGGCCGACGAGGTGCGGGTGACCCTCCCCAGCCAGCGCCAGGTCGACGCCACCATCACCGACGTGAGCGTGCAGACCGACGGGGACCGCGCGCAGACGCGGGTCCAGGCGGTCGCGCCCGAGCTGACCAACGAGGGACTGTTCACGTCGGGTACTCCGCTCGAGGTGGAGGTGCAGCTGCGTGACAACGGCCTGCTCCACTCAGCCGAGCAGGCGATCCGCGGACTCTTCACCCCGAGCGGGCAGCGATGAGGCGGCGCACACAGGCCTCCGTGGCCGTTGCCCTCGGCGTCGTGGTCGTCGTGGTGGCCGGCATGCTCCTGGGCCCCGCCCTGCGACCGGATCCGTCCCAGCCCCGGTCAGGCCCTGGCGACGCGTCCGGCGACTGGCGTCGGGTGGGGCACGACGCCCGCGAGGGCTGGCGCCCGAAGGCCGCCGATCTCCCCCGGTTCAAGGGCTCCCCGGGGCCTGTCCGAGTGCGGGATGACCTCCCGCTGCCGACGAACCGGTGGTACTCCGGGATGGTCTTCGGGGAGACTGCTCAGCCGGTGTTCGCCGTGCCCCTGGCGGTCCAGGCGACGCCCGGCGGTGTGACCGTCGGACTGCCCAGGGTCACTGCCTCCACCACCACGATCGCCGGCCCGTTCGTACCCGAGCTCGAGCTCGGTCTGCGTACCGACGGCTTCACTGCCGAGCGTGGCGACCCGGTGTCCGTGGTGTCGACGTACAGGTCCGCCGGGCGAGCCGTCGGTCGACTGCTGCTCGCCGAGGGCTGGCCCTACGGCGGATACACGGCGCTGCGCGACCAGGTCGTCGACGTGCCTGCCGGTCTGACCCGCCGCGAGGGCGGTCGCTGGTGGAGCGTCGACGTCGGCGGTACGACGTACGGGCTCGCCGTGGCGGCCGAGGACGGCTCCCGTCAGAGTGTCCGCCCCTCAGGCGGTACCGTCCGACTCGCCGCGGGCCAGAGCCTTCTGGTCTTCGCCGGTCCTGACTCACAGACAGCGGCGGCGCTGGCCGAGGGCGCCGTTCCGGTGCGCGGGACGTCTGTCTCCTACGACCAGGGCGGGGCGAGGACCCGGACACGGATCGTCTACCGCACCGCGGGTGGGCGGCCCACCGTCGTCGCGGCCATGCCCCATCACCGGCTCACGGCCGGCGTGGACGGGGTCGGCACGGTGGAGTCGATCTACGGTCCCCTCCGACTCTTCCGTGGTCGTGCGCTGACCACAGCGGTGAGGACGGTCCACCCCAAGGGAACGCTGGACCTGCGCTCCCTCACCGACGCCGACCGGACGCAGCTTCGCAGCCAGGTGGAGCAGGACGCCACCGAGGTGCTGGAGGGACCCGCACCGCCCACGGACACCTACTTCGGGGGCAAGGCGCTGCACCGCCTTGCTCAGCTGTCGAGCGTCGCCCGGGCTGTGGGGGCCGAGCGCACTGCAGACCAGCTTCGCGCGCGCGTCGTGGACGAGCTCGACGCCTGGCTGGACCGAACCGGTGGCTGTCCCGCCGACGCCACCCGCTGCTTCGGCTACGACACCGCGTTCGGCGGGGTCGTGGGGCGTGCGCCGTCCTTCGGGTCCGAGGAGTTCAACGACCACCACTTCCACTACGGCTACTTCCTGGCCGCCGCCGGCATCGTCGGACGGCAGGAGCCGGACCTGCTGGAGCGGTGGAGGCCGACGCTCACGGCCCTCGCCGAGGACATCGCCTCTCCCGTCACCGACAGACTGATACCTGCACTGCGGAACTTCGACCCCTACACCGGTCACTCGTGGGCCTCAGGGACGTCCCCGTTCGCCGACGGCAACAACCAGGAGTCGAGCTCCGAGGCGATCACGGCGTGGAACGGGCTTGCCCTATGGGCCGGCGCGGACGGCAACGACCGGCTGGCGGAGCAGGCGACCTGGCAGCTCAGCCTCGAGGCCGCCTCCGCCAAGTCGTACTGGCTCGAGCCCGAGAACCTGCCCGAGGAGTACCAGCACGGCTTCGCCTCCCTGAACTGGGGCGGGAAACGAGACTGGGCGACCTGGTTCAGCCCCGAGCCGTCGGCGATCCTGGGCATCCAGCTGATCCCGATGCCGCCGGTGTTCGAGGAGGTGGGCGCCACGCCGGAGCGGGTGCGCGCCAACGTGGAGGAAGCTACCGCCGACGGCTTCGACGTCGAGTTCGGGGACTACCTCACCATGTACCTGGCGATGGCCGACCCCGAGCGGGCGTTGGCCGCAGGACGCGAGCTCCCCGACAGCGCCATCGACGACGGAAATACGCGGAGCTACCTGCTCGCCTGGCTGCTCAGGCAGGCCAGGTCCGGGTAGCGAGCGCCACCGTGGCCGTTTCGGCCTCAGTGCTTCTTGTCGTGCGGGATGATCTCGATGTGCGTCGACTTCGCCGCTTCCTTCGCCTGCTTGGCGGCGCGCTTCTCCTTGATGGACTTGCCGGTCTTCTTCGCGCTGTGGCCGGGCCGTGACTTCTCGTGCATGACCGCTCCCATGTGAAGCCTGGGTGGCTTCCTGGCCCGAGACTACGCTCGGTTGTTCCCGGGCCGCGAGGGACTTCTGTCCCTCAGGCGCTCGGGATGTCCATGAGGCCGCTGAACGTCAACGCGGCCTTGACGTCCCCGCGCACCTTCAGCTGGCCGCGCATCACGCCGGTGACCGGGTTGAGGTGACCGGTGACCAGCTTGAGGAACTGCGCGCCGTTGAGGGCGATGGTCGCGTTCCGCTCGCGCCCGTCCCCGGACTCCTCGAGCCGCTCCACCGTCGCGCGGCCCTCCCGCAGCGTGACGACGTACCGGTCCGCCTCACCGTCCGGCCGGCCGCCGATCTTGAAGCCGACCGCGAGGTCGTGCCGCCGGGCCCTCTCCTGGCTCACGTAGTCGGGGAGCCGGCGGAACACCTCCGCGAGGACGACCTCGCGGAGACCGCCGGCCATCACCCCGTGCAGGTGCGCGTCGTTGACCCCGGCGATCGCGACGGCCACGTCGGCCGGGTCGAGCGCCGTCGGGTCCACGGCGACGCCGTTTGTGCCGGGCACGCGGAACACACCGCCCACGTCGAGGGCGAGCAGCTCGTCGCCCTCGATCCTGAGCCGGTTCGCCAGGTGCAGCAGGGCGGCGTTGGCGCCGCCGGTGACCAGCCGGACGAACTCCAGCATCCCCGTGGCGATGGTGACGTCGGTCGGCGTCTGGTCGCTCGCGCTGTCCGGGGGAGGTACGACGTCCACGCGGCCGTCCCGGAACAGCACGAGGTAGGTCTCCTCCTCCCGGCGCGTGATCCCGAGGCGGAAGGCCACGGTCCCCTCGACCTCGGCAAGGCGTGCGGGGACGGCGTACTCGTCGAGGCGGGCCAGCACGCTGCCCACGGCGGCCGACCGGACCGCCTCGTCCTCGAGCAGCCGGGCGACGTCCTTGTCGTCGGTCGCCTGGGCCAGCGCCACGATCTTCTCGGCGTCGGTCTCGTGGAAGAACCGGTCGAGCTCCTCGGCGTTCATGCCGGAGAGCACGGTCACCAGGTCGGTCATGCGCTCCTCCGCGGGGTGCGTGTAGGTGGGTAGGTCCGCCGCTCGACGGATGCGGGCAGGTGCCTGCGCGGGGCCATGCGCGGCCCGCGTCGCGGCCGACCGAGGCCGGCGAGCTCGACGAGCCGCTGCACGCGGTGGCGGTGCGGCCGGTACGGCTCGAGCAGCTCGGCCATGCCCTCGTCGTCGACGGGCTCGCCGGTCAGCGCCCAGCCGACGTTCTTGGCGATGTGGTAGTCGCCGAAGCTCACCGCGTCGGCGTCACCGTGCGCCCGGAAGCGGACCTCCGCCGAGGTCCACACGCCGATGCCCGGCAGCGAGCACAGCCGGCGGTCGACCTCCTCGGCCCCCAGGCCGACCGTGCGCTCCAGCGACGCGGCGACCTGCGCCGCGCGGACGACCGTGCGCGACCGCGCCGGGTCTATGTGCATCCGCAGCCACTCCCACGACGGGACCTTCCGGATCTGCTCCGCCGAGGGCTGGACCCACAGGTCCCGCTCCGCGCCGGGACCAGGGGCGGGTTCCCCGAACCGGCGCACCAGCATCCTGAAGCCCCCGAACGCCTCCTGGCCGGTGACCTTCTGCTCGATGACCGCCGGCACCAGCGACTCCATCACCAGGCCGCTGCGCGCGACCCTCCAGTGCGGATGCCGGCGGTGCGCCTCGGCGACCACCGGGTGCTGTGGCTGGAAGCCCGCCGGGTCGTCCTCCGCCCCGAGCATCGCGGGTAGGTGCTCCAGAGCCCAGCCGGTGCCCGGCCCCCATCCCGCAGCGTGCACCTGTCCGTCGTACGGCCGGCTCTGCACGCGCAGCGTGACGACGCCCTCGGGGGTGCGCAGCCCGCGCCAGATCGTGCCGTCGGGGTCGGTGCGGAACGTCGGGTCCCCGGCGCCACGGCGGCCGGGTCGGAGCACGACAGCCACCGGGCACGGCCACGACGGGCGCCACAGCCGTTCGGCCGTCGGCGGGAGGAAGGTGGTCATCGCGGCAAGGCTATCCCCCGCGAGGCCCGCCACAATGGACGCCATGCAACTCGCCGAGCTCGTGGAGACGTCCCGCGCCCTCGCGGCCACACGGTCCCGCAAGGCCAAGACCGTGGCGCTCGCCGACGCGTTGCGCAAGGCCGAGCCCCATGAGGTCGAGACCGCGACGGCGTACCTGTCCGGGGTTCTCCGCCAGCGCAGGACCGGGCTGGGCTGGCGCAGCCTCACCGACCTGCCCGCCCCCGCTGAGGAGAGCACGCTCAGCGTGGCGGAGGTCCACGACCTCTTCGACCGGATCAGCGCTGTCGCCGGGGCCGGCTCCCGGCATGTGCGCACCGAGCTCGTCGAAGAGCTGTTCGGCCGGGCGACCGCCGAGGAGCAGGACTACCTGCGCCGGCTGGCCACCGGCGAGCTGCGTCAGGGCGCTCTCGACGGCGTGATGCTCGAGGCGATCGCTGCCGCCTCGGGCTGCCCGGCCCCGGCGGTGCGGCGCGCCTCGATGCTCGCCGGCGCCACGCTGCCGGTCGCGGTCGCCGCGCTGACCGGCGGCGAGCAGGCGCTCGCGGCGTTCGGCCTCGAGGTCGGCCGGCCCGTCCGCCCGATGCTCGCCTCCAGCGCCCCCGACCTGACGGCCGCGCTCGAGAAGCTCGGCCCCGGGGCGCTGCTCGCTGTGGACGGGAAGCTCGACGGGATCCGCGTCCAGGTCCACAAGTACGACGGACAGGTGCGCGTGTTCACCCGGACGCTCGACGACATCACCGACCGGCTGCCCGAGGTGGTCGACGCGGTGACCGGTCTCCCGGCCCGGGCCGTGGTCCTCGACGGCGAGGCGATCGCGCTCGAGCCGTCCGGCCGGCCTCGGCCGTTCCAGGAGACGGCCGCCCGCACGGCCAGCCGCACCGACCTCGACACGCTGAGGAGGCAGGTCCCGCTGACGTCGTACTTCTTCGACCTGCTGCACCTCGACGGCGAGGACCTCCTCGACCGGCCGGCGCGGGCGCGGTTCGACGCCCTCGCCGGTGCGCTTCCCGGCGAGCTCGTGGTCCCCCGGCGCGTCACCGCCGACCCGGACGAGGCGGCCGACTTCTTCGACGAGCTGATCCGGCTCGGCCACGAGGGCGTGGTCGTCAAGAGCCTCGACGCCACCTACGAGGCCGGTCGGCGTGGAGCCTCGTGGGTCAAGGTCAAGCCGCGGCACACCCTCGACCTCGTGGTGCTCGCGGTGGAGTGGGGCAGCGGGCGCCGCGCCGGCAAGCTGTCGAACATCCACCTCGGCGCCCGTGACGAGGACGGCGGGTTCGCGATGCTGGGCAAGACCTTCAAGGGGATGACCGACGAGATGCTCGAGTGGCAGACCGAGCGGTTCCTCGAGCTGGAGACGTCGCGGACGTCGTACGTGGTGCACCTCAGGCCCGAGCAGGTGGTCGAGGTGGCCTTCGACGGGATCCAGACCTCGTCGAGGTACCCGGGCGGGATGGCGCTGAGGTTCGCGCGTGTGCTCCGGTACCGCGACGACAAGACCGCAGCCGAGGCGGACACCCTGGACACGGTGCGCGCGCTGCACCGGCGCGAGGACGACACCACGGTGTAACCGATCGTGCCACTCGGAGTTTCAGGCACCTTACGATGGAGGCATGACCACCGAGCATGACGGCCGTCGCTCCGCCGCGGCGGTTCGTCGTAGGGCCAGGGAGAAGGAGATCCTCGACGCCACGCGGTCGCTGTTCGACGAACGTGGCGTGCGCGACGCGCAGATCGAGGACATCGCCCGTGCCGTCGGCATCAACCGGGCCATCATCTACCGGCACTTCTCCGGCAAGGAGGAGCTGTTCGCGCTCACCCTCGTCGGCTACCTCGACGAGCTCGACGCCCGGCTCGCCGCTGCCGACGACCCGGCGGCCGACCCGCGCACCCGGCTCCGGCGGCTCACCGAGACCTTCATCGACTACGGGATCGAGTTCCCGGCGTTCGTGGACTGCGCCCAGACGCTGATGCGCCGACCGGGCCCGGAGCTGCTCGAGGAGGTCAGCGAGGGCGCGGTGTACCGGCTCGGCCGGGGCATCGCGACCTCGCTGGCCCGCGTCGCGGCGGTGCTCGAGGCCGGGATCGCGGACGGCAGCTTCCCCGACCAGGACGTCCACCTGCTCGCGAACACCCTCTACGCCACCGGCCTCGGCGGCATGCAGCTCGCCCGGGTCGGGATGCTCGTGAAGGAGGCAGCCCCCGGCGTGCCCACCGTGGTGCCGCTGTCCGTCGAGCAGGTCAGGAAGCACATGGTGGCCACCGCTCTCGCGATGGCCACCGTCGGCTCCTGACCGCTACTTCTCGATGATCGCGGTCACGCCCTGGCCTCCGGCCGCGCAGATCGAGATGACGCCGCGACCCGAGCCCTTCTCGTCCAGCAGCTTGGCCAGCGTGGCCACGATGCGGCCACCGGTCGCCGCGAACGGGTGCCCCACGGCCAGGGACGACCCGGCCACGTTGAGCCTGTCGCGGTCGATCGCGCCCAGCGGCGCATCGAGGCCGAGCCGCTCCTTGCAGAAGATCGGGTCCTCCCACGCCTTGAGCGTGGCCAGGACCTGGGAGGCGAACGCCTCGTGGATCTCGTAGAAGTCGAAGTCCTGCAGGGACAGGCCGGCCCGCTCGAGCATCCTGGGCATCGCGTAGGCAGGGGCCATCAGCAGGCCCTCGCCACCGTGCACGTAGTCGACGGCCGCGGTCTCGGCGAACGTGAAGTAGGCGAGCACCGGAAGCCCCTTGGCCTCGGCGTACTCCTCCGAGGCCAGCAGCACTGCGGACGCGCCGTCGGTCAGCGGCGTCGAGTTGGCGGCCGTCATCGTCGCGGACTCACCCTTGCCGAACACCGGCTCGAGCTTGGCCAGCTTCTCCGTCGACGAGTCGGCGCGCAGGTTCTGGTCGCGCTCGAGACCGTTGAACGGGGTCACCAGGTCGTCGAGGAATCCACGGTCGTAGGCAGCGGCGAGGTTGCGGTGCGAGCGCACGGCGAGCTCGTCCTGCTCCTCGCGGCCGATGCCCCACTCGAGCGCCGTGAGCGCCGCCGACGCGCCCATGGACAGCCCGGTGCGGGGCTCCTTGTTGGCGGGGATCGCCGGAGCCAGGTGGCCGGGCCGGATCTTGGCGAGCGCGGCGAGCCGCCCCTGCAGGGTCTTCGCCCGGTTGGCCTCCAGCAGGATCCTGCGCAGCTTCTCGTTGACCGCGATCGGCGCGTCGGAGGTGGTGTCGGTGCCGCCGGCGATACCGACCTCGATCTGCCCGAGCGCGATCTTGTTGGCCACGGCGATGGTGGCCTGGATGCCGGTGTCACACGCCTGCTGGATGTCGTACGCCGGGGTGTGCGGGTCGAGCCGGGACCCGAGCACGGACTCCCGGGTCAGGTTGAAGTCGCGCGAGTGCTTGAGCACCGCACCGGCGACCACCTCGCCGAGGCGCTCACCCTCGAGGCCGAAGCGGGCGACGAGACCGTCGATGGCCGCGGTGAGCATGTCCTGGTTCGACGCCTGCGCGTACACCGTGTTCGACCGGGCGAAGGGGATGCGGTTGCCACCGATGACGGCGACCCTGCGAGTGTTGGCCTGCATGTCTGTTGCTCCTGATCGTCCTGATGTGCCGCGGGGGTCATGCCTGTTACCCGGACATCCTTGCGCCACGCAGGGGCGCTGCGGAACGTTGTGAGTGCCACATCACGAAAAGTGGACTCCGAGTTACACCCATAGTTACATATTGGTCAGAGTCGTCGACAGTCTGAGGAGACCGCCGCATGAGCACCCGTTACCAGTCCCTGATCGGCACGCCCGTGGGGCAGCTGCTCGCGAAGAACCTCGGGCTCCCCAACCCCGTCGAGCTGGAGCGTTACGAAGCGGGCGCTCCGCTGGTCAGCGGGACCGTGGTCGTGGGCGGAGGAGGCCGGCTCGCCTCGACGGTGGTCGACCTGCTGGACGACCTCGGCATCTCCAGCGTCACCAGCGCCCAGGGTGACCAGCGCTACAAGGGCCTGGTCTTCGACGCCACCGGGATCACCGCCTCCACGGACCTGGTCGCGCTGCAGAGGTTCTTCACCCCTCTGATGCGAAGTCTCGAGACGAACCCCCGCGTGCTCGTGCTCGGCACGCCGCCCGAGATGACCAACAGCGCCGAGGAGCGAGTCGCCCAGCGCGCGCTCGAGGGCTTCACCCGCTCGCTCGGCAAGGAGATCGGCCGGGGCGGCACCGCGCAGCTCGTGTACGTGGCACCCGCGGCCGACGCCGCGATCGAGTCGACGCTGGCGTTCTTCCTCTCCCCCAAGTCGGCCTACGTCTCCGGTCAGGTCGTCCGGATCGGGACCAGTGGCCAGACGACCGCCGAACCGGTGGTGGACTGGACCGAGCCCCTCGCCGGCAAGGTCGCCATCGTCACGGGCGCGAGCCGCGGGATCGGGGAGGAGATCGCGCGTGTCCTCCACCGCGACGGCGCGACGGTGCTCGGCATCGACGTGCCCCAGGCGGCCAACGAGCTCCAGGCCGTGATGAAGGAGCTCGACGGCGACCACCTCATGCTCGACATCACCGCGAAGGACGCGCCGCAGCGGATCGCCAAGCACGTCAAGGACAAGCACGGCGGCGTGGACATCGTCGTGCACAACGCCGGCATCACCCGGGACAAGAAGCTGGCGAACATGAAGGAGGACGGCTGGTCCTCGGCGATCGCGGTGAACCTGACCGCCCCCGAGCGGATCACCGCCGAGCTCCTCGAGCAGGAGCTGGTCCGACCCAACGGACGGATCATCGGGGTCTCGTCGATCGCCGGGATCGCCGGCAACGTCGGCCAGACCAACTACGCGGCCTCGAAGGCCGGCGTGATCGGCCTGGTCCAGGCGCTCTCCGACAACCTGGAGAACGGCATCACGATCAACGCCGTCGCCCCCGGCTTCATCCACACCAAGATGACCGCCGCGGTCCCGTTCTTCACCCGCGAGATCGGCAGCATGCTCAACGCGATGTCGCAGGGCGGTCTACCGGTCGATGTCGCGGAGACGATCGCGTGGTACGCCAACCCCGCCTCGACCGCCGTCAACGGCAACGTGGTCCGCGTGTGCGGCCAGATGATGCTGGGAGCCTGACCATGGCGACGGAGCCCACCACCCGCGAGGTGACCGGCCGACCGGGGACGCTCCCCCTGCTGCTGAAGGCGGCGCTCCCCGCGATCCCCGGGGTCTCGTCGCTCCCGGGCGTCAGGAGGTCCGGTCACGACCTGCCTCGGATCACCCTCACCCGCCACGACGTGCCGGTCGACCGGGCCCACGTCGCGGCTTACTCCGAGATCTGCGGCTTCCCGCTGCGCGAGAACGTGCCGCTGACCTACCTGCACATGCTCGCGTTCCCGCTGCACATGACGATCATGACCGACAGCGCCTTCCCGTTCCCGGCCATCGGCACCGTGCACCTGGAGAACTCGATCACCCAGCACCGGCCGGTCACGGCGTCGGAGTCGCTGCAGGTGACCGCCCGGCCACAGGCGCTGCGCAGCCACCCCAAGGGCAAGGCCTTCGACATCGTCACCGAGGTGCACTCCGCCGGCGAGCTGGTCTGGGAGGAGATCTCGACGTTCCTGCGCCGCGGCCGTTCCGACGGCGAGGCTGCCGACACCGGCATGCAGCTCGAGGAGGTGCCGTCGTCCGGGATCGAGTGGCGCCTCGCCGGCGACCTCGGCCGTCGTTACGCGTCCGTGTCCGGGGACCACAACCCGATCCACCTCTATGGGGTGACCGCCAAGGCGTTCGGCTTCCCGCGCCAGATCGCGCACGGCATGTGGAGCAAGGCGCGGTGCGTCGCCATGCTCGAGCCGCGACTGCCGGACGCGGTCCGTGTGGACGTGGCGTTCAAGAAGCCGGTCCTTCTCCCGGGCACGGTGGCCTTCGGCTCTAAGCAGCTGCCTGCCACCAGGGGCCGCTCCGGCGACTGGGCCTTCTCACTGACGAACCCGAAGGACGGCGCGCCGCACCTGCTCGGGCGGACGACCGCACTCTAGGCCCCTCGGCGGCGGTCAGCGCGGGCGGCCGAAGTAGATCGTGCGCAGCTCCGGCGCGGCGGTGCTCGACCAGCGCGCGGCCGCTGGTCCGGGAGGCGTGACCCGCAGCGTGTAAGTCGCCGTCCCCGGCGTCCAGGTGCCGACGTCGGTCACACCGTCACCGTCCCAGTCCCCGGTGACCGGCAGGTCCGTGGTCGACCCCAGCGGCACCTGCACGACGGTCGCGTAGCCGTCTGACGACATGGTTCGCAGCGAGAAGGTCGCGGTCGCGGTGTCGAAGACGCCCAGGTCGGTGACCCGGTCCCCGTCCCAGTCCCCTGTCACCGGCTGCGAGCCGCTGCCACCGAGGCGCACGACCTGCTCCGTGCCGTCGGCGAGCAGGAGCCTGAACCTCGACGCGCGGGGCCGGTACACCCCGACGTCGGTGGTGCCGTTGCCGTCCCAGTCGCCGGTGACCGGGAGGTCCTTGAGGAAGCCCTGCTTCGTGCGGGTCACGGTCCCGTCGGCCCTGCGAAGCAGGAACACCCGGGCGCCCTGACGCCGGACACCGACGTCGGTGATGCCGTCGCCGTCCCAGTCGCCGGAGACGGGCAGGTCGCTGGCCCGGCCGAAGCGGACCGGCGTCGCCACCGCACCGGCGGCATACATCTCGAACGTGCCGGCCCCGGCGTCGCGGCGGAACACCGCGACCTCGTCAGCCCGGTCGCCGTTCCAGTCACCGGCAAGGGGCACGTCGACACAGTTCTGCGAGAGGGCAGGGGTGCCGTAGAGGAACGTCTCGCCGTGGAAGACCGGGGCCACGGTCTTGCCCGCGAGCTTCTGCTCGTAGTGCAGGTGCGCGCCGGTCACCGCCCCGGTGTCACCGACCCGGCCGATGGGAGCGCCCTGGTCGACGAACTGGCCGGGCACCACCCATTGCGCCTTCAGGTGGGCGTAGAGCGTCGAGTACCCCTCGGGGTGCGTGATCTCGACCCATTTGCCGTAGCTCCGGGTGCCGGCGTCCTCCACGCGGGAGACCACGCCGCCTGCCGAGGCCACGACGAGCCGACCGAGGTCCTGGTCACGGTTGAAGTCGATGGAGTCACTGCTGGGCCGGTGGTTGGCGCGCGTCGTACCCGTCCACTCCTCGGCGCAGGTGAAGGGCAGCTCCTGATCGAGGGCCATCGCGGCCGTGGCCGGCGCGGCGAGCAGGCCGGCCAGGACGGCGACGGCCGCGATCGCAGGGGTCGGGCGGGCCAGCGGCATGCCGGGGTCCTCTCGGCTCAGCGGATGAGGAGTAGTCACAGGTGTCACATTGGGCCACACTGGTTCACTGGGCCCTCAACACTGGAACTGCGCCTCAGAAGCGCTCAACCGTAACGCGCCAACGGCGTGTCTGTCCCTACTTTCCCGACATTTTGTGCTAGAGGCCGACGTCAGCCCCGGTAGCGGATCAGGCCCTCCTGCGCGACGGACGCCACCAGCACGCCGCTCTCGGTGAACAGCCGGCCGAACGCCAGACCCCGGGCACCGGAGGCCGACGGCGACGCCTGGTCGTACAGCAGCCACTCGTCGGCGCGGAACGGCCGGTGGAACCAGATCGTGTGGTCCAGCGACGCGGACTGCATCTTCGGATGCGACACGTGCATGCCGTGCGGAACGAGTGTCGACCCGAGCAGGGTCATGTCGCTGGCATAGGTGAAGGCCGCCCGGTGCATCAGCGGGTCGTCCCCGATCCGGCCGTTCACACGGATCCAGAGCCGGGACTGCGAGGGGCGCTCGTCGTTCGGGATGGCGCCTCCGGGTCGCGAGTCCCCGACGAACCGCAGGTCCAGGGCGGCCCACTCGCGCGTCCACTCGTCGCCGTTGTCGGGCGAGCGCCGGCGGAACATCTCCCCCAGGTCCTGGGACTCCCCGGGTGACGGCACCTCCGGCATCACGTCCTGGTGCTCGAAGCCCTCCTCGGGGACCTGGAAGCTCGCGGTCATGTAGTAGATGCCGCGGCCGTGCTGTCGGGCGACGATCCGCCGGGTCGAGAACGACCTCCCGTCACGGATCCGCTCCACGTCGTACACGATCGGCACCGTGGTGTCGCCCGGGCGCAGGAAGTAGCTGTGCAGCGAGTGCACCGCACGGTCGGCCTCGACGGTGCGGGCGCCCGCGACCAGCGCCTGGGCGGCGACCTGGCCGCCGAACACACGCTGCAGCATCGTGTCGGGCTGGGTCCCGCGGAAGAGGTTGAGGTCGATGGTCTCGAGGTCGAGAAGCTCGAGGAGCTCCTGGGCAGAACTGGGCAAGGCTTCCTCTACTCCTCGGGGTTCTCACGGTCCGGCCGGTCACCGCGGTCCGGCCGGTCACGCTTGTCGAGCCCGGCCAGGAAGCGCTCGAACTCGGCACCGATCTCCTCACCGGTCGGGAGCTCCTGCTCCTCGGCGAGCGGCAGGGAGGTCCCCTCGCCTGCGTCGGCCCGGTGGAACGAGTCGTACTGCTGCTCGAGCCCGTGCACGACGTCGCGGACCTCCGCGGAGTCCTCGATCTGCGCCGCGATCTCCACCATCCTGGCCTCACCGGTGGCGCGCAGCGTGGCGAGGTCCCACGTGAGGCCGGTGACGTCCGAGAGTGCCTCGAGCAGGGCCACTGAGGCGTTCGGGTAGTCGAACTGCGCGACGTAGTGCGGGATGTGGGCGACGAAGCCGGTGGCGGGATGACCCCATTCGCCGAGTCGGAACTCCAGCAGCGCCTGAGCGCTGGCCGGGACCCGGATCTGCCCGCGCCAGACGTTCTGCCGGGTCAGCAGCTCGGGCGAGGTGGCGTGGTGCGTGAGCATCACCGGTCGCGTGTGCGGCACCGCCATGGGCACCGCGCCGAGGGCCACGGTGAGCCGGACGCCGAAGTGCTCGACGACGGTGCGGACGGCCTGGGCGAAGGCCTCCCAGTGCATGTCCGGCTCGGGGCCGTGGAGCAGGAGGTACGGCCTCCCGCCGGTGTCGTGCAGGAGCCGGACGACCAGCCGGGGCGCCTCGTAACCCTCGTAGTGGTTCTCCACGAAGGACATCGGCGGACGACGGGCGCGGTAGTCGTAGAAGTCGTCGATGGCGAAGCTGGCCACCACCCGCCCGGCGGACTCCTCGAGCAGGTGCTCCACCGCGAGGTTGGCGGCGTTCCCCGCGTCGAGGAACCCCTCGAGGGAATGGACCAGCACGGGTCCCTCGGCGTGGCCCTCGAGCTCGGGCACCTCGTCGACGATGTGCACGAAACGGTGGGCTTCCGCCATCTCACAACCTTCCGGGTCGGTTCCTGCGTCGTGGGCTCAAGCGTATGCGGCTGACATTCTCGCAGCCCGGACAGCGTCTGCCGCGCCGCACACAGGTGACCACCGGCACATCCCGAGGTCCTTCCCCCACGTTGTTACCCACGGGTAGCATCGCCGTGCCACATCCCCTACGACGCATGAAGGAGCCTTCGTGCCCCGACAGTTGCGAGAGGTCGTCTTCGTCGACGGCGTGCGGACGCCGTTCGGCAAGGCCAAGGGCCAGTACGCCGAGACGCGTGCCGACGACCTCGTGATCAAGTGCATCCGCGAGCTCATGCGGCGCAACCCCAACCTCCCGCCCGAGCGGGTCGACGAGGTCGCTATCGCCGCCACCACCCAGATCGGCGACCAGGGCCTGACCATCGGCCGCACCGCCGCCCTCCTCGCCGGGCTTCCCCAGAGCACGCCCGGCTACTCGGTCGACCGGATGTGCGCGGGCGCGATGACCGCGGTCACCACGACCGCGGGCGGCATCGCCTTCGGCGCGTACGACATCGCGATCGCCGGCGGCGTCGAGCACATGGGCCGCCACCCGATGGGCGAGGGCGTGGACCCGAACCCGCGGATCATCTCCGAGAAGATCGTCGACCCCGACGCGCTCGTGATGGGCAAGACGGCCGAGAACCTGCACGACCGCTACCCCACCATCACCAAGGAGCGCGCCGACCGCTTCGCCGTCCGCTCGCAGGAGAGGACGGCCAGGGCCTACGCCGACAACAAGATCCAGCCCGACCTCGTGCCTGTGGCCACCCGCTCCGTCGAGAGCGGCTGGGGCCTCGCGACGGTCGACGAGCCGCCCCGTCCGGGTACCACCATGGACGACCTGGCCACGCTCAAGACGCCGTTCCGCCCGCACGGCCGGGTCACCCCGGGCAACGCGGCCGGCCTGAACGACGGCGCAACCGCGGCGCTGCTCGCCGACGAGGAGACCGCACGCGAGCTCGGCCTCCCGGTGAAGATGCGCCTGGTCTCCTACTCCTTCGTGGGTGTCGAGCCCGAGGTCATGGGGGCGGGTCCGATCCCGGCCACCGAGAAGGCGCTCAAACAGGCCGGTCTCACCATCGACGACGTCGACGCGTTCGAGGTCAACGAGGCGTTCGCCGTCCAGGTGCTCGCCTTCCTCGAGCACTTCGGCATCGACGACGACGACGAGCGCGTGAACCCCTACGGCGGCGCGATCGCGATGGGCCACCCGCTGGCCTCCTCCGGCGTCCGCCTGATGACCCAGCTCGCCCGCCAGTTCGAGGAGCGCCCCGAGGTCCGCTACGGCATGACCACGATGTGCATCGGGATCGGCATGGGCGGCACGGTGATCTGGGAGAACCCCTGCTGGAACGGCGCTGAGAAGGAAGAGGTCGCCTGATGTCTGTGTCCCCCACGACCCCTGAGCTCCAGGCGGCCATCGACCGCGGCGTGGAGCTGTCCGGCGACGAGGTCGTCACCGAGGCCAAGCTGCGGTACGTCGAGCTCCCGTACGCCGCGGGCACGATGGCCCTGATCACCCTGGACAACGGCCTGGACCACACCCGGCCCAACACGTTCGGCCCGAAGGGCCTGGCCGCGCTGAACACAGCGCTCGACGAGGCGCTGTCCCGCGATGACGTCGCGGCGATCGGTGTCACCGGCAAGCCGTTCATCCTGGCGGCCGGCGCCGACCTGTCGTCGGTGAGGATCGCCGGACGCGAGGACGCCGAGACGATCGCCCGGATCGGTCACGGCGTCTTCCGCAAGCTGGTCGACGGCGGCAAGCCGTCCTTCGGCTTCGTCAACGGGCTCGCGCTCGGCGGCGGGCTCGAGGTCGCCCTGCACTGCACCTACCGCACCGTCCAGGACAGCGCGCCCGCGCTCGGCCTGCCCGAGGTCATGCTCGGGCTCGTTCCCGGCTGGGGCGGCGCCTATCTCGTTCCGAACCTGGTTGGCGCGGAGAAGGCGGTCAAGCTGATCGTCGAGAACCCGCTCAACCAGGGCAAGACCCTCACCGGGCACGCGGCCTTCGAGCTGGGTCTGGCCGACGTCGAGCTCTCGGGCGCCGACTTCCTCGAGCAGTCGCTGCTCTGGGCCGCTCGGGTCCTCAACGGTGACGTCGTGGTGGAGCGTGCCGAGGTCGACCGCGGTGAGGCGTGGGACACGGCGGTGGCCAAGGGCCGCAAGCTCGCCGACGCCAAGACCGGCGGGGCCGCACCGGCTGCCTACCGGGCGCTCGACCTGATCGCGGCGGCGAAGGACGCCGGCCGTGACGAGGGCTTCGCCGCCGAGGACCAGGCGCTCGCCGACCTGGTGCTCTCCCCGGAGCTCGCCGCGGGCCTCTACTCCTTCGACCTCGTGCAGAAGCGCGCGAAGCGTCCCGCGGGTGCACCGGACAAGTCGCTCGCCCGTCCGGTCACGAAGGTCGGCATCGTGGGCGCGGGCCTCATGGCCAGCCAGCTCGCGCTGCTGTTCGCCCGGCGCCTGCAGGTGCCCGTCGTACTCACGGACCTCGACCAGGCCCGCGTCGACAAGGGCGTGGGCTACGTCCACGAGGAGGTCGACAAGCTCCTGCTCAAGGGCCGCCTCAACCAGGACAAGGCCAACCGCCTCAAGGGCCTGGTCACCGGCTCGGTCGAGAAGGAGGACGTCTTCGCCGACGCCGACTTCGTGATCGAGGCGGTCTTCGAGGAGATGGGCGTCAAGAGGCAGGTCTTCGCCGACGTCGAGGCGATCGTGTCGCCGGAGTGCGTGCTGGCGACGAACACCTCGTCGCTGTCGATCACCGAGATGGCCGCCGACCTGAAGAACCCCGAGCGGGTCGTCGGCTTCCACTTCTTCAACCCGGTCGCGCTGATGCCGCTGCTCGAGATCGTCAAGGGTGAGCAGACCGACGACGCCACGCTGGCCACGGCCTTCGCCACCGGCAAGGTGTTGAAGAAGACGACGATCCTCGTGAACGACAGCCCGTCGTTCATCGTGAACCGCCTGCTCGGCCGGTTCATGAGCGAGGTCAACAGGATCGTGGACGAGGGCACCCCGATCAGGGTGGTCGACGGCGCCTTCGCCGGGGTCACCCCGATGTCGCCGTTCGTCCTGCTGTCGCTGGTCGGTCCCGCCATCGCGCTCCACAACGGCGAGACGCTGAGCAAGGCGTTCCCGGACCGCTTCTTCGTCTCGCCCAATCTCGAGAGGCTCGTCGCGGCGGGCAAGCCCGGAATCTACGGCGCCGACGGCGACCTCGACCCCGAGGCCGTCGGGCTGTTCGAGACCGGCGACCTGGATCTGCCCGCGGAGCAGGTCCGCGAGCGCGTGCTCTCCGCTCTTGCGGAGGAGGCCCGGATCATGCTCGACGACGGCGTCGTGGTGGGCCCCGAGGACATCGACCTGGCCATGATCACCGGTGCCGGCTACGCCTTCTGGAACGGCGGCCTCACCAAGCTGCTCGACCGCACGGGCATCTCCGAGAAGGTCAACGGCAAGAAGTTCCACTGACCCCGGTCGGTCGTTTACCAGGGGACCATGGGAAAGGGGCACTTCCCTCGGGGAATTCACCGAGGGAAGTGCCCCTTTGCCGTGGGAGGTGTGGGCTGACCGCCGTACGACGGTCAGCCCACCGCCGTCACCGCGCCGGAGCCGTGACGCTGATCAGCGCCGAGCGGTTGGCGTCGTAGGTCTGGGCGACCTTGATGACGGTGCCGTAACCGACACCGGCGTCAGCCGGGTTGCCCGAGCCTGTGACCGCAATCCCGAGGTCCATCCCGTAGAGCCCGGTCGCCGGGCTGCCGTCCGCGTTGACGATCCTGGTGGTGTACGGCGTGTTGCCGCGCGAGGGCACCACCGCGGACGCGTCGATGTCACGCCAGTAGAGACCACCGTTGCGGAACTCGAAACCGGGGACCCAGCCCTTGTTGTCGGTGAAGGTGCTCACCGCGGGCTGCGACGGGTGCGTGCTGCAGCCTTCGACCGTGAGGTCGGCGTTGGCCACGCACTCCGTGAACGCGTACGTCGCTTTGAGGCCGAACGCTGCGTTCGAGGACTGCGGACGCGAAGGCAGGTTCTTCAGCGTGGTCGGGTCGAGCGCTGCCGCCTCACCGGTACGACGGAGCGGGTCGAAGTGGCTGTCCACGATGAGCAGGCCGCCCTTGGCGCCAGCGCTCGGCAGCGCAGTCGCGTTGTTCGCGGCGTGGTTGGCGTTGCCGAACGACGTGTCGCGGTACCAGACCAGCGCACCCGGTGCGTTGTACTTGAACTTCTCGACCTTCCACTGGCCGTTCGCGGTCTGGTAGGTCGTGTCGTAGGCGTACTTCAGGCCCTCGTCGAACCCGTCGAAGTTGCGCCACTCCACCAGGTAGTACTGCGCCTTCGAGCTGGTGCCCGGGTCGATGACCCAGCCCCGACCCAGCGGCGAGCCGTCGACGTAGGTGCCGGTGGCGGCGGTCCAGCCGTTGGCGCCGCCCTCGACGTCGTCGGACCACACCGTGGCGCCGTCGGCGACGAGCGAGAAGTCGTCGGCGAACCAGCCGCGGTCGAGGTAGGCCGCGTCGGTCGCCTGCAGCAGACGGACCTGGACGCTCTGGCCGGCGAAGCCGCTGAGGTCGACGTACTGGTGCGCCCAGCCGTGGCTGTCACCGGTGAGGCCGAACTTCTTCCCGCCGAAGTCGGCCATCCGACCGTACGGGTCGGAGTAGTCGGCCGGGGTGGTGACCTCGGTGCCGTCGGCGTTGAAGACCTTCTGCTCGGTCCAGGTGGCGCCGCCGTCGGTCGAGACCTCGACGAAGCCGTAGTCCCAGTCCTCCTCGATGATGAAGTTGTTCCACATCCAGAACTTGGCGTCAGAGGCCGCTGGCACGCTCACCGTGCGGGTCAGCGTGTTCTTGGCCCAGTCCTGGTCGTTGTTGCTCCACCACATGCCCTCGCCGCTGTGCGGCTCGGCGAGCGTGATCACCTTGGTGGGCAGGTTGACCTTGATGCCGTCGGCGGTGCCGCGCAGCGGCCGGGAGTTCTGACCGACGCGGACGTCGCGAGGCGAGTCGCCGGGGTTGATCTGGACCGGGTCGGCCCAGCCGAGGATCCACTTGTCCCACAGGCCCATGTGCGTGGGCATCGACTGGAAGATCGGGCCGGCGTGCGAGCCGGACGCCATCAGGTCCCAGAAGTCGACGTCGGAGTCGCCGGCGCCGGAGGTGTCGTAGAGGTCCGGCAGACCGAGGTCGTGGCCGTACTCGTGCGCGAACACGCCGACCCCGGAGTCCTCGGGCTGGACGATGTAGTTCGACAGCTTGAGGTCGGTGCCCGGGATCGGAGCGCCACCCGGCACGGCCGAGGAGTGCGCCCAGATCGCGTAGGTGCCCTCGTCGCCGCCACCGCCGGACTTGTCCGCGCCGGCGTGCACGAGGACGACGTGGTCGATCACGCCGTCGGGCTCGTAGTAGTTGCCGTCGCCGTCTAGGTCACCCTGGTCCTCGATGTCGTAGTCGGCCCACGGGAACTCGGGGTCCATCTCCGCGAGCGCGTTGACCGCGTCGATGGGCAGCTGGCCGGGGCCGAGCGGGTTGTCCGGGTGGCCCTGCTGGTCCTGGATGCGCCCGGCCTCGTAGACGCCCTCGTCGTTCTTGTGGCAGACGGACGCGCCGTACCAGCCCTCGGAGTGGTCGACCTTGACCCACGGAGTCGCCTCACCGGACACGGTGTAGGCACCGCGGGACATCTCCTCGTACATGCTCTTCATCGTGTAGCCGGAGATGTCGAAGCCGGGCTGGCCGTCAGGGCCCGTCAGGTCGGTGCGGACCCGCTCGGTGATGCCCTCGTCGGTGAAGAGCATCTTGTCGAAGTGCTCGGGGGAGAAGTCCTCGACCCAGAACGAGTTGTTGTCCTTCGGGGTCAACGAAGCCGGGTCCGGGATGTTGTTGTGCAGCGGACCGTTGACCGCGGCGTCGCCCGGCTTGCAGGTGCTCGCACCGAAGTACTCCGGCACCATCACGTCGGAGAAGTCGTCGTCGGCGTTCTCGTTGAACTCGACGAGGATCGTGAGGAGCTTGGCCTCCTGGGTCGCGCTGGCGCCCTTGTACTGGCCCTTGATGTCCTGCGGGCTGCGCCCGGTCTGCATCGCCTTCGCCTCGAGCTTCGCGAGCTCCCGCGCGGCCACGGGGTTTCCGTTCGCGTGTTTGGCGTCGTACTTCATCGCCTCCGCGAGCGCCTGCTCCTGGCGCTCGGCAGCCTGCTTGCTCTGCGGCGCACGTACGTCGTCGCTGAACGCCTTCTCGGCCTGGGGCGCGACGTAGTTCATGTAGTAGTTCGGATCCGAGGCCGCGCCCTGGGCGGTGACGACGGACGTGCTGCCGGGTTCGGCGGCTGCGGTGGTGGCAGTGGTCGCACTCGTGGCCAGTCCTGTGGTCAGGAGGGCGAGCGCGGGAACTGCTGCAGCGACGCGGAACCGAGACACACCGTGGTGACGGTGAGACATCTCTTCCCCTTTCGACCCCGGGAGCTCCCGGGGGATAGACACCGCTCCGGACGCGCTGGTGGGTATCAGCCCGTCCGGAGGAATACGCCTGATATGTCGTCCCGAGTCGTCATATGGCGCAAACGCCCGAAAGTCTTTGTTGCCGAAGGCGGTTTGGGAAGAGATCTGCATGAACATGCAAAATCTTCGTGAATACGGCTCCGGGAGTCCCGTTTCCTGGTAGCCGGACAGCTGAGAGGCGCCGTACCCCGACCGGGGTACGGCGCCTCGATCCTTCGAGTCAGGCCCTGGTGGCCCGCTCGACGGCGACGGCGAACACGGTGAAGAACACCGCCGTGATCGCGCAGCCCCACCAGGTGACGTTCGAGAGCATGAAGGCGGCGGTGCCGGCGAGAACCGAGCAGGGTGCCCACCACCGGACCAGCCCTGCCCGCCACAGCGCGAACGCCGCCAGCGGAAGCGCGGTCAGCAGCCCGATGATGCCAGGCATGATCATCACCGGAACGCCCCACATGGTCGCCCCCATGTGCTCGGAGACGGCAACCGTGCCCTCCAGCCCGTAGAGCTGACCGATGGCGGAGTCGTACCAGTCGGAGAGCAGCATCCCCGGCAGCGTGGTCGCACCCGCGAAGCCGAGCAGCGCGGCGAGGTTGGCGAGCCAGGCTCCCTGGCCCTTCACGTACGCGGCCAGCAGGAGCGCCGGTGTGATCCAGAACGCGTAGGCCCAGTGGAAGCCGAGCGACTTGAGCTGCAGCGGCTCGGGCTCGGCGATGTAGACCTCCCACATCTCCGTGCCCGCCGTCCCTGCAGCAGGGTCCGCGTAGGCCCCGACGACGGCGAAGAGGCCGGCGAGCACGGGCGAGGCGATGAGGAACCATCGGCGGGCGGCGAGGGCCCGCGAGGGACGGGCGACCACGGCGTCGGCGACGGCAGCGTGGGTGAGGCTGGTGGTGACGGTGGACATCTGTGTCCCTTTCGTTGAGCGGTCTTGAGTTGCTCAACGGTCCCGTCCCGCGGTCTCAGCGGGGATCGCCCGCGGGATGGATCTCGGTCTCAGCCGTACGACGGATCTCCGGACGTCTCCCGCTCCCCCGGGACGACGACGCCGTTCTCGTAGGCGAAGATCACCGCCTGCACCCGGTCGCGGAGCCCGAGCTTGCTCAGGACGTTGCTGACATGGGTCTTCGTCGTCGCCTCGGACACGAACAGCCGCTCGGCGATGTCGGTGTTCGAGCAGCCGCGGGCGAGCAGGCCGAGCACCTCGACCTCGCGCGGGGTCAGCCGCGACAGCGCCGGGTCGGGGCCCCTGGACGGAGCCGCGGGTCGACGTACGAAGGCGTCGATGACACGCCGGGTCACACCGGGCGCGAGCAGCGAGTCACCGGAGGCGACGACGCGGATCGCCGCGGCGAGCTCCTCCGCCGGCGCGTCCTTGAGCAGGAACCCGGAGGCGCCGGCGCGGAGGGCCTCGAAGACGTACTCGTCGAGGTCGAACGTCGTCAGGACCAGGACGCGAGTGTCGATGCCCTCAGCCAGGATGGCCCGGGTCGCGGCCAGGCCGTCGAGCACCGGCATCCGGATGTCCATCAAGGTGACTTCGGGTCTGAGCCGGCGGACGACGTCGACCGCCTCCTCGCCGTTGGCCGCCTCCCCGACGACCTCGAGGTCGGGCTCCGCCTCGAGCAGCGACCGGAAGCCGGCCCGCACCATGCCCTGGTCGTCGGCGATGACCAGCGAAGTCACACGGTCTCCCTCACCGGCAGCGACGCGGCGAGGCGGACGCCGCCGGACGGCCCGGGACCGATGTCGACCGTGCCGTCGTACAACGCCACCCTCTCCCGCACACCCACGAGCCCGTGTCCTCCTGTCGTGACCTCGGCCAGCCCCCGTCCGTCGTCCTCGACGGCGACGTCGAGCCGCGCCGGCCCATATCTCAGCACCACGCGGGCGTGCTTCGCTCCGGAATGCCGCAACGCGTTGGTCAGCCCCTCCTGCACGATCCGGTAGGCCGCGAGGTCCACGCCCGGCGGAAGGTCGTACCGCTCCCCCGCCACATCGACCTCGACGTCGAGGCCGGAACCTCTCACCTGGGAGACGAGGCGTTCCAGCTCGTGCAGCCCTGGCTGCGGCGTGAGCGACGCGGTCTCGCCGTCGGCGCGCAGCACGCCGAAGAGGCGGCGCATCTCCGCGAGCGCCTCGCGTGCCGTGGCCTCGACGGCGGCGAGGTCCTCCACCTCCTTGGCGTGCTCCGGCCCGAGGCGGCGTCGTACCGCCTGGGTCTGGATGGTCACCACGCTGATCGAGTGCGACACGATGTCGTGGAGCTCGCGCGCGATCCGGGTCCGCTCCTCGGCGGCCGCGGCGGCCGCCTCGACCTCGCGGTCGCGTTCGAGCCGGTCCGCGCGGGCCACCGCCTCCTCCGTGCGCACGTTGCGCTGGCGTACGGCCGTGCCCACCGACCAGGGGCCGACGAAGAAGACCAGCGCTGCTGCGAGGTCGCTCGGAACGAGGTCGCCTGCCACGCTCACTCCGATGAACGGCAGCAGTACGACGGCCAGCCCGGCGTAGCTCCTCGGCGGCTCGGTCTCGGCCCCGACCGTGTAGCAGACCAGCACGAGCGAGAGCAGCGTGGAGAACTGCTGCTCCGGGTTGATCACCAGGTCCGTGCCGACGACATAGACCGCCACGCCGATCGGGAAGGACCGACGCCACGCGAGCGCGACCATGGCCAGGCCGGCGGCGACGACGTGCAGGAGCGGCGACTGCACCGCGGGGCTGAACGCCGCCTCGGCGACGCTGAGGACGACGAACGCCGCCGCGATCGCGATGTCGACGGCGGGCGGGACGGGAACGCGCATGCCCCCGAAGGTAGGTGACCGCGCAGGCGCGCACATCGGTCTTGCGAATGAGATCGCCCTGAACCTTCCGCTCCTCCCACCGCGTCTAGGGTTCTGAACCGGGTCACACCGGCCCGAGACCCCAGGGGGAACCCATGGCACGACGCGACACGGTCGCGTTCACGGAGTTCGTGGCCGCACGCTCGGCCTCGCTGTTCAGGACCGCCTACCTGATGGTCGGCGAGCATGACCTCGCACACGACCTGGTCCAGGAGGCGTTGACCAAGACCTACGTCGCCTGGCCGCGGCTGCGCGACGTCTCCAGGGCGGAGGCCTACACCCGCAAGGCGATCACCACGACGTACATCTCGTGGTGGCGTCGCAAGTCCTGGTCGGCCGAGCGTCCTCGCGACGACGTGCCCGACAGGCCGGGCGAGCGAGCCGGGCACGGCGACGAGGTGGTCGACCGCACCTGGCTGTGGGCCGAGCTCCAGCAGCTGCCTCCGAGGCAACGCGCGGCGATCGTGCTCCGCTACTACGAGGACCTCACGGAGGCGCAGACCGCGGAGGTCATGGACTGTGCCGTCGGCACGGTCAAGAGCCAGGTCTACCAAGGCCTTCGACGACTCAGGGAGCAGCTCGGTGCGGACGCGGCGCACCTCCTCCCGACCGAACTGGTGGTGCAGCGATGACCGACCTTCTGAGAGACACCCTGCGTGAGCAGGCCGACGCACAGACCCCTCCGCGCTTCGACGTGGGCGCGATCGTCCGCGCGGGTGAGCAGCGGGCCCGCCGGTCCCGGCTGACGACGGGGCTCGTCGCCGCCGGCGTCACCGGCATCGTCGCGGCGGGGTCCCTGACGCTGCCCGGCCTCCTCGCCACCGACAACCACCGGACGGCCGCTCCCCCACCGCCGTACGCCGAGCGCAAGGTGAGCTTCGCCGTCGGTGACGTCATCCACTGGGGCAAGGAGTCGTTCTCCGTGGGCGACACCGTGAGCTCCTACGTCCAGACCGACGACGGCTTCGTCTACACGACGGGAGACGGCTCAGTGTGGTTCTACGACGGTGCCTCCTCCGAACGCGTCGGTCGTTCGACCAACAGGACCCTGCGTGCCGACGACACAGGCTCACTGGTCGCGTGGGTCGCCCGCGCCGCGGACGGCCACCCTCAGTACGTCGTCTTCGACACGCACACCCGGGCCGAGGCCGCCCGCGTCGACGACGACGCCGCAGGGCCGTCACGCGACCCCGCCGACCAGGGAGCGGAGGTCTTCGCGCTCGACGACGGTGCCGCGTACTGGCGTGCAGAGGGCAGCGTCGTGCGCTACGACATCGAGAGCGGCGAGACCGAGGTGCTACGCCGCACGGCGCCGGTCACCGACCCGGCCAACAAGCCCCAGCAGGTGATCCAGGTGACCGACGTTGCCCACGGACAGATCGCCTTCGTCACCGACGACAACAACGGGAGCCGACTGCTCGTGGGTCCCGCGATGGATGACACCGCCCGCACGATGCCCACGGGCTGGAACGCCGCGCTGTCTCCCGACGCGACGTATGTCGCCGTCGAGGAGGCGGACGAGATCGCGGTCTACGAGAGGGCATCCGTCGAGGCCGTCACCCCGGGCCTCGACGACTACCCCTTCAAGAGCGTCTACGGCTGGGTGGACGATGACACTGCGATGGTCTTCGGGATCAGGTCGCTCAAGCGGGTGCCGTATCCAGCCGACTTCCTGACATGCGACATCGCAACCGGCCAGTGCCAGGTCGTCGCGAGCGCCGAGGTCGGCGGGTCGGCATCCTTCGCGCTTCCCGTCGGGGACCCGCTGGACTCCTGACCGGCCGAGGCGGCGCTCCCTGACCGAAGGTCAGGGGCGCTGCTCCACCTCGAGCAGCGCCTCACCGTTGTCGAGCGCGGTGACGTCCTCGACGATGCTGCGCGCGAGCTTCTGCGCGGTGAGCCCGATGTCGTCGAGGATCTTCGCGCGCTTGGCGTGGTCGAGGAACCGCTGCGGTATGCCGTGCAGCCGCACCGGTGTCGCGACGCGCGCCTCGTTGAGCAGCTGCAGCAGGACCGAGCCGACGCCGCCGGTGATCCCGTTGTCCTCGACGCTGACCACGAGGCGGTGGTCGCGGGCGAGGTCCAGGATCGCGGGGTCGAACGGCTTGACCCACCGCGGGTCGACCACGGTGACCCCGATCCCCTGCGCCGCAAGACGTTCGGCGACCTCGACCGAGGTCGAGGCCATCGAGCCGACACCGACGAGCAGCACGTCCTTCGCGCCCTTGCGGACCAGCACGTCCATCGAGCCGGCACGGTCCACGCGCTCGACGTCGGCGATCGGCGGGCCCTTGGGGAAACGTACGACGGTCGGGGCGTCGTCGACCTGGACCGCCTCACGCAGCAGCTCGCGGAGACGCGCGCCGTCACGCGGTGCGGCAAGTCGCAGGCCGGGGACGACCTGCAGGATCGACATGTCCCACATGCCGTTGTGGCTCGCGCCGTCGTCACCGGTGACCCCGGAGCGGTCGAGGACGAACGTCACGCCGCACCTGTGCAGCGCCACGTCCATGAGCACCTGGTCGAAGGCGCGGTTCAGGAAGGTGGCGTAGATGGCGACGACCGGGTGCAGCCCGCCCATCGCGAGCCCGGCGGCCGACGTCGCGGCGTGCTGCTCGGCGATGCCGACGTCGAAGGTGCGCTCGGGGTACCGGGCGGCGAACTGGTCGAGCCCGACCGGGTGCAGCATGGCGGCCGTGATCGCGACGAGGTCCTTGCGCTCACCGCCGAGCGCGACCATCTCCTCGGCGAAGATGTCGGTCCAGATCTGGCCCTTGGGGTTCTCCACGCCGGTCAGGGCGTCGAAGGGGCCGGGCGAGTGGAAGTTGTCGGCCTCGTGGCGCTCGGCGGCGTCGTAGCCGAAGCCCTTCTTGGTCATCACGTGCACGATCACGGGGCCGCCGAACCGCTTGGCCTGGGCGAGTGCCTGCTCGACCGCCTGCCGGTCGTGGCCGTCGATGGGGCCGACGTACTTCAGGCCGAGGTCCTCGAAGAGACCCTGGGGCGCGAGGGCGTCCTTCATGCCCTTCTTGACGGCGTGCAGCGCGTCGTACACCGCGGGTCCGACGCCACGCACCCCGTGGAGGCGCTTCTTCACCATGTCGAGCACCTGCTCGTAGCGCGGGTTGGTCCGCAGCGTCGTGAGGTGGTTGGCGAGGCCGCCGACGGTCGGCGTGTAGGAGCGGCCGTTGTCGTTGACGACCATGACCAGCTTGCGGTCCTGGTCGGCGGCGATGTTGTTCAGCGCCTCCCAGGCCATGCCGCCGGTGAGCGCCCCGTCGCCGATGACCGCGACGACGTACCGGTCCTCACCGCGGATCGAGTAGGCCTTGGCCAGCCCGTCGGCGTAGGACAGCGCGGTCGAGGCGTGGGAGTTCTCGACGACGTCGTGGTCGGACTCGGCCTGGCTCGGGTAGCCGGACAGGCCGCCCTCCTGGCGGAGCGTGTCGAACCGCGCGGCGCGGCCGGTGAGCGCCTTGTGCACGTAGGCCTGGTGGCCGGTGTCGAAGACGACCCGGTCGGTCGGCGAGTCGAAGACCCGGTGGATCGCGATGGTCAGCTCGACGACCCCGAGGTTGGGACCGAGGTGGCCGCCGGTGCGGGAGACCTTCGTGACCAGGAAGTCGCGGATCTCCGCCGCGAGCTCGTCGAGCTGGTGGTCGTCGAGGTCGCGCAGGTCACGCGGCCCCTTGATCGACTCCAGGTAACCCATCAGCTCCTCTTCCCAACTTCGACGAACAACCCTGCGAGTCTAGTCGCCGGAGCCTCATACCTCGAAGACGGCGACGGCCGGCTCGACCAGGCTGCCGAGCCACACCCGGCCGTCGTGCTCGCGAACTCCGGTGACCATGTGGAAGGAGCTCGCGTCGAACGACCGGTCGTGGACCACATCACCGGTGTCGTCGAAGGCCATCACCCGAGCGGTGCGCTTCGGCTTGGGCTGCAGCGGTGCGGGCAGCCGCCAGGCCGCCCGGCGCAGCGCCATCGGGCCGTTCATCAGGCCCTCGACGACCGGGTCCCTCGGCGAGGCGATGGTCACCCACACCAGCCCGTCGCTGCCACGCGCGATGTTGTCGGGGTAGCCGGGCAGGTCCTCGGCGAGACAGTCGGTCTCGCCGGCCCGGTGCCCGGTCAGCCAGTGGCGTACGACGGTCCGCCCGGCCGTCTCGGCCACCGCGACGTAGGACTCGTCGGCGGCCAGCGCGACGCCGTTGGCGAACCGCAGACCGTCGACGGCCACGGTGACCGTCCCGTCAGGGGCGCGGCGGAGCAGCCGGCCGGACGTGGTGTTCTCGACGATGTCGGCCTTCCAGCGCTCGATGCCGTGGTGCCGTGAGGAGTCGGAGAACCAGATCGTGCCGTCGGCGGCGACGGCGGCGTTGTTGCAGAACGTCATGCGTCGGCCGTGCACCAGATCGGTGAGGGTCTCGACCTCTCCCGAGACCGGCCCGACGGCGAGGAGCCCGTGTCGGGCGTCGCAGACGAGGATCCGTCCATCGGGAAGCCACTCGAGGCCGAGCGGCCGCCCGCCGGTGCTCGCGACGCGGGAGAGGTGCGCACCGTCGTCGTGGACGCGCCAGATCACACCGTCCTCGGTGCCGGTGTAGACGGAGCCGTCGGCTGCGACGAGGACGTCCTCGGCCCCGTGCCCCGGGACACGGACGACGGTGAGCTGTGCGGTGGCCGATGCGGGTGCGGGCGTCATGGCATCGCAGGCTACAGCCGGGCCACGAAGCGCCTGCCCCGCAACGCCTCCTCGACCAACCCGACCGCGCGACGCTCGGACTCCAGCCGGGCCGCCTCGGTGTGCCAGGCCTCGACCGCGGCCTCGACGGTGCCGGGTTCGGCCACGTCACGGAGCACTGCCCGGGCCTCGCTCAGCCCCCGCCGCACCGCGGCCTGGGAAGCCTCGACGTGGAGCACGGCGAACCGCGCCAGGACTACGACGTGACGACGGAGCACGGTGTAGGAGCGGTACTCAGGAGGGCAGATGTCCAGCAGCCAGTTCACCGCGGTCCGCTCCCACCCGGGGGCGTCCGGCGGTCTGACCTGGTGCGGCCATCCGGGAGGTGCGACGTTCTGGACCATGAGGCCAAGGATACGCCTTCCGTCGAACACCTGTTCGAGTCTTTCTAGGACGGCGGCAGCAGGAGGTGGGGTCCGCTGTCGGCCAGCCGGGGCCCGGTCCCGAGCAGGGTGACGAGGTGTTC
>DASTPU010000247.1:0-4686 GCA_035762105.1 Nocardioidaceae bacterium | reverse complement strand
CTGCGTGCGCTTCCCATCCGGACTCTCACCGTCGGTCCAGGAGTCCCACCTGGTCAACCGGCCGCTGGATGCGGCCGGGTCGCGGACTTTCACCGCCGGTTCGGAATTGCACCGACCCCAGAGCACGCGAGCTCATCACTCGTCATGCAAAGCCTGCCACATCCCCCGCCCTCCATGCGTGTGACCCTCCCCACGGGGCCGGTTTACCAGGGGATGCAGGAAAACTGCCTCCTCCCCCGGTGATCAGGCCATGGGAAGAGGCAGACTGCCGTGGGGGGTCAGAGGGTGGACGCGGATCCGGCGGCGGCGCGGAGCTTGTCGATCATGTCGGCGGGGTCGTCGGCACGGAACACCGCCGAGCCCGCGACGAACACGTCCGCTCCGGCCTCGGCGCAGCGCTCGATCGTCTCCAACGACACGCCGCCGTCGACCTGGAGCCACATCTCGAGCCCGTGCTTCTCGATGAGCCGGCGGGTACGACGGATCTTCGGCAGGCACACGTCGAGGAACTTCTGCCCGCCGAACCCTGGCTCGACCGTCATCACGAGCAGCATGTCGAGCTCGGGGAGCAGGTCCTCGTAGGGCTCGATCGGCGTGGCCGGTCGCAGGCCCATGCCGGCCTTCGCGCCCTGCGTCCGCAGCTCGCGCGCCAGCCGGATCGGCGCAGTTGCGGCCTCGACGTGGAAGGTCACCGACGAGGCCCCTGCCTCGACGTAGCCCGGGGCCCAGCGGTCGGGGTCCTCGATCATCAGGTGGCAGTCCAGCGGCGTGTCCGTCGCCTTCGCGAGCGCCTCGACGACCGGCATGCCGAGGGTGAGGTTCGGCACGAAGTGGTTGTCCATGACGTCGACGTGGAGCCAGTCGGCGTTGGACACGCGCTCGGCCTCGGCGGCGAGGTTGGCGAAGTCGGAGGCGAGCATGCTCGGCGAGATCTGGATACCCATGGCGGGTCGAGTCTAGTTGGGCGGGCCGGGGGCTGAGTACGAGGACGGATGTGCGCCCCAGGTCCGCACCACCAACATCGGCACGTGAGCAACCGAGGCAAGGGCGCCATCCCGTGGGTCACCCATGTCGTGGGGTCGGTGCTGTTCGCGGCCTGGATCGTCGGTGGGACGGCCACGTCCTACGGGATCGACTGGACCTACACCGACTGGTGGCCGTGGACGGACACGGATCGCGGCCTGCTCGGGATCCTCGCCTTCCTCTGCTTCGTGCTGACGCCGGCGACCGCCTTCATCGAGGCCGGCCTTGCCCGACTCCCCTCGGCCTGGCCGGCACGAGTCGTCGCCCTCGCCTACGTGTTCCACATCGGCCTGTTCTCGGCGGTGCCCTTCGCGTTCCGGCTCGCAGGCGACGACTCCCCCGGCGACGGGACCGGCGCGGTCATGTTCCTGCAGGCCTTCCTGCTGTTCGTCACCGCTCAGCTCACGGCGGGACTCGGCGCATCCCGACTCCTTGGCTCGTCGGCGGTTGCGCGCGCCTCCAGGCTCACGCGCGCACGCACTCCGACCCCAGGGGCGGCCGCGCGCCCCCTCGAGGTCCTGGTCGACCTGTTGCATGGGGCTCACGAGCGCCTGTACGGCCCCCGGGTACGAACGGGCTCATCCGGCAGCGGACGCGACGTGCGACGGCGGGGCTAGCCTGGCCCGACGGATGCAGGTCGGATGTCATGGTGGCCTGACCACGAGGCCGGGGGAGCTCATCGGACGCGGGGTGCAGCCTCCTCGGAGACTCTCTGGAACAGGACGTGGTCCCGCCACTCCCCCGCGATCCTCAGGTACGCCGGCGCGATCCCGAAGCGGACGAACCCGTTGCGCTCGAGCACCCGCTGGGACCGGACGTTGTCCAGCAGGGTTCCGGCCTCGACCCGGTGCAGGCCGAGCTCGCCGAACGCGACCCCCACGACCTCGCCGACGGCGGACGTCGCCAGGCCTCGGCCGTTGGCATGCTGGCTGACCAGGTAGCCCAGGCGACAGCTCTGGAACGGCCCCCGCTCGATGCCCGAGAGCGTGATCCGACCCACGACGCGGCCGTCGTCGTCGAGGATGACACGAGGGTGCGCGGTGCCCGCAGCGTGCTGCTCGAGCGCGTTCGCGATCACCCTCCGCTGGCCGGCCTCGGTGAAGTAGGCGTCGTCACGCGCGGGCTCGAAGGGTGCGAGGAACGCCCTGTCAGCGCGGAGCAGCGCAGCCAGGTCCGGGGCGTCGTCCAGGGCGACGAGTCGGGTGCGGGACACGCGACGAGGTCCTCAGGCGTCCGGCTCGGTGGGCGTCTCGGCACCCTCGGCCTCGTCCCGGTCGGCCCACTCCAGCAGGGGCCGGATGTCGAACACGGCCTCGTCGATCCCTGCGTGCAGGTCGCCGAGCTCGGCGTACCGCTTGGGGACGGTGGCGATCGTCAGGTCGCGTGGCTCGACGTCGTCGACCTCGTCCCAGCGGATCGGCGTGGACACGGTGGCCTCGGGGTTGCCGCGGACGGAGTAGGCGCTGGCGATGGTGTGGTCGCGGGTGTTCTGGTTGTAGTCGACGAACACCTTCGACGGATCACGGTCCTTGCGCCACCACGTCGTGGTCACGAGCTCGGGTGCTCGTCGCTCCACCTCGCGTGCGAACGCCAGCGCAGCCCGTCGTACGTCGGGGAAGCCCCACTCGGGCTTGGTCCGGACGTAGACGTGGATGCCGTTCCCGCCCGAGGTCTTGGGCCAGCCGACCGCGCCGAGCTCCTCGAGGACCTCGCGGCTCACGTGGGCCACTCGGCGAACCTTGTCGAAGGGGCTCTCCGGCATCGGGTCGAGGTCGATCCGCCACTCGTCGGGCTTCTCGGTGTCCGCGCGCCGGGAGTTCCAGGGGTGGAACTCCACGGTCGACATCTGCACAGCCCAGATCACGTGGGCCAGCTCGGTCACGCACAGCTCGTCGGCGTACCTGTCGTAGCGCGGGAACTTCACCCGGACCGTCTCGAGCCAGGGCGGGGCGCCATGGGGTACGCGCTTCTGGTGCACCTTCTCCCCCGCGACGCCCTCGGGGAAGCGGTGCAGCATGCAGGGCCGCTCGCGGAGGGCGTTGACGATCCCGTCGCCGACGGACAGGTAGTACTCGACGAGGTCGAGCTTGGTCTCACCGCGCGCCGGGAAGTACACCCGGTCGGGGTTGGAGATGCGCACGACGCGGTCGTCGACCTCGACCTCGACAGATGGCGACTTCGACGACTTGGCGGCCATGCAGCCGACGTTACCGGTCCGCGCGCTTGCGCAGCAGCGCGAAGAACATCGCGTCGGTGCCCTGTCGATGTGGCCAGAGCTGGACGGTTCCCGGCAGCCGCGACCGCTCCGCCTGCAGGTCGGGCACGCCGTCGAACAGAGGAGCCGCGTCCTCGAGCTCCGCGTCGGCCCGGTCGGACAGGACCCGGGAGACCACCTCCGAGGTCTCGGCCAGGACCGGGGAGCAGGTCACATAGGCCACCACACCACCGGGGCGGACCGCGTCGAGGGCCGAGCGGAGCAGCTGCTCCTGGAGCGGTACGAGGTCCTCGACGTCGGCGGGGGTACGGCGCCACCGGGACTCGGGCCGACGGCGCAGAGCGCCCAGCCCCGAGCAGGGGGCGTCCACGAGCACCCGGTCGAAGGAGCCGGGAGCCCACGCCGGCCGGGTGCCGTCGGCCGTGATGACGCCGGTGAGCCCGCGTGATGCCGCAGCGGTCGCCCGTCTCACGAGCCCGGCGCGGTGGACCTGGCGCTCCGACGCGAGCACGTGCGCTCCTCGCTCGGCCGCGACCGACGCGAGCAGCGCGGACTTGCCGCCCGGGCCCGCGCACATGTCGAGCCACTGCTCGTCCCGGCCCTCGACCGCGGCCCGGGACAGCGCCAGGGCGACGAGCTGCGAGCCCTCGTCCTGGACCCCGGCACGACCCTCCGCCACCGCCGGCACCGACGCGGGGTCGCCCGAGCCGAGCTCGACCGCGTACGGCGACCGGGTCGACGCCGTACCGCCGGCGGCGACGAGCTCGTCCACGGTGGCGAGACCGGGCCGTGCCACGAGGGTGACCTTGGGCGGTGCGTTGTCGGCCGCCAGGAGCTCCTCGAGCCGGCCGGCTGCACCGAGCGCCTCGTCGAGGGCCTCGACCACCCAGCGCGGGTGGGAGTAGGCGACCGAGGCGAACCCGACCGGGTCGGTGGCGGGGTCGGGCGCGACGCGGCGCACCCACCCGGAGAGGTCGTGGGCGGCCACCTTGCGCAGCACCGCGTTGGCGAACCCGGCGGGCCCGTGCCCGACCCGCTGCCTCACGAGCTCGACCGTGGTCGAGACGGCGGCGTGGGTGGGCACCCGCATCGCGAGGATCTGGTGGGCGCCGAGCCGGAGCGCGTCCAGGACTGCTGCGTCGACCTTGGACAACGGACGGTCGACGCAGGCGCCGATGATCGCGTCGTACGTCCCCTGCCTGCGCACCGTCCCCGAGACGAGCTCGGTGGCGAAGGCGGCGTCGCGACCGTTCAGGCCGCGCTCACGAAGCATCGAGGCGAGCAGCAGGTTCGTGTAGGCGTCCTGCTCCCGCACCGCGACGAGGACGTCGTAGGCGAGCAGTCGGGCGCTGTCGACCTTGCCGGCGGCTGCGCCCCTCCCCGGCCGCGGCTGGCCGGCGTGAGGACGTCGCGCGGGCCGGCGACGGGGGTCAGCCACCGAACCTCTC
>DASTPU010000246.1:0-21456 GCA_035762105.1 Nocardioidaceae bacterium | reverse complement strand
CGTTGATCGCGGCGATCACCGGCTTGTTCATGGTGGCCAGCGCCGTGACGGTGGGGTTGTAGTGCTCGGGAACCGTGCGGAACAGCTGGTCGGAGCCGTGCTCGAGGAGCTCGATGTGCTCCTTGAGGTCCTGTCCGACGCAGAAGGCCCGGCCGGTCCCGGTCAGGACGACACAGCGGACCGACTCGTCCTCGGCGGCGCGGACGACCGCGTCGCGCAGCGCCTCCTTGGTGGCGATGTTGAGGCTGTTCATGGCGTCGGGCCGGTTGAGGGTGATCGTCGCGACCCCGTCGGAGACGTCGTAGGTCACGGGCTGGTCGGTCATGGGTGCTCTCCAGTCATCGCATCGGGGTCAAGGCAACGGTCGACGAATCGTGCTGCGGCCGGAAGCAGGCGCGCCGCCTCCTCGGCGAAGAACCTAGCGGCGTCGTGACCAGGCCAGCGCGGCGGCAGGAGCTCCACCGGCAGGCCCGGGTCGCTGAACAGGAACTTCCGCCACTCGTGGACCAGGTGGGAGCGGACGACGAACGCCCGCTCGTCCTCGGTCATCGGTGGAAGGCCGAGCACCTGCTCGGGGTCGGCGACCAGCTCGCGGGCCTGGCCGTGCCACGAGGCGTATGCGGTGCCCAGCGCGTCGAGGTCCCAGGCCTGCCTGGCCAGCGCAGTCGGCTCTCCGTCGTACGCCTCGAAGCGGGTGGCCACCGCGCCCTCAGCAGCCAGCACCGCCTCGACCTCGGGGGAGGAGAACGGGCTGATCCACGTGCCGTCGGTCAGCGGGGCGTAGCCCAGGAAGGCCAGCGCCGAGCGGACGCGCTCCCGGCCCGCGCGCGTCGGCGTACCGGTCAGCACGAGCAGGTCCCAGCCGCCCTTCCAGCCGCTGTCGCGGGTCCGGTAGATGCGCGCCGCGGCGTCGTCGAGCCGCCGCCGGGCCTTGGGGGTGACGGCGTAGCCGCGTCCGCCGGCGACCTCGACGGGCGTGAGCCAGCCCTGGCGGACCATGCGGGAGATCGCCGTACGGACGGCAGGGGAGGTGACGCCGAGCGGCGCCAGGATGCGCACCAGCGAGGCCACCGGCGCCCGCCCGCCGCGGGAGCGCAGGTGGTCGCCGAAGAGGTCGAAGAGGGCTGACCGGGCGTGCACACGAGGGAGTCTGCCGCAAAGGGGAGGAACCCGCTGCACATGACTGTTCGGGACCACTCGGGAGGTTGTGGTCCAGGCCACCCGGAAAATGAGCGATAATAGTCTTGCAAAGCGGTGCACCACGGTGATTTGCGCTTGGTGTGGGAGGGACCACGCCGGGTAGGTGCGCCGCAGGACCAAGGAAGAGGTGTGCGCATGGCGGCGATGAAGCCGCGGACGGGCGACGGCCCGCTCGAGGTCACGAAGGAAGGGCGCGGCATCGTGATGCGCGTCCCGCTCGAGGGTGGTGGCCGACTCGTCGTCGAGCTGAACGCCGAGGAGGCCGGCGCGCTTGGCGCGGCCCTCAACGAGGTCGTCGGCTGACGCCAGCCCCTCGGGCACTTCGACCCGACCACGAACCGACAGGACCCCGGGCCCCGACATGGGCGCCCGGGGTCCTCGGTTGTGGTCGGCCGCCATTTGAGTAGGGTCGAGGCGGCGTCCGCTATGTCCGCAGCACGGCGAGCGGGCCGCCTCACTCCAGCAACCCACGACTTCCAGGGGGAACACGACCGTGGCCCTGCCCCAACAGGTCTCGCCGCCGCAGATCGCGCTGAGCAGCGCCTCACCCACCGGGGTCATCGGCGCCGACGTGGTCGCCGTACCCCTGCTCCTCGACGGGGAGCCCGTCGACGGCGAGAGCGCGGGCCCGACCCTCGGCCCGGGTGCGGCCGAGCTGCTCGACCAGCTCGACCTCGACGTGTTCGCGCTCCTGGAGCACCACCAGGCCACCGGCAAGGTCGGCGAGGTCGTGGAGCACCCGCTGCTGTCGGCGACCGGGCTGTCCAACTCGAGCCTCCGGTCCGTGATGTTCGTCGGCGTGGGCAAGGGCGAGCCGGCCGACCTGCGCAGGGCCGGTGCCGCGCTGGCCCGCCGGGTGCGCGGGAAGCAGACGCTGGCCACCTCGCTGGCGGCGCTGAGCGACGACGCCGGCCTCCGTGCGCTGGTCGAGGGGCTGGTGCTCGGCTCGTTCGGGTTCCACCGCCGCTCCGCCGGGGCCAAGGAGCAGCCCGTGTCGCGCGTCGTGCTCGCCGGCCTCTCCGAGAACGCCGACCGCCAGGCCGTGCTCGAGCAGGCGCTCGCCGTGGCAGGTGCCGGCTGGCAGGCCCGCTGCCTCGCCCTCGTCCCGTCGAACGAGAAGAACCCGGCCTGGATGGTGGAGCGCGCCGCGGAGATCGCGCGCTCGTCCGGGCTCGAGCTCAAGGTCTGGGACGAGAGGCAGCTGGCCAAGGAGGGCTTCGGCGGCATCCTCGGCGTCGGGCAGGGCTCGGCCACCCCGCCCCGCCTGATCCGCCTCGACTACACCCCGCGCCGTGCCGGGCGGAAGACGCCGCACGTCGTGCTGGTCGGCAAGGGCATCACCTTCGACACCGGTGGCCTCTCGATCAAGCCCGGCGAGGCGATGGCGAACATGAAGCGCGACATGACCGGCGGCGGTGTCGTCATGGCGGTCATGGGCGCGCTCGAGGACGTCGACTGCCCCGTCCGTGTCACCGGCTTGGTCCCGGCGGCCGAGAACGCCGTCGGCGCGAGCGCGATGCGTCCCGGCGACGTGATCCGCCACTACGGCGGCCGCACGAGCGAGGTCCGCAACACCGACGCCGAGGGCCGCCTGGTCCTGGCCGACGCGATGGCGTACGCCGTCTCCGAGCTCTCACCCGACGTCCTCGTCGACGTCGCCACCCTGACCGGCGCGATGAAGGTCGCGCTGGGTCAGCGCACCGGCGGCTTCTTCGCGAACGACGAGGCGCTCGCGGAGCTGATCGCCACCGCCGGCACGGCGGCCGGTGAGCCGCTGTGGCGGATGCCGCTGACCGAGGACTACGAGGAGCTGCTCGAGTCCAAGGTGGCCGACGCCGACAACGCAGCGGGCGGACCGGGCGCGATCACCGCGGCGCTGTTCCTCCAGCACTTCGCGGGCGGGCTGCCGTGGGCGCACCTCGACATCGCGTCGGTGGGTGACTCCCCGGTCGACGCGTACGAGTGGACGGTGGGCGCCACCGGCTTCGGCGCCCGTGCGCTGCTGCACTGGCTCGAGCTGCGCGACCCCCTCGCCGGCGTCACCACCTGACTGACCGTCGGCGGAGAGGGGTCAGGACTCGGGGGTCCACACCTTCTTGGCCACGAGCAGGCCGTCGCCGACGGGGAGCAGCACGGGAAGCAGCTTGTCGTGGTCGCGGACCGCCTTGCCGAGCTCGCGGATCGCCACGGTCTCGGCGTCACGCTGCGCGGGGTCGGCCACCCGGTCGTGCCACAGCGCGTTGTCGAAGGCGACGATGCCGCCAGGCTTCAGGAGTCGGAGCGCCTCGTCGAGGTAGTCGGTGTACTCGTGCTTGTCGCCGTCGCAGAACACCATGTCGTAGTGCCCGTCGGTGAGCCGGGGGAGCACGTCGAGCGCGGCGCCCGGGATCAGCCGGACCCGCTGCGGGGCGATGCCGGCCTCGCTGAACGTCTGCTTGGCCAGCCGCTGGTGCTCGGCCTCGGTGTCGACCGTGGTGAGCACGCCGTCCGGCCGCATCCCCCGGAGCATCCAGAGGCCGGAGACGCCGGTGCCGGTGCCGATCTCGACTGCCGCGCGAGCCTCGGTGACCGCGGCGAGGAAACGGAGGGTGGCGCCGCCGCCGGGACCGATCGGCACGACGCCGACCTCCTTGGCGCGGCTGCGGGCCGCGGCCAGCACCTCGTCCTCGCGTACGAACTCCTCGGCATAGGCCCAGCTGGTGGGCTTGAGTCCCGTAGCGATGATGTCCTCCTCCGTAGGCGCAAGCGCAGCCAAGGTGCGCGTGTCGTCGTGCGAGACTCTACCGGGGAGGGGGCCCGCGCCCCGGTAGCCGCGGGACGATCTCGGCACGGGAACACAGACCGGCTCCCACGCGTTACCTCAGGAAACCCGACCGGGAACGTTCAGGTGACTCTCAGGACGACCTCCTAGCGTGAGAGGGGAACAGACGCCGCACATGGCGACGATGCGAAGCGGCCTGGCCGCGATAACCCCCTGGGGCAAGGAGCGCCCGATGACAGACCTCGACAGCGTCGCGGACCGTGCCGAGGTCTGGGAGCCGCCCTCGTGGGAGGACGTGGTCTCCGAGCACTCCGCGCGGGTGTACCGCCTTGCCTACCGGCTGACCGGCAACCCCCACGACGCCGAGGACCTCACTCAGGAGGTCTTCGTGCGCGTGTTCCGCTCGCTCTCGAGCTACACCCCCGGCACCTTCGAGGGCTGGCTGCACCGGATCACCACGAACCTCTTCCTCGACCAGGCCCGCCGCAAGTCCAAGATCCGCTTCGACGCCCTCGCCGAGGACGCCGACCAGCGCATGCCCAGCCGGATGCCGAGCCCCGACGCCCAGGTCGCGGACGGGATGCTCGACGACGACATCGAGAGCGCGCTCGCGGCACTGCCGCCGGAGTTCCGCGCCGCGGTCGTCCTGTGCGACATCGAGGGGCTGTCGTACGACGAGATCGCGGACGTCCTGGGCGTGAAGCTCGGCACCGTCCGGTCGCGGATCCACCGCGGCCGCAAGATGTTGCGCACCGCGCTTGCCCACCGTGCCCCCGCCGCCGGCCGTGAGCGCTACTCCGGACCGGTCGACGACCTCGAGACCCAGACGGTGTGATGCGCTACCTCGGAGGACACCTCGGCATCGCCGTCAGCGCACTGCTCGACGGCCAGCTCGACGCCTCGTCCGCTGAGCGGGCATGGGCCCACGTCAACACCTGTGGCACGTGCCGCCGCCAGGTCGAGCGGGAGGGCTGGGTGAAGACCCAGCTCGCCGCGATGACCGGCGACGACGGCGTCCCGCCCCAGCAGCTGCTCGGCTCCCTCTACGGGCTCGGCTCGCCCTCGCCGACCCCGGCGGACCGGGACCCCTCCGGTGCGGCCGCCTGGGCAGCCGTCGGGGAGATCGAGCGCCGGGGCCGCGCGCGGCGCCGCACCGGCCTGCTCGTTGCCGGCGCGGGGTCCGTATCCATGGCGGTGTTCGGCCTGGCGTCGCTCACCGGCAGCACGCTCGGCATCGGAGGGACCCCGGCCGGTCCACCGACCTCGGCGCTCTCCCGCGCACCCGCGACGGGGACGCCCGCGGTGGTCGCCCCGGTGGCGCGTGTGCGAGGGAGCCTGCCTCTCGGCCAGGCTCAGCGACGGCCCTCCGGTGGCTCGGACCGCAGCGCCTCCGGGGGAGAGGCACCGGACGGCTTGAGCCGGTAGGACAAAATGGCTCCCGTGAGCGACAACGAGCCAGGCCGACCGGAGCAGCGCGACGAGGACACCGCCCCGCTGTGGTCCCGGGACGAGGCGGCACCGCCGCCGCACCCGGGCGACCCGTCGACCGGGCCCGACGCGGACGCCGGCTCCTACGACCCTCAGGGTCAGCAGTCCGAGGGGTACCAGAGCGACGCCTACCAGCGGACCGCCGCCTACCCGCAGCAGCAGGACCCCTACGCCTACCCTTCCTACGGCTACGACCCGTACGGCTACAACAGTGGATGGCAGCAGCCGGAGTACCTGCCCTACCAGCAGGGCTGGCCGCAGCAGCGCAGCGGTCCCAAGCTCCCCGGATGGCTGTGGCCGGTGGTCGCCGCGACCGCTCTCGTCGTCGGGCTCCTCGGCGGCGCGATGAGCGGCGCGCTGGTCTCCGGCACGGTGGACCGCACCGCCGGACCGTCGGTCTTCGAGGGAGACCAGGCCGCGCCGGCTCCGCTCGAGCCCGAGAACGGCTCCGTCGCCGCCGTGGCGCAGGCGCTGCTCCCCAGCACGGTCCAGGTCATCGCCCGGGGAGGCGCGGGGGCGGGCACCGGCTCCGGGTTCGTCGTGGACCGCCAGGGCCACGTGATCACGAACAACCACGTCGTCTCCGGAGCAGCCGAGAACGACGGCCGGATCCAGGTCATCGACCACTCCGGCCGGAGGCTGCTGGCCAGCATCGTCGGGCGCAGCGCGACCTACGACATCGCGGTCCTCGACGTGGAGGGCGCGGAGGACCTCCAGCCGGCGGCTCTGGGCAGCTCGCAGTCGATGAACGTCGGCGAGACCGTCGTCGCGCTCGGCTCCCCGCTCGGGCTCAGCAGCACCGTGACCTCCGGCATCGTCAGCGCGCTGGACCGGCCCGTGACGACCGGCGACTCCGAGGAGTCGTCTTACATCAACGCCGTGCAGACCGACGCCGCCATCAACCCGGGCAACTCCGGTGGGCCGCTGGTCAACCTCCGCGGCGAGGTCGTCGGCGTGAACTCCGCGATCGCCACCGTCGGCGGGTTCGCCAGCAAGGCCGGCAACATCGGCGTCGGGTTCGCGATCCCGATGGAGCAGGTGGAGGTCACCGCGTCCCAGATCGTGCAGACCGGCGAGGCGAAGTACCCCGTCATCGGCGCCGAGGTGAACACCGGCAGCCGTGCCAACGGCGCCGAGATCGTCCGGGTCCCGGCGGGCACCCCCGCCGACCGCGCCGGGCTCGAGGAGGGCGACATCGTGGTCGCTGTCGAGGACAAGGCGGTCAACGACGGGATCGGCCTGATCGTGGCGATCCGCAGCCACCAGCCGGGGGAGACGATCCGGCTGACCGTGCGCCGCGGAGGTTCGGAGGAGACGGTGCAGATTACCCTCGACGCGCAGGTCGGCTGACCCGCCCGGCACCGCGGGCTACGTCGCCTCGACGTCGTACGGCGGACGCTCCCCACGCTCCAAGGGCCGCAGACCGGGACGCACCGGGACGGTCGCGGGCTCGTCGTCCTCCTCGTCCATCGCCTCCAGGATGTGCTTGCGCACAATCTGCCGGGGGTCGAGGTCGGTGAGCTCGAGGTCGGCGAACTCCGGGCCGAGCTCGCTGCGGAGGTCGTCGCGGGCCGCCTGGGTGAACTGACGCACCTGACGCAGGAAACGACCCGCCTGGCGGGCGAACTCGGGAAGACGGTCGGGCCCGAACACGAGGACGGCGACGACGCCGATCACCAGGAGCTCTGGCAGGCCGATCCCGAACACGCGTCAGAATCTACCGGCAGGTGTGAGCCCGAGCTGCATCCCGGCCAGACCACGCCCGCGGCCGGACAGGGTCGTCGCCACCTTGACCAGCTCCTGGGCCGCAGGTGTCTCGGGGGCGGACTCGACGATCGGCTTCCCGACGTCACCGCCCTCGCGTAGCTCGAGGTCGAGCGGGATCTCACCGAGCACCGGCACGTCGTACCCGAAACGGCTGGACAGCGTCGAGGCGACCCGCGCGCCACCGCCGCTGCCGAACACCTCGAGGCGGTGCTCGGGACCGCAGTGCGGGCAGGGCAGGAACGACATGTTCTCCACGACGCCGACGACGCGCTGGTGCATCATCGAGGCCATCGTGCCGGCACGCTCGGCCACCTCGGCGGCCGCCTCCTGCGGGGTGGTCACCACGACCACCTCGGCGTTCGGGAGGTGCTGGCCGAGCGAGATCGCGATGTCGCCGGTGCCCGGGGGAAGGTCGAGGAACAGCGCGTCGAGGTCGCCCCAGTAGACGTCGCTGAGCATCTGCACGAGCGCCCGGTCCAGCATCGGGCCGCGCCAGGCGACGACCTGGTCGCGCCGGGGCTTCAGCATGCCGATGGAGATCACCGAGATGCCGTGCTCGGTCGGCACCGGCATGATCATGTCTTCGACCTGGGTCGGGCGGACGTCACCGACGCCGAGCATGGCCGGGATCGAGTGGCCGTAGACGTCGGCGTCGACGATGCCGACCTTGAGGCCCAGGGCGGCCATCGCGACCGCGAGGTTCACCGTGACCGAGGACTTGCCGACGCCACCCTTGCCGCTGGCGATCGCGTACACCTTGGTGAGCGAGTCGGCCTTCGCGAAGGGGATCTCCCGCTGGGCCTGGCCGCCGCGCAGCACCTCCTGCAGGCCGGCGCGCTGCTCGGCGCTCATCACGCCGAGGGTCAGGTCCACGCCGGTCACACCGGGGACCTTCGAGACCGCCGCGGTCACCTCACGGTTGATGGTGTCCTTCAGCGGGCAGCCGGCGACCGTGAGGAGGACGGTGACCGCGACCTTGCCCTGCTCGTCGATCTCCACGGAGTCGACCATGTTGAGCTCGGTGATCGGCCGCCTGATCTCGGGGTCGTTGACGGTCGCGAGGGCGGCGTTGACCTGGTCGAGCATCGGGGACGTCATGGGTTCAGGGTACGCGGCGCGCGGAGGCCGGGTCAGCGGCGGTCCGCATGGCCTTCGTCACCGCGGTGGTGCCCGGCCTCGGCGCTCTCGGTGTGCTCGTCCTCCTCGCGGCGACGCTCCTCCAGCTCGTTGAGCAGCGAGCGCAGCTCGGAGCGGACGTAGTCCCGGGTGGCGACCTCGCCGATCGCCATGCGCAGCGACGCCATCTCCCGCGCCAGGAACTCCATGTCGGCGTGAGCGCGCGCGTTGGCCTGCCGGTCCTGCTCGGCGATGACCCGGTCGCGGTCCTCCTGCCGGTTCTGCGCGAGCAGGATCAGCGGCGCGGCGTACGACGCCTGCAGGCTGAGCATCAGGGTCAGGAAGATGAACGGGTAGGCGTCCCACTGCCACGCCGCCGGCACCGCCCAGTTCCAGACGAGCCAGATCAGCACGAACGCCGTCATGTACATCAGGAACCTGGCGGTCCCCATGAACCGGGCGAAGCTCTCGGCGAAGCTGCCGAAGACCTCCGGGTCGTACGACGGGCGGCGGAGCAGCGCGCGGCGGGTCTCGCGAGGCTGGTCGAGCCGGGTGCGGGCCGCCTCGGGGCGCTCGCGGCGGTTCTCAGCGGGCACGCAGCACACCTCCCTGGCTCGGCCGGTCCCGCCAGTTCTCGGGCAGGAGGTGGTCGAGGAGGTCGTCGACGGTCACCGCGCCGAGCAGCCGGCCCTCGTCGTCGGTCACGGGCGCGGCGACGAGGTTGTAGGTGGCCAGGTGCCGGGCGACGTCCTCGATCGTGGCGCTCGCCGGGAGCGTCTCGAGGTCGCTGTCGACCGCGGCGCCGACGAGCGTCGAGGGCGGCTCACGGAGCAGGCGCTGGATGTGCGCGACGCCGACCAGCCGGCCGGTCGGCGGCTCGTACGGGGGGCGGCAGACGTAGACCATCGCGGCGAGGGCGGGGGCCAGCTCGGCGTTGCGGACGTGCGCCAGGGCGTCGGCGACGGTGGCGTCGGGCGGCAGGATCACCGGCTCGCTCGTCATCATCGCGCCGGCGGTGCGGTCGGCGTACGACATCAGGTGCCGCACGCTCTTCGCCTCGTCCGGCTCCATCAGCGCGAGCAGGGCCTCGGCGGTCTCGTGGGGCAGCTCGGCGATCAGGTCGGCGGCGTCGTCGGGCGACATCTCCTCGAGGACGTCGGCGGCGCGTTCGTTGTCGAGGTTGCCCAGGATCTCCACCTGGTCCTCCTCGGGCAGCTCCTCCAGCACGTCGGCGAGCCGTTCGTCGTTGAGGGCCGCGGCCACCTCGCGGCGGCGTTTGGCAGGGAGGTCGTGGATGACGTGGGCCAGGTCGGCGGGTCGCATCTCCTCGAGGGCGGCGAGCAGGTGTGTCGCGCCCTGGGTCTCCTCCTCGGGAAGGGAGAGGCCGTCCACCTCGTTCCACTCCACGACGTGGGTCTGCCCGCGGCGGCCGAAGCGCTTGGAACTCTCCTGGATCGCGACCCGGGAGAGGAACCAGTCGCGGTTCCTGGCCTGCTCCATCGCGACGTCGTACACGGCGCCCTCGACCCCGGTCTCCCGGATCGTGGCCCTCCGGTCGAGGATCTGGCCGAAGACGAGCGTCTCGGTGGGACGCTGCTCGAAGCGGCGCATGTTCACGACGCCGGTCGTGATCACCTGGCCGCTGTCCACGTGCGTCACCCGGGTCATCGGGACGAACACCGACCTCCGGCCGAACACCTCGACCACGAGACCGAGCACGCGCGGCTGCTGCAGGCCCGTGCGCAGGGCGACCACGAGGTCGCGCACCTTCCCGACCTGGTCGCCCGCCGGGTCGAAGACCGGCAGGCCGGCCAGCCGGGCGGCGAAAACTCGGTTCGGGGTTGTGCTCACGTCTCGTAACGTTAGCGGGCGCACGCGGCCGTTCGTGGTCGCCTCAGCCGCCGGAGGACGAGGAAATGCTCAGCTACGACGTCGTGGACGTGTTCACGGACCGGCCGTTCGCCGGGAACCAGCTCGCCGTCGTGCACGGCGCCGAGGAGCTGAGCACCGAGCAGTGCCGCGCGATCGCCCAGGAGTTCAACTTCTCCGAGACCACGTTCCCGGCCCCGCGCGGCGAGGCGGAGTACTCCACCCGGATCTTCACGCCCGGTGGCGAGATCCCGTTCGCCGGTCACCCGACGCTCGGCACCGCTTGGGTGCTGCGCGAGAAGGGCCTGCTCGCCGCGGACTCGGTCGTGCAGCACTGCGGCGCCGGCGAGATCGGCGTCGCGTTCCTCGACGGCGGGTCGGTCGAGCTCTCCGCCGCGCCGCACGACCTGGTGGGACCGGTCGACGACGCGCTCGTCGCCGCCATCCTCGAGGACGTCGGCCTGTCGATCTCCGACGTCGCAGGGCCGGTCTGGCTGGCAGGGACCGGGCTGACCTTCGTGCACCTGCCGGTCACCGAGGACGCAGTGGTGCGTGCCCGGCCGTCGTTCCAGCCGCTCCACGTGTACGCCGACCGGTTCGCTGCGGTCGGGGAGACCGCGGACCCGGTCGAGGGGATCAACCTGCACCACGTGTCCGGCGACGCGCCCGACGTGTCCGTGCACTCCCGCGTGTTCGTCCCGGGCCTCGACGTGGCCGAGGACCCCGCGACGGGGTCGGCCGCGGCCGGCCTCGGGATGGCGCTCGTCGCCGCCGGACGGCTGCCCGAGGGCGGCCGCTACACGATCACCCAGGGCGTCGAGATGGGCCGCCCGTCCCAGCTGTTCGGCCGGGTCGACGCGTCGGACGGCGCACCGACCCGTTGCCACGTCGCCGGCCGGGTCCAGCACATCGCCTCCGGCCGGATCGCGGTGCCGCCGGTCAGCTGAGGTCGGGACGGCTGCGCTTGCGGCGGTGCAGGACCCGGGGGAGCGCCCCGCGCGTGGTCGCCCCGGTCGGCTGCGGAGGTGCGGCGTGGTCGTCCTCGCTGAGGGCCCCCGGTTCCTCGACCAGCTCCCCGGTCGGGTCGATGCGGACGACGACGCTGTTCGCGGCCCACTCGTCCTTGGCCGTGCTCAGGTCCTCGAGGTTGAGCCTGTCGGAGACGAGCGCGTCGGTGACCGGGTCCCAGGCCTCGTCACCGGGTCGTACGACGGAGGGCCGGCCCACCCAGGTGACGAGCCGACCGCCGTTCTCCTTGCTGCGCATCGTGACCTCGACGCGGTCGGCGTCGGTGATCCCGGGCAGGGGCTGCTCCTGCCCGCCGGTCACGAGGTGCAGCGCGTCGTCGTACCAGATGTGCCAGGCGGCCCGCGGCCGCTCGTCGTAGCGCAGCCAGCAGACGCCGGTCTTCTTGCCCAGCTCCGCGATGAGTGCTGTGGTGAACGCCTCGGTCACCCTCCGAGCCTCCCACAAACCCCGCTCCCGGGTGAGGAATGCCACGGGCGCGAGGCCTCCCCGGGCACGTATACCTCCGAGTAGGCTCCGGGAAATCTCCCCCTGGTGAGACATCCCTGCGAAGAGAGGTTCCTTCATGTCCGACGCGCCCTTGGCTCGTGAGCTGCGCGCCCGCCGTTCCTGTCACGCCGTCCCGGGGTCGAACCCGCGGTTCCTGGAGAAGGCACAGGGGCTGGAGAGCGACCAGGTCTTCCTCGACATCGAGGACTCGGTGGCCCCGATCGCCAAGCCCGAGGCCCGCAAGAACATCGTCGAGGTGCTCAACACCGGCGACTGGGGGAACCGCGTCCGGACCGTCCGTGTGAACGACTGGACCACGCAGTGGACCTACAAGGACGTGATCGAGGTCGTGGAGGGTGCCGGTGCGAACCTCGACTGCATCATGCTGCCGAAGGTGCAGACCGCCGACCAGGTCAAGGCGCTCGACACCCTCCTCACCCAGATCGAGACCACGATGGGCTACGAGGTCGGCCGGATCGGGATCGAGGCGCAGATCGAGAACGCGCTCGGCCTGATCAACGTCGACGACATCGCCACCGCCTCGCCGCGCGTGGAGACGATCATCTTCGGGCCCGCCGACTTCATGGCCTCGATCAACATGAAGTCCCTGGTCGTGGGCGAGCAGCCCCCCGGGTACGACGTCGGCGACGCCTACCATTACATCCTGATGCGGATCCTGATGGCCGCCCGCGCGCACGACAAGCAGGCGATCGACGGCCCCTACCTGCAGATCAAGGACATCGACGGCTTCAAGCGCGTCGCCGGCCGCTCCGCTGCCCTGGGCTTCGACGGCAAGTGGACCCTGCACCCGGACCAGATCGCCGCGGCCAACGAGGTCTACTCCCCCAAGCAGGAGGACTACGACCACGCCGAGAACATCCTCGACGCCTACGAGTACTTCACCTCCGAGAAGGGCGGCGCCAAGGGCGCGGTCATGCTCGGCGACGAGATGATCGACGAGGCCTCGCGCAAGATGGCGCTCGTGATCTCCGCCAAGGGCCGCGCCGCGGGCATGAAGCGCACCGACGTGTGGACCGCGCCGGAAGGAGACAACTGAGATGGGCCGGCTGTGTGAGACCGAGGGTCTGACGGATGTCCAGGAGGAGATCGTCAAGACCGTCCGCAGCTTCGTCGAGGAGCGGATCATCCCGGTCGCGTCCGAGCTGGAGGCTAAGGACGAGTACCCCACGGAGATCGTGGAGGGGCTCAAGGAGCTCGGCATCTTCGGTCTGATGATCCCCGAGGAGTACGGCGGACTGGGTGAGTCGCTGCTGACCTACGCGCTGTGTGTGGAGGAGATCGCGCGCGGCTGGATGAGCGTCTCGGGCGTGATCAACACGCACTTCATCGTCGCCTACATGCTGATGAAGCACGGCACCGAGGAGCAGAAGCAGAGGTACCTGCCGCGGATGGCCACCGGGGAGGTCCGGGGTGCCTTCTCGATGTCGGAGCCCTCGCTGGGCTCGGACGTGGCGGCGATCAAGACCAAGGCGGTCAAGGGCGAGGACGGCTCCTACAGCATCACCGGTCAGAAGATGTGGCTGACCAACGGCGGCTCGTCGAACCTGGTCGCGGTGCTGGTGAAGACGGACGAGGGCGCCGACTCGGTGTACAAGAGCATGACGACCTTCCTCGTCGAGAAGGAGCCCGGGTTCGGGGAGACCGCGCAGGGCGTCACGGTGCCGGGCAAGATCGAGAAGATGGGCTACAAGGGCATCGACACCACGGAGATGGTGTTCGAGGGCCACCGGATCTCCGCGGACCAGATCCTGGGTGGGGAGCCGGGGAGGGGCTTCTACCAGATGATGGACGGTGTCGAGGTCGGACGCGTCAACGTCGCCGCGCGGGCCTGCGGCATCGCCAACCGCGCGTTCGAGCTGGGCATCCAGTACGCCCAGCAGCGGGAGACCTTCGGCAAGCCGATCGCCCAGCACCAGGCTGTGCTGTTCCGGATCGCGGAGATGGCCACCAAGGTGGAGACCGCGCACGCGATGATGGTCCGGGCTGCTCGCCAGAAGGACTCCGGGCAGCGCAACGACGTCGAGGCCGGCATGGCCAAGATGCTCGCCAGCGAGTACTGCAACGAGGTCGTCCAGGACTCCTTCCGGATCCACGGCGGCTACGGCTACTCCAAGGAGTACGAGATCGAGCGGCTCTACCGCGAGGCCGCCTTCATGCTGATCGGCGAGGGGACCTCCGACATCCAGAAGATGATCATCGGCCGCCGCCTGCTGGAGGACTACAAGCTGCGGTGACCCGCGCCCGCGGCTCCGGTGCGCGGGCAGTCGTTAGAGTTCCCTGGACAGACGAGGACGGAGCACATGGCCAGTCATCCGGGGCGCGCTGACGACCGCCTGCCCACCATCTACCTCCACATCGGCACCCCGAAGTCGGGTACGACCTACCTGCAGTCGAGGTTCGCCGAGAACCACGAGCGTGCCGCGGCACAGGGACTCCTGTGGCCCGGCCCCTCGTGGGGCCGGCACGTGGCCGCCGCTCGCGAGCTGCGCAAGCTGGCGCCCGGTGAGAAGCCCGCCCGACGCGGCCCGTGGTCGCGCCTGGCCGAGGACGCCCTCGCCTGGGACGGGCGGGCCGTCCTCATCTCCATGGAGTGGCTCTCCAGCCTGCAGCCCCACCAGGTCGAGGCGGCGCTCGAGAGCCTCGAGCCCGCACGGGTGGAGGTGATCTGCACCGCCCGTGACCTGCTCCGGTCGTTCGTCGCCCAGGGCCAGGAGATGGCCAAGAACTACCGCACCTGGCCGTGGTCGCAGCTCGCCGACGAGGTCCTCGAGGACACCGGCGGCCCGGCCCACCAGACGTTCTGGCGTCAGCAGGACCTGCCGCAGATCCTCGGCACCTGGCTGAAGTTCGTCCCCGGTGACCGGGTGCACCTGGTCACCGTGCCGCCGGCCGGAGCCGACCCGGAGGTGCTCTGGCACCGGTTCTGCGAGGTGCTCGGCGTCGACGGCTCCGGGTTCAGCGTCCCGAAGTCCGACAACGCCTCGCTCGGCGTGGTCTCGACGACGCTGATGCAGCGGCTCAACACCGTCGCCTCGGCACGCGGCCTCGACCATCCGGTCTACAAGCGGGCGGTCCACAAGGCCATCGGCGTGGACATCCTCGGGCCGCGTCGCAGGCAGGAGGAGCCCATCGGTGTCAGCGAGGAGCTGGACCACTTCCTGCGGGAGCGCTCCGACCGCATGGTCGCCGAGCTGCAGGGGCTCGGTGTCGAGCTTCACGGTGACTGGGCCGACCTCGTCCCGGGCCCGCCGGCCAAGGGACGCCGCCCCGAGACCGTCACCGACAGCGAGCTGCTCGAGGTCGCCATGGAGGCACTGGTGACGCTGGCCGTGCGGCACACCGACGAGGTCGAGAGGGCCCGTCCCGAGAAGCGCGTCGGTGTCGCGGAGCAGCGCAGGCGTGCGGTCCGCGCGGCCCGGCGCGTGATCGCCCGCGCGAGGCGGCACCGCTAGGCCGTCAGGTCCGCTTGGCCTCCTGGAGCTCGGTCAGGAGCTGCTCCCAGCGGGCCGAGATCGCCGGCTGGGTGCGCTCGGCGGCGTTCTTCAGGCCCGCCTCGGCCAGCCGTCTCCTGCCGTCGGGGCCCATCTCGATGACCTCGATGATCTGCCGGGCCAGGGCCGGGATGTCGTGGTTGGGCACCAGGTAGCCGTCGACGCCGTGGTGGATGATGCTCGCCGGGCCGCTGGGCGCGTCGAAGCTCACCACCGGAACGCCGCACGACATGGCCTCGACGAGCACCATGCCGTACCCCTCGATGCGTGAGCTGCACACGAAGACCGAGGACTCCGCGACCTCCTCCCGAAGCCGGGTGCTGTAGCCCATGAGCCTGACCTTGCCCCCCAGGCCGAGCTCGTCGATCTGTCGCTCGAGCGCGGCCTCCTGCGGGCCACTGCCGAAGATCCGGACCTCCCAGTCGGGGTACTGCTCCGCCACGAGGGCCCACGCCTCGACCAGCCGGTCGAAGCCCTTCTTCGGGCGCAGGTGTCCGCCCGCGGTCACCACCTTGTTCTCCAGCGTGGAAAGGCGCCCGGTGTAGGCCGGCGTCGCGTTCGGCATCACCTCGATGCGCAGACCGGGGTCGAGGACCTCCCGGTACTGCCGGGCGTCGTCCTCGGTGAGCACCACGAACGCGTCGAGCCGCGGCAGCTCCCGGATCATCGCCTCGCGCAGGTCGCCGTGACGGATCTCGAAGGGCCGGTGGTCCTCCCCGACCTTGACGACCTCGGGCCGGCCGAGCCGCGCGACGGCGAGGTTCATCCCGGGCTGCATGCCCACAAGGGCGCCGTCGGTGACGGAGTCCATGAACTCACGCAGTGCCCGGTCCGTGGCCTGGCTGTAGGTCCTGCGGTGCGGCTCGTTGCTCGGCATGAGGGTGCTCGGGGCGCTCAACGCCTCCTCGAGCTCCTTGCGCTCCCGACGGGGAAGACGGCCGGTCCGGGTGTCCACCAGCGAGCGGATCTTCACGTTGTCGGGAAACGGGTGCACCGGCTCCTCGCGGAACCGGACCGCGCTGACGATCTCGACCTCGTGGCGTGAGGCGAGGTCGGCGGCGAGGTTGCGCACCACGGTGAGGACGCCGCCGCCGGGTCCGAAGACGGTGTGCATCAGGAAGTAGATCTTCACGACACTCGATTCCTCAGGGTGCGGGCACATCCGACCACTTGCGGCGGCGCCGCCGTGGCGGGTGCGTTCGGGGTGCGGACCGGTCCGACATACTAACGCCCATGGCTGACCGGGTCTTCCTGCACATCGGCGCCCCGAAGACGGGCACCACCTACCTCCAGGCGGTGCTCTTCAGCAACCGTAGGACGCTCCGCCAGCAGGGGATCCAGGTTCCGGGCAAGAACCGCTACTCGCACGGGGCCGCGGCCCTCGGCGTCCGCGCCGGGAAGGACGCGCAGCAGTTCCGCTCGTGGAGGCGGATGGCCAGGCACGTCCGGCGTTTCGGCGGCCACACGTCTGTGATCAGCAACGAATGGTTCGCGCGGGCGAACCGCGAGCAGGTCGCCGACGCACTCGCCGAGCTCGACGGGGTCGAGACCCACATCGTCTACACCGCCCGCGACCTCCTGGAGCAGGTGCCCGCCGCGTGGCAGGAAGCGCTGAAGAGTGCGATCACCCCCTCGCTCAACGAGTTCGTCGCGTCCCTCGACGCGCCCACCGGCCGGTGGCGCTGGGGTGTGCTGGACCCCTTCGCGGCGCTGCGCCGCTGGGGTGCCGACCTGCCGCCGGAGCAGGTGCACCTGATCACCCTGCCGCCCAAGGGCAACGGTCCCTCGCCGCTCTGGTCGCGCTTCGCCGAGGTGACCGGCATCGACCCCGGCTCCTGCCGGACCGACGTCGCCCAGGCCCGGGAGTCCCTCGGTGTCGAGGCCGCGCGGCTGCTGCAGCTGATGGGGCCAGGCTTGCGCGAGCACGTCGCCCCGGAGGACGGCAAGGAGTGGGCCGGCTACAACAGGTGGGTGGAGAGGTACCTCGCCCACGAGCTGCTCGTGCCGCTCGGCGGGAAGCGCATCGCGCTCGACCGGCGTACCGCCAGGACGATCAGGCGGCGGTCCAAGGAGTCTGTCCACCGGCTGCAGCAGGCGGGCTACGACGTGGTGGGGGACCTCTCGGAGCTGACCGCGGCCAAGGTCCCGCGCGACGCGCTCCGTCCCGAGGACGTCCCCGACGCCGACATCGTCAAGCTGGCGACGACGGTGATCCCCCAGCTCCTGCGGCGCGTGCAGCAGGAGGTGGCGAGGGCTGACGAGGCCTCACAGGACCTCGGATAGGGTGACCGCGTGTCCCAGAGAGTCTTCCTGCACGTCGGCTTGCCCAAGAGTGGGACCACCTACCTCCAGGCAGTGCTCGGCAAGAACAAGTCCACGCTGAAGCATCGCGCAAGGCTGCTCTACCCCGGCGAGACCTGGGCTCGTCAGGTCGACGCCGTCAGGGACGTACGGCGGATGCGGGTGCCTCCGTCCCAGAGGGCCACCGTGACGGGGGCGTGGGACCGGCTCGTCGCCGAGATGCAGGTGTGGCCCGACGACTCGCTGATGTCGATGGAGTGGCTGTGCATGGCCAACCCGGCGCAGATCCAGCGCATCACCAAGGACCTCGCACCCGCCGAGGTGCACGTGGTCTTCACCGTCCGCGACGTCGCCCGCACCGTGCCCGCGGCCTGGCAGGAGTTCAGCCAGAACCGTGCCACCTGGCGCTGGCCGGAGTTCCTCGAGCAGGTCACCGGCGAGGACCCGATGAGCACGCCGGCCGGCAAGGCCTTCTGGGGCCAGCAGGACATGGAGCTGCTCCTCGAGCGCTGGGGCTCGGTGATCCCCGCGGAGCGCCTCCACGTCGTCACGCTGCCGCAGAGCGGCGCCGACCCGGCCGAGCTGTGGCGCCGCATGGCCCGGGTGGTCGGCATCGACCCCGAGGGCTACGACCTGAGCGACCTTGGCTCCAACGCCTCGCTCGGTATGGAGTCCGCCGAGCTCATGCGCCGCGTGAACGAGCGGCTGCAGGAGCACGAGATCTCGGTCGGCGTCTACAACAAGGTCTTCAAGCACCGCCTGTCCAAGAACGTGCTCGCCGCCCGCAAGGGCGAGGAGTCGAAGGTGCTCCTCCCGGCGGAGTACCACGACTGGGCGCAGGCCCGGGCCGAGCAGCAGATCGAGGCCGTCGACAGGTCAGGCGCCCAGGTGGTCGGAGACCTGGCGGACCTGCGCCCGCTGCTCGACGCCACCGGCCAGGCCCAGACGGTCGCGTCCGAGCCCGACGCGGACGCGGTCCTCGACGCTGCGGTCCACGCCCTGATCGTGGTGGCCCTCGAGCCGCCGCGCCGGAGAAGGAAGCGGGCCGCGACCCAGCCGGTGGTGCCGGTCAACCGTGCCCCGATCGAGCTGCTCGGCCGGATCCGCGGCCGCTCGCCGCGGGCGCTGGCGGAGGCCGTCGTCCGTCGGGTGCGCCGTACCCCCGGCTCGGGGAGCTGACATGGCGCGTCGGACCTTCCTGCACGTCGGCAGCCCCAAGACGGGCACGACGTTCCTCCAGGAGGTGCTCTGGTCCCAGAAGGAGCTCGCCGGGGAGCAGGGGCTGCTGCTTCCGCTCCAGGCGTTCTTCGACCACTACCTCGCCACCCTCGCCGTCCGTGACATCGAGCCGCAGCCGCAGGACGCCGAGCGCGCGGCCGGGGTCTGGGGGCGCGTCGTCGAGGCGGCCCACGAGTGGGACGGCGACGTCCTCGTCTCTCACGAGCTGTTCGCCCCGGCGACGGAGGAGCAGGCTCGGCGCGCCATCGCGGCCTTCGGCCCCGACGCCGAGGTGCACCTGGTCCTGACGGTGCGTGACCTGGTCCGCCAGATCCCCGCCGAGTGGCAGGAGCACGTCAAGCACCGGTCGACGGCGCAGTTCGACGAGTTCGTCGCCGACCTCCGCCGCGAGGACCCGCGGACGTGGTTCTGGCAGGTCCAGGACTTCACCGACGTGCTCCGCCGCTGGGGCTCCACGCTGCCGGCCTCGCAGATCCACGTGGTCACGGTCCCTGCTGCCGGCCGGCCGACCTCGCTGCTGTGGGAGAGGTTCGCCGGGCTCCTCGGGCTCGACCCGTCGACGTTCACCACGACCGGCCTGCGCGCGAACACGTCGCTGGGCTACGAGCAGGCCGAGCTGCTGCGCCGCGTCAACACCGAGCTCGGCGACCGGCTGCCGCTCCCCGGACCGTACGCGCCCGTCGTGAAGTCGATGTTCGCCGAGCGCGTCCTGCCGAAGCAGCCCGGGACGAAGCTTGCGCTGGCCGGCGACGGGCTCGACTACGCGCTCAAGCGCTCGGAGCAGCTCGCCGAGCAGATCGCCGGCCTCGGGGTCCACGTGGTCGGCGACCTGTCCGAGCTCACGCCCTCGCGCGAGTCGCTCGGGGACCCCGCCCCCCTGGCCCCGCCGAGCAACGAGGTCGTGCTGGCCGAGAGCATCACCGCGCTGACCGGTGTGCTCGAGGAGTACTCGACTCTCCGGAAGCAGTCGGTGGGCGAGCTCCAGCGTCTGCGCGACCTCGAGGCAGAGCTGCGGGCGCATCCCGTGAAGCAGATGCTGCGTGAGCTGAGCGAGCGCTGGAGCTGGGCCCGGAAGGCACGAGCCGCCCGGCTCCGCAGCCGCGAGAGGCTGCGCTCCCTCCTCCGGCGGTAGCCGATGGCCTCGAGGCCGGCGGGCCACTTCCGCGTGCAGGCAGACGCATGCGCCGAGCTCGGCTCACCGATGTACGCCGAGCTGCTCGGCCGGCTGGCCGACGACATCGACGCCGGCGGGGTCACCGCCGACGTGCTCGCGGGCCACGAGGACGACCCGGGCCCCTCTGCCCTCGCCCTCCGGCTGGCCGGAACCGTCCACCGGCTCGTGCTCGAGCGCCGTGCCGGGGAGCTCGCCACGTGCTACCCGAGCGTGGGCGGCACCTGGGACCTGGAGACCGCCTGGCCACTGGTGGAGCGGCTGATGAGGGAGCAGGCCGACGACATCCGCGCCGGCCTCGAGAACGCCCCGCAGACCAACGAGATCGGGCGAGCGTCCGCGCTGATGGGCGGCCTCCTGCGCATCGGCGAGACCCACCGGCTCCCGGTCCGGCTGATGGAGATCGGCTCGAGCGGCGGGCTGAACCTCAACGCGGACAGGTTCGCCTACCTCGACGGCGACCGCGCCCTCGCCGGCCCCGAGGACAGCCCGGTCCGGCTCGTCGACTGCTGGCGCGGCCGCCCGGTGGTCCCCTGGCCGGAGTTGGCCGTGGTCGAGCGGGTGGGCAGCGACCTCGCGCCCGTCGACGTCGCGACCGCGGCCGGCCGGCTGACCCTCACGTCCTACGTCTGGCCCGACCAGAAGGAACGGCTGGAGCGTCTGCGCGCTGCGTTCGCGGTGGCGGAGGCCCACCCGGTGGAGGTACGGCGCGCGGACGCGGTGTCCTTCGTCGAAGGCATCGCGCCGGTCCCTCGGACGACGACCGTCCTGTGGCACAGCGTGATGTGGCAGTACCTTCCCGACGCGGACAAGGAGGCCGTCTCGGCGCGGGTCGAGGCGCTCGGGGCGGCCGCCACGGCGGAGTCGCCGTTCGCGCATCTCTCGGCCGAGCCCGCCCGTCGTACACCGGCCGGCGCGCACGCGTTCCTGGTGACGCTGCGCCTGTGGCCCGGCGGTGAGAGCCGGATCATCGGCGAGACCGTGGGACACGGCATACCGACCACGTGGGAGTAAAACCCTCGACGGGCCTCGCCCAGCCGTGCCAGGGTGGCGGCTACACCCACCCAGGAGGTTCGCATGGCCGCGCAGCACAACGGTTCTTCCGACAACGAGGACCTGAAGGCGAAGATGCGCGAGGCGCTCGCTCGCAAGCAGGGCAACGACCGCGGTGTCGACCACCCGGCCGACGCGCGGGAGAAGGCGCACGGGCCCGAGGTCCGAGGGAGCGCGGGCCCGAAGATGCACCGACGCAAGGCCGGCGGCTCCTGACCCTCGCGCTCCTGCGTGAGTAACGCCACCCGCCCGCGCACTCCCGCACACGCCCGGGTTTCGGCACGATAGGGCGAACCGCCCGACGTCGAGACAACAGGAGTGTGTGGGGATGCAGTTCGGTCGCAGCTACGAGGAGTTCGAGGTCGGGGCGACGTACAAGCACTGGCCCGGCAAGACCGTCACGGAGTACGACGACCACCTGTTCTGCCTGCTGACGATGAACCACCACCCGCTCCACATGGACG
>DASTPU010000245.1:0-19942 GCA_035762105.1 Nocardioidaceae bacterium | reverse complement strand
ATGACGAAGTTCTGCCCTCGCTGCTTGGTGGGGCGGATGCCCAGCGACTCGGCCAGCGAACGCACATCCGCCGGACCGAGAAGCCTCGGTCCGGCGGATGTCATGTCGTCGCTCACCACGCGGGCGAGCCTAACGTCACGGTGTCAGCACTCGGTCGTCACTGGGTCGTCACTGGACCGTCACTGGGGCAGGCCGAGCTGCTGCGAGCAGTGCGGCCAGGCGCCGTAGCCGCCGTTGGCGTCACGGAGCCGCGTCGCCACGGCGATCTGCTCCTCACGGCTGTTCTCGTGGGGGTAGCCGGTGCCGCCGTACGCCTGCCAGGTGCTCAGGTTGAACTGGAGACCGCCGTAGTAGCCGTTGCCGGTGTTGATGGCCCAGTTGCCGCCGGACTCGCACTGGGCGAGCTGGTCCCAGACGGTGCTGCCGCTGGCGTAGTTGGCGGCGGGCGCCGCCTCCTCCTTGGTGCCCACGCGGACCACTGCGTCACGCGGCTCGCTCAGGACGGTGGAGCGGAGCGCCTTGCGGACCACGAGCTTGCCGTTCTCGAAGCGCAGCCGGTACACGACCGATCGGGAGCCGTCCCGGCCGGCGCGGACCACCTTGCTGTCGCCCTCGAACATCGAGGAGTCGGCCTTCTCGATGGTGTCGTAGTCGACGCCCTCGGTGACCTTCCTGGTCACGACCCGGACCCGGGTGACGACGATCTTGTCGCCGTCCTGGAGCTCCGCGCCCCGGCCGGGCCTGATCTCGTCCCGCTTGCCGAGCTCGATGTCGAGGTCGGCGAGCGCCTCGGAGACGGTCAGCGCGGGGACGGTGACCGTGCGCGCCTTGCGGGGGCCGTTGACGAGGGTGACCTTCTTCGGCGTCACGACCTCGAGGTCGAGGCCGCCACGGCTGATCTCGGCACCACGGCTGACGGAGAGCTCGGCGCCGGCGTACCGGAGGCCGAGCTGGTCGAGGGCCGAGCTGACGTCGGTCGCGGTGACCCAGTAGCTCCGCTCCTCGCCGTCCACGCTGAGAAGGAGCTCACGGGCGTAGCGGACCGCGATCCGGGTGCCGTCGTTGACCTTCGAGTCGAGGGCGGGGGCGACCACGTCGCGCTCACCGACCTCGATGCCCTCAGCCTCGAGCACGTCGGCGACGGTGCCGCCGAGGACGCTGACCTGGTCGGCCTCGCCGTCGACGGAGAGGGTCACGGTCTTGCTCATCGAGGCGTAGCCGACGGTCGTGGCGACCAGCGCTACGACGACTCCGGTGACGAGGACGAGCAGGGCACGCCTGCTCTTGCTGAGAAGTGCGATGGAACTCCGCACGATGCTCCAATGGTGGTACTCCCCGGGCCGCGGGACAGACAGCGCACGTGCTCGCCGCTGGTGTCCTGCGCGCGACGGCACGAAGGCCCACACACGCACGCCGGTCGTCCCGGCAAGACTTGGGTGGACCCCCCTGGCGCTGCCCGAAAGCTTCCCCACTCCCGGCCAACAATCACAAGACCATAACGGTCCGCAACCTCCAGACCAAGTTCAGGTGACGGCGAAGTGTCCCGAATCACGGAATTTCACCTGCCCGAACGGGCTACTCGCGGGGGTTCTTCCGGGCTACTCCGTGCTCTGGCGGTCAGCCCCAGGGCCCGCCGAACGCCGCATCGGTGTTGGCGTCGACGGCCTCGCACAGCGCCTCCAGGTCGGCCCCGAGGGTCTCGGCCATCGACCGCAGCGTGACCGGGACGAGGTACGACGCGTTGGGCCGCCCGCGGTAGGGCATCGGGGTGAGGTACGGCGCGTCGGTCTCGACCAGCACCCGGTCCCGGGGGGTGGCCCTGAGCGCCTCGCGCAGCGGCTCGGCGTTCTTGAACGTCACCGTGCCGGCGAACGACAGCCACGCGCCGCGGTCCAGGCACGCCCGGGCGAAGTCCGCGTCGCCGGAGAAGCAGTGCATCACCACCCGGTCCGGGGCACCCTCCTCGTCGAGGATCCGGAGCACGTCGTCGTGGGCGTCGCGGTCGTGGACGACCAGCGTCTTGTCGAGCCGCTTGGCGAGGTCGATGTGCCGGCGGAACGACTCGTGCTGGGCCGGCCGGCCGTCCTCGCCGGTGCGGAAGTAGTCCAGCCCGGTCTCGCCCACGGCGCGGACCCGGCCGCTGCCCTTCGCGAGCCGCTCGATCTGGGCGAGGCCCTCCTCGAGCCGGCCCTGCGCGGCGAGCACGGGCGCCTCGTTGGGGTGCAGGGACACCGCGGCGACGATCGCGTCGAACCGTTCCGCGACCTCGACCGCCCACTCGGCCCCGGGCAGGTCGCAGCCGATCTGCACGATCCGCGTGACGCCGACGGCGGCCGCCTCGGCGAGGGCGTCCTCCACGGGGGTCCAGGAGCCGTCGGCGATGTCGAGATGGCAGTGGTTGTCCACGACCGGACGCGGGAGCGGCTCGGGCGCCGGCGGCCGGCTGCGGTCGCGCCCGCCGCCCTGCTCGGTCTTCGGCGATCGTTCGCGCGTGGGTTCGTCGGGCGACATGCGGCGGAGTCTACGAGGGCGTCACGGGCTTCTTGTGCACGGCGTCGTAGACCACGCGCTTGGGGAGGCCGGCCATCTTCGCGACCTGGAGGATGGCGTCCCTGCGGGTGCTCCCGGTCGCCTCGGCGTCCGCGACCAGCCCCGCGAGGGAGGCAGGGTCGGTCGGTACGTCGGACGTGGCGGTCGTGCCCTCGACGACGAGGGTCACCTCACCCCGCACGCCGTCGGCGGCCCATGCGGCGAGGTCGGCGAGCCCGGCCCGTCGTACCTCCTCGTGCGTCTTGGTCAGCTCACGGCACACCGCAGCCCGCCGGTCGGGGCCGAACGCCTCGGCCATCGCCGCCAGCGTTGCCTCGGTGCGGTGCGGCGCCTCGAAGAAGACCATCGTCCGCTCCTCCGCGGCCAGCGCGGCGAGCCGCCGCGCCCGCTCCCCCGCCTTGCGCGGCAGGAACCCCTCGAAGCAGAACCGGTCCACCGGCAGCCCGGAGACGGCCAGCGCGGTGAGGACCGCGGAGGGTCCCGGTACGGCGGTGATGTGGATGTCGCGCTCCACCGCGGCTGCTACCAGGCGGTACCCGGGGTCGGACACGCTCGGCATGCCGGCGTCGGTGACGACCAGCACCCGCTGCCCCGCTTCGAGGGCCTCGACGAGGGCCGGGGTGCGGGCGGTCTCGTTGCCCTCGAAGTAGGAGACGACGCGGCCGGAGATCGTCACGCCGAGGTCGGTGCACAGCCGCTTGAGGCGCCGCGTGTCCTCCGCGGCCACGACGTCGGCAGTCGCCAGCTCGGTCGCGAGGCGCGGCGGGGCGTCCTCGACCCGGCCGATGGGGGTGGCAGCGAGCACGAGGACTCCGGAGGCGTTCACCCCGCGCATCCTAGAGTGGGCGCGTGACGACGACCCAGGAGCCGCCCGCACGGGTGCGTCAGCGCACCATGGGCCTCTCCCGGACCGCCGACGGCCGGCCGGTCCCGAGCGCCCGGCGCCGGATGGTTCCGGCGATCCGGCACCTCGACCGCCGTACCGGCTGGCTGGCCACCCTCGGCGTCACCGCTCTCGCCGGGTTCCTGCGCTTCTGGCGCCTCGGATACCCCGAGGAGTTCCTCTTCGACGAGACGTACTACGCCAAGGACGCGTGGTCGCTGCTGAAGCACGGCTTCACGACCGGGTACGTCTCCGGCGCCGACCAGAAGATCCTGAACGGCCGGGTCTCCGGCATCTTCGAGGACTCGCCGAGCATGATCGTCCACCCCGAGGTCGGCAAGTGGCTGATCGCGCTGGGCGAGGGGGCGTTCGGCATGGACCCCTTCGGCTGGCGCGTGGCGTCGGCGGTGGTCGGCACGCTGATGGTGCTGGTGATGGTCCGTCTGGCGCGCCGGCTCACCGGTTCGACGGTGCTCGGCGTCACGGCAGGACTGCTGCTCACCTTCGACGGGCTGCACTTCTCGATGTCGCGGCTCGCACTGCTCGACATCTTCATGAGCTTCTTCCTGCTCTGTGCCGTCGCCGCGCTGGTGGCCGACCGCGACTGGAGCCGGTTGCGGATGGCGCGCGCGGTCCCCGCGGGCTGGCTGGCGTCGCCGTCCGACTGGGGCCCTCTGCGGGGTCTGTGGTTCCGGCCGTGGCGGCTGGCCGCCGGGGTGATGTTCGGCCTCGCGGTGGCCACGAAGTGGAACGCGGTCTTCCCGCTCGCGGCGTTCGGCCTGCTGGTCTGGGCCTGGGACACCGGCGCCCGCCGTTCGTTCGGGGTACGACGGGCGTGGCTGCGCTCGGCGCTCGTCGACGCGGTGCCCGCCTTCCTCCACCTCGTCGTCGTGGCGCTGCTGGTCTACCTGGTGTCGTGGACCGGGTGGCTGATGAACGCCGAGAAGTACGAGGAGGCGCTCTCCGACACGCAGTACGGCGCGTACTGGGGCTCGTACCTGGAGGAGGACGCCGAGGGGTTCGGCCCCGAGCTCGCCCAGTCGATGCGGTCGCTGTGGAACTACCACCAGGACGTCTACACGTTCCACACTCGCGGCCTGCTCGACTCCGAGCACACGTACCAGTCCGACCCGGCGGGCTGGCTGGTCCTCAACCGACCGGTCGGGGTGTTCGCGGACCTCGACATCAAGCCGGGCCTGGACGGGTGCACCGCTCCGAAGGACAGCGAGTGCCTGAAGCAGATCGTGCTCCTCGGCACCCCGGTGCTGTGGTGGGGCGGCGCGGCGGCGCTGCTGTACGCCGCGTTCACCTGGGTGGCGCGCCGAGACTGGCGGTTCGGCGTGGCCGTCGTCGGTGCGCTGGCCACGTGGCTGCCGTGGCTGCGGTACGACGACCGGCCGATCTTCTCGTTCTACGCCGTGGCCACGCTGCCGTTCACGGTCATCGCGGTCACGCTGCTGCTCGGGCTCCTGGTCGGCGGGGCTCGTGCGTCGTACCGCCGGCGGATGTACGGCACGGTCGCCGCCGGCACGTTCGTGGTGCTGGTCGTCGTGAACTTCGCGTGGTTCTGGCCGGTGTACACCGGTGAGCTGCTGACCACCCGGGAGTGGCTGCAGCGGATCTGGTTCCGGACCTGGATCTAGTGGTCAGCGCGCGTAGACGCGCTGCGCGACGGCCTTCTTCGCCTCCACCAGGCCGTCGAGGGCCGTGCCGAAGCCGGCCTCGCCGTGGGTCTCCGGAGCCGCCTCCCCGAGCTTGCCGATGGTCCAGCGCGAGCCCTTGGCGATGAGGTCCTCGTGCACCACGTCGTCGTAGCCGGGCTTGACCGGGAAGGCGACGCCCCATGAGCCGGCTGCGGCGGCGGCCAGGTGGAGCGACTCGCGCGTGGTGATCCAGCGCTGGCCGCGACGGGCCGGCAGCCCTTCGCGCCACACCTCGGTGAACGGGTAGAAGCGCATGCCGGGGAGCTGGGCCTCGATCATCTCGAAGACGACCCGGTCCTGTCCGGGGATGGCCTCGATGTAGCCGATCTTCTCGGGGCGGACGCCCCACGCCTTGGCGGTCTCGACCGCGCTGGTGGCGAGCGCCTCGAAGCCGCTCTCGACGCCACCCTCGACCAGGTCGGACTGCATGCACATCATGGTCGAGACGGTCTCGCGCTTGTCGAACGTGTCCTCGCCGAGACCGAGCAGCGCGTCGTCGCCGGTGTCGGTGACCGCGTCACCGGACAGCAGCGCGCGGGACTGCCCGTCGCGTACGTCGACCACCGCGAAGCCGGTGGTCAGGCGGTTCAGCATCTCGTTGCTCGCGGACGTCGGAAGCAGGCCGTTGCCGGTCATCGCGACGTGCTTGCCGAGCTCGGTGGCGAGGACGTGGCCCGCGGCCATGAAGGTCAGGTGGCGCGGCCAGATCGCGTTGACGTAGCCGCCGCCGATGACGTGGAAGACGTCCGCGGTGTGAAGCAGCTCGATGCCCGCGGCACGGTGGGCGTACCCGTAGCCGGGCTGCTGGGTCGCCCGGGTCGCGAACTCCACGACCTCCTCGGCCTCCTCCGACGGTGCCGCCCAGCTGATCCGGAACAGCGTGTCGACGAAGCGGACGCCGGGGTGCAGGTCACCGAGGAAGAGCTGGGCGCCACCCGGGTTCGGGCAGTCGAGGTAGACCTCGGCGTCGGGCTCGGTCACCGCGAGGTGACGCAGCCACGCCGCAGCGACCGCCTCGTCCCCGTAGTACGGGTAGCCAGAAGACCCGACCAGATAGATGCGGCGACCTGCCATGCGCTTGACTCCTCCGTCTCAGGGATGCCCCGTGCGGGACAACAGCCGGCCCGTCGTACCCGGCGATGCGAAGGCTAACGCACGGCGTTCCCGGCCCTTCAGGCCGCGCGCAGGCTCGCAGCCAGACGGGCGTCGGGCCAGCCCGTCCAGACATTTCACAAGCGTGCAATCAATCCGGACCGGCAGTCGTTGTACGCGGTGGATCGACTCGCATGGTTGATCTCCTCCATAGGGACACCCCCGGCGAACCCCCCTAGCCGGGGGTGTTCTGCGTCAGCGCCGATCCGCATCGGCCCGCAGCCGGCCGAGCACCTTCTGGGTCACGCCGGCCAGGCCCTCGAGCTCGGCGTCGGTGAGCCCGTCGAACACCAGCTCCCCGACCAGCTGCGCATGGGCCGGGGCCGCCCGCTCGATCGCCGACCGGCCGGCCGGGGTGATCACCACGAACGCACCGCGACCGTCCTCGGGGCACTCCTCCCGGACCACGAGCCCTCGGCTCTCCATACGCTTCACGTGGTGCGACAACCGGCTCCGCTCCCAGTGCATGGCCGTCGCGAGGTCGGTGACGCGGACCCGGCCGTCGGAGCGGTCGGTGAGCTGCACGAGCACCTCGAAGTCGGGCAGCGAGAGGCCCGAGTCCGCCTGGAGGGCGCGGTGCAGCGCGGCAGGCAGCTCGGCGCTCACGCTCAACCACTGCCGCCACACCCGCTGCTGGTCGACGGTCAGCCAGGGCCCCTCGCTCGTCATGAGGACACTGTATCCGGGAATAGTTGACGCATCACGCAAGTTGCCGGAGGGTGACGGCGGGCGGACCCGCCGGGATCCTGGTGTGGGAGACGCACGCCACCATCGCCGCCTGACCACCGCGAGAAGAGCCGCCGATGACCACCATCGTCCGTGACAACCCCGCCGAGAGCCGGTACGAGATCCACGAGGACGACCGGCTGGTGGGCTTCACCGAGTACAAGCTCGGCGCCGGCCGCATCGCCTTCATCCACACCGAGGTCGACCCGACCGCCGGCGGACGGGGTCTGGGCAGGCAGCTCGTGCGAGAGGAGCTCGAGGACGCCCGCCGCCGGGGACTCGCCGTGCTGCCGTTCTGCCCGTACGTCCGCAAGGTCATCGCCGACGACCCGGACCGGTACCTCGACCTCGTCCGTACCAGGGACCGGGACCGGTTCGGGCTGGCCGACGGAAAGGTCTCGGACTGACGTGGCCGGCCGGTCGCAGGCAGGACCCGGCGCCCAGACCCGCGCGAAGCGTCGCTCGCTGGCGGCCCAGCTGTCCGCGCCTGCCCGCCACTTCCTGAGCACGGAGGCAGGCAGCGCCGGGCTGCTCCTGGCCGCCACGGTGCTGGCTCTGGTCTGGGCGAACTCGCCGTGGTCGTCTGCGTACGAGTCCCTGTGGGACGTCGAGGCGGCGGTCTCGCTGGGCGGCTGGGAGCTTTCCATGGACCTGGGTCACTGGGTCAACGACGGCTTGATGGCCCTGTTCTTCTTCGTGGTCGGCCTCGAGGTCCGCCGCGAGTTCTCGATCGGCGAGCTGACCAACCCACGGCGCGCTGCAATCCCCGTGGCCGCCGCGCTCGGTGGCCTGGCCGTACCCGCCCTGCTCTTCCTCCTCCTCGCACCGGGTGGGGAGGCGAGCCGGGGCTGGGGCGTCGTCATCGGCACCGACACGGCCTTCATGCTCGGAGCGCTCGCCGTCGTGGGCCCGACGTTCGCCACCCAGCTCCGGATCTTCCTGCTGACGCTCACGGTCATCGACGACATCGTGGCGGTCAGCGTGATCGGTCTCTTCTACTCCGGCCCCCTCGACGTACCTGCACTCCTGGTCATGGTGGTCCTCGGTGTGGTGCTGGGGCTGCTGAGCCGCCTCGGCGTCTGGCGCGCGGCGCCGTACGTGCTCGTCGGTCTCGGACTGTGGCTCGCCACGTTGGAGGCCGGACTCCATGCGTCCATCGCCGGCATGCTCGGCGGGTTGCTCGTGGCCGCCCACGCCCCTGCTCGGGAGGCTGTCGAGGGCGCGGCCCTCCGCTTCCGCGCGTTCCGCCAGTCGCCCCGCGTCGACGTGGGACGCTCCGCCCGGCTCGGCCTGGACCGGGCGATCTCGGTCAACGAGCGCCTCCAGAACACCCTGCACCCGTGGGCCAGCTTCGTCGTCGTCCCTCTGTTCGCGCTGGCCAACGCGGGGGTGGACCTGCGGGACGGCGTCCTGGCCGACGCGTTCGGCTCGCGGGTCACCTGGGCGGTGGTCGTCGCCCTGGTCGTCGGCAAGCTGCTCGGCGTGGGCGTGACCGCGATGGCAGGGGTGCGGCTCGGCCTCGGGCGGCTGCCTCAGGGCGTCGGGTCCGGCCACGTCTTCGGCGGCGCAGCGCTCTCGGGCATCGGCTTCACGGTCTCCTTGCTGATCGCCGGCCTCGCCTTCGACGACCCGGCGCTGCGCGACGAGGCCACCGTGGGCGTTCTGATCGCGGCGGTGCTCGCGACCGCTGTCGGCTGGGTCGTCTTCCGGGCGGCCGCCGCCCTGCGCGGGCAGGCCGACGCGGACCTCCCCCGGTTCCTCGACCGGCCCGTGGACGTTGCCACGGACCACATCCGCGGCGGCGTCGAGGCGCCGCTCACGCTCGTCGAGTACGGCGACTTCGAGTGTCCGTTCTGTGCACGTGCCACCGGCGTGACCCGTGAGCTCCGGGAGCGGTTCGGCGCCGAGCTCCGCTACGTGTTCCGGCACCTGCCGCTGCCCGACGTACACCCCCATGCCGAGCTCGCCGCCCGGGCGGGGGTCGCCGCGGACGCGCAGGGACGGTTCTGGGAGATGCACGACCTGCTGTTCGCCCACCAGGACCAGCTGGAGTTCGAGGACATCGTCGGCTACGCCGCGGAGCTGGGGCTGGACGTCGAGGCCTTCCTCCGTGACCTGGACACCGAGGAGACCGCGAACCGGGTCCGGGCGGACGTGGCGAGCGCCGAGGCCAGCGGCGCACGGGGAACCCCGACCTTCTTCGTCGGGACCCGGCGGCACACCGGGCCGCACGACACCCAGACACTCGCCGACGCGCTCGAGGCCTCCCGCGCCCGACCGGGAGGGCAGCGTGTCGGGTGAGGCGACTCCCCGGACGACCGAGGGACTCGCGTACGGCGAGCCCGCGGGTCGCTGGGTGCTCGCCGCGACCGTGCTCGGGTCGAGCCTCGCGTTCCTGGACGCGACCGTGGTCAACATCGCGCTGCCGGCCATCGGCCGCGAGCTCAACGCCGGCGTGGCCGGCCTGACCTGGACGGTCAACGCGTACACGCTGACCCTGGCCGCCTTCGTCCTGGTGGGCGGGTCGCTCGGCGACCGGTTCGGCCGTCGACGCGTCTTCACGGTCGGGGTTGCCTGGTTCGGCGCGGCTTCCCTGGCATGCGCGGTTGCGACCGGTGTCGGGACCCTCGTGGCCTCCCGAGCGCTGCAGGGGGTCGGCGCCGCCCTCCTGACCCCCGGAGCACTGGCGATCCTCCAGGCGACGTTCCGGGCCGAGGACCGGTCCCGGGCGATCGGAGCCTGGTCGGGACTGGCCGGGATCACCGGCGCGGTCGGCCCCTTCCTGGGCGGCTGGCTGGTCGGGGTCGGGTCCTGGCGATGGATCTTCCTGATCAACATCCCGGTGGTGGTCGCGGTGCTCGCCATCGCGGCCCGGCACGTTCCGGAGTCCCGCGACACCGGAGCGTCCGGACGGATCGACATCACCGGCGCCACGCTGGCCGCCGCGGGACTCGGGTCACTGACCTACGGCCTGTCCGTGTGGCCGGAGCAGGGCCCCGGCTCCGCCCCGGTGCAGGTCGGGATCGGACTCTCTGTCGTCGCGCTCGTCGCGTTCGTCATCCGGGAACGGGTCGCCCCCGACCCGATGCTGCCGCTCGGCATCTTCGCCGTCCCGCTGTTCGGCGTCACGAACCTCGTGACCTTCCTGGTCTACGCCGCTCTCGGCGGGGTCTTCTTCTGGCTGGTCGTGACGCTTCAGGTCGTGGCGGGCTGGAGCGCGCTCGAGGCCGGCCTCTCGCTGCTCCCGGTGACGCTGCTGATGATGGCGTTCTCCGCCCGTGCCGGCGTGGTCGGCGACCGCCTCGGCCCCCGGCTCCCCATGACCGTGGGGCCGCTCCTGGCAGCGGCAGGAGTCGCTGCGCTGGCCCGGATCGGAGCCGACGCGTCCTACCTGTACGACGTCGTGGTCCCCGTGTCGGTGCTGGGCGTGGGCCTGACCCTGACCGTCACCCCGCTGACGTCCACCGTGCTCGGTTCGGTGCCGGAGGCGCAGGCCGGCCTGGCCAGCGGGGTCAACAACGCGGTGGCGAGAACGGGTGGCCTCCTCATCATCGCCGTCCTGCCGGCGCTGACGGGGATCGGCGAGGGAGGGCTGAGCGACGCCGCGGCCATGCAGCCTGCGTTCCGCACCGCGATGATCACGTGCTCGGTCCTGCTCGCACTCGGCGGTGTGGTGTCAGCGCTCTTCATCCGGCCCCGCGCCGCGGCACCGGGTGCCGAGCCGCCCGTCTCCTGCCCGGCCCACCACTGCGCCGTCGACGCGACACCGATGGGCGTCTCTCACCGCTCCAGGTCCTAGCCCGGAGTCCGCCGTACCCACGAGTTGTTGCGGCCTCACGCGGCCCCGCAGTAGAGCGACCTCCACCCCGACCGTGCGGCAGGGTGTACGAGCCGTCGACCAACGACCAGGAGAACCGCACGATGAAGACTCGATCTCGGGCGAGCCGGACCGCTGCAACGCTGCTCGCTGCCCTCCTCACCGCTCCGCTCGCCTCCGTGCCGTCGGCGACCGCAGGGGACTACCCGGCCGGTGAGCGCATCAACCCGGCCACGCTCGAGCGTGGCGCCTCGACACCCCTGCTCCGTCTGGTCGGACGCACGATCGTCGACGGTGAGACCACGGTGAAGGTCACCGGCAGTCCCACGGTCACCCTCGTGGGGCGGGTCGGCGAGGACTACCTGGTGCTGACGAGCGACCTCGACCAGCAGGAGCCCCACACCCCGGGCTGGCAGCTCCGACGGGTGACCCGCGCCGGGGAGCAGGCCGTCCTCTTCGAAGGGTCGGACTCGCAGCCCGAGCAGGCGCACCTCGCCGAGGGCGGTGCGCATGTCGTCCTCGGGAGCGAGCGGCGCACCGGCAGCGTCCTGCGGGTGCTCGACACGACCACCGGTGACCTCGTCACCAGGCGGGCGTTCTCCTTCGTCTCGGTCCTCGGCTTCGCGCCGCGGCGCATGGTGGTGAGCCGGTGGGAGACCCGCTCGGTCCGGGCACGGACGTTCTGGTGGAACCCGTTCCGGGACAGGCTCACCCGGATCGCCGGTGTGGGGGGCTACATCGCCGACGTGTCCACCGACCGGCTCGGGCTGATCACCGAGGTCCACGACGAGGGCGGCTGCCAGAAGGTCGTCCGGCTCTCCCGCCCGCGCGAGGTGATCTGGCGCTCCTGCGACGACCTTGCGCTGGCGTTCTCGCCGACGGGCAGGCGCATGGTGACCAGCCTCATCTTCATGGACGGCCCCCCGCCCGGGCTGGTCCAGGTCCGCGGCGCCCACGGCCGCTTGCTCGACACCTACCGTGCCGAGTGGTTCGGTGCGATCCACTGGGAGAGCGACCGGCGGCTGCTGCTGCAGGCGGCCGGGCGCAAGACGGTGGCCATGACCCGGTGCACGTTGCGCTCGTGCGAGCGGATCTCGCCGCTGTGCCGGCTCGGCGACCGTGAGCCGTGGGAGGTCATGCCGGTCTGGCAGTTCGCCGACGAGTCCCTGCGTGACCGCTGAGCAGTCCTCCTCCCGCACCCAGGGGTCAGGCGCGGCTCGACCGCCGATCCGATCAGGAATCGAGAAGCGCCGACGAGTCGTCGGCCCTAGCCTCTCCTTCAGGTGGCCGGCAGCACGCCGAGCCTCGAGCGTCGAAAGGCAGGGTCGAGAAGATGCCCACGAAGAATCCCAAGACCGAGTCCGACGGCTTCAGCGCCGAGGAGCGTGCCGCGATGAAGGAGCGCGCCGCCGAGCTGCGCGCCGAGGGCAAGAAGGGCGCCAAGAAGGCCGACGGGCTGCAGGCGGTCCTCGACAGGATCGCGGAGATGGCGCCGGAGGACCGTGCGCTCGCCGAGCGCGTGCACATGACGGTGACCACGACCGCCCCGGAGCTGTCGCCGAAGACCTGGTACGGGATGCCCGCCTACGCGAACCCGGACGGCAAGGTCGTCGTCTTCTTCCAGGACTCGGGCAAGTTCAGCTACCGCTACTCCACCTTGGGGTTCCAGGACGCGGCCAACCTCGACGACGGGGACATGTGGCCGGTGTCGTACGCGCTCTCGAAGTGGAGCCCCATGGTCGAGAAGAAGGTCGTCGAGCTGGTGAAGGCTGCGGTCTCCTGACCATTGCCGGGTCTGCCTTGCGGCTGGACCGCGCCGTCATCCCACCGTGGAGGATCGCCGCCCCGTCGGGGCGCCTGCGTTGGCGTCCGTTTCCTCCGTCTCCGACCGCAGGCGCCAGAGGATCACCGCCAGCACCGTGATCCACAGGAAGTAGGCGCTGAAGGCGATGCGTTCGAACAGTCCGATGAGGCCCATCGGTTCGCCGGCGGCAGCCTCGGGCGTGTACATGAATGCCAGCGCGTTGAACACGAGGACCGCCGCGAGGGTGATGAGGGAGTAGAGCCGGAAGCGCTTGCCGAAGGCGGCGGCACCGAACCCCAGTGATCCGAGCCACGTCAGGACACCCACGGCGCTGAGCACGATGTGCGCTGCGAGGGTTGCTTCTCCGAACGCCAGCCAGAACGGGAACGTCGCCCCGGACAGCACCTGCAGGGCTCCGACCACGCGCAGGGCCCGATGGCTTCGCGCAGACTGCCAGACACCGATCCCGAACGCGATGACCAAGGCGTTGTAGGCGACGCCCTCCCACGGCTGCAGGAACCCGCCCGACGGGGAGCCGGTCAGGAACAGCTCACTGATGGCGTTCGAGGTACGGCTGTAGTCCTCCCAGCGCAGCGCTGCAAGCTCGGCCCATCCGACGTAGGTCAACGCCGAGAGGGGGCCGCATGCCACGAGCGCCTTCCGGATCTTCTCCCGGCTGCTCGCGCTGAGCGTTGTGCGGTGCTTCCGCGCGGTACTCGACGACACGATGCACCTCCACGTGCGACGTGCGACCGTGGTGGTCTCTGATCCCAACGCTGTCCTGTCAGGCCGTTCCCCGCTAGGACCTCACGTCGGGAACCAGGGTGCCGAAGGTCCCCTTGGGGGTGCAGCCGGCCCACAGCGGCGGTGTCCGGGTTCGAGGGTGGCCGGAGGCGATCGCATCCCGACACGCAGCGCCGTCGATGCCGCGGCCCTAGACTGGATGATCATGTCGGACCGGCTGGCTTCACCGGAGGTACCTCAGATGGCAGAGCTGGTGCGGACCAACGACCCCGGCATCATCTCGGTGGTCGAGGGACTTCTCGCCGGCGCCGACGTCCCGTACCAGGTCACCGACCGCAACATGAGCATCCTCGAGGGTTCCATCAGTGCCATCCAGATCAGGATCCTGGTGCCGGACGAGCGGGCGGAAGAGGCTCGAGAGCTGCTGACCGACGCAGAGCTCGGTAGCTGGCTACATCCCTGACTGGAGCGACTCTGCCCGGTTGCGCGGTGCTAGCCTCGCCGCATGACGGACCTGGCCCGTACCGCCCAGCTGGACGTTCTCGTCGAGGGCTACGCGCGGCGCCCCAACGTTGCGGGAACGGTGAGTCTGATCCGCGATGCCGACCGGGTCATCGTGGTGGACCCCGGGATGGTGGCAGACCGTGATCTCATACTTCGCCCGTTGCGAGAGCTCGGTGTCCGGCCGCAGAACATCACCGACATCGTCATCAGCCACCACCACCCGGACCACACCGTCAACATCGCTCTGTTTCCCATGGTCCCCGTGCACGACTTCCAGTGGGTCATCGAGGGTGACCTCATCAAGGTCCGCGACGCGGACGGCGTGAAGCTCGCGCCCGGCGTGCAGCTCCTCGCCACGCCCGGCCATACGCCACAGGACATCACGACCCTGGTTGGCACCCCCGAGGACGTCAACGCACTCACCCACCTGTGGTGGACGGCCGAAGGCCCGGCCGACGACCCGTACGCGCCCGACCGCGAGCTTCTCCGGCAGCAGAGGGAGCGCGTCCTTGCTCTGGCCACGGTGATCGTCCCGGGGCACGGTGCCGCCTTCCGGCCAAGCGAGTCGACACCGCGATAAGGCGCTGGCGTCGCTCTGCGCCGCGCCTCATGACGGCGGCGGGGGGAACGAGTCGCGCTGCACGAACTTCTGCACCTTCCCAGACGCTGTCATCGGGAACTCGTCCACCACCTGCCAGTACCGCGGGACCTTGTACGACGCCAGCCGGCCGCGGCAGAACGAGTCGAGGTCGGCCGGGGTTGGCGCCGGGTCGCCGGCTGGCCGCAGAAAGGCGGCGACCTCCTCGCCCCAGTGCTCGTCGGGTACACCGACGACGGCGACGTCGGCCACGCCTGGGTGCTCGAGCAGCAGGGCCTCGATCCAAGGCATCCTTGCTTATCGGTCTCACGCGCTCGACGTGTCGCCGAAATGACCACGGATGTACGGAACCGTGTTCGGGACGAACAGCACAGGCGGCCATCAGCATCGGGCCGACGAACAACCTCCAGGACTGTCCGTCAAGGAGGAGCCATGCGCCGAGCGGCAGTCCGAGTCCTGCGAAGGCGTACACCGCCCAGCCGAAGCGAACCTCAGCTCGGGATGCCCACCGACGGGCGGCAAAGAAGGCCAACCGTAGCGCCTGGGTGGCGACTCCGAACGCCGCGAACACAACGGGCTGCCAGGTCTGGGCGGCGATCCGCTCCACGCCGACGCCGGCGCGGGTGGTGTGGCCGGCGGGCAGGCCGTGCGGGTGGCTTCGCATAGTTTGCCGCGATCGCCGCGGCGAGCGGATCCGCGACCGCCTCGGTGGAGGCCGGCCCGGTCCTGGTGGACTTCGCCGGACCAGGACCCGGTGAGCCTGCGCAGACCTGGTGTCTTGGTGGAGCTGAGGGGATTCGAACCCCTGACCTTCTCATTGCGAACGAGACGCGCTACCAACTGCGCCACAGCCCCGAAGCGGCCGGTCGAGACCGGCTACGCGTCGGAAAAGATACCACCCGGCCCGCAAGGGACCGAATCCGACTCAGGATCCGACGGCGCGCCGCTGCTCGGCCTCCGTGGCGTCCGCCTCCGCCTGGGCGGTCTCGGCGGCCACGGTCTGCTCGACCAGCGCGGTGTCGGCCTCGTCGCGGCCGGAGGTCCACGTGTCCGGCGCGCTGAGATCGATCGTGCGGACCGTGCGCGCCGCACGGGCCTTGTTGACGTACGTCGGGAGCGTCACGGGCAGCGGGTCCCACAGAGAGCCACCGTCGACGGTCTCCGCCGAGACGGCGACCGTCTGGAGCTCCGACATCGCGATCTGGACGGTGTCCTCGTTGTCCGCGAAGTCGTCGTGCTCGGCGATCTCGGAGGGAGCCTGGAGGATGCCGTACGCCGCGTCCACCCGGATCGCGCGCCGTGGTGCGATCTCGCGGCCCGGCACGGACGGCTCCTCGATGGCTGGTGCGTCCTCGTGCATCCGGGACGCGACGACTGTGGGGCTCCAGAGCCGGTCGTTCTCGCGACGGACCTGCGTCCGGGCGAGGACGAGGAAGAGCAGGGTCAGCCCGACCGGGACCGCCACGCTCCACCAGGGCAGCACGGCGAAGGCAGCCAGCCCGGCCACCACCAGGTCGATTCCGAGCAGCGCGAAGAGGACGTGCCGACGGCGGCGAGCCGCGGCGCGGGCGGCGGCACGTCGGGCCGCGACAGAGGGCAGGGGAAGCGGGGGGACGACCACCCGGTCGGTGGTACGAGCAGGCGTGACGACGAGTCGGGCGTTGCGGTTGTCGACGGGCTCACGACGGGCGAGCACGCGCATCGCGGTGGAGAAACGGTCGACGGAACGGGTCCGCGCCATCTCGTCGTGGTGCTTGAGGGCCTTGGGCACCAGATAGACAGCCCACGCCAGAGCGAGCACCACGAAGATGATTCCTGACAAGCCCATGGGATGACCATAAAAGCGTCAACGGAAAAGCCCCCGCAGGCGGAGCGGTGTGTCGCCAGACAACTCTTGTGACTGGTGTGATCAGCCGTCGTCCGTCCCCGGAGGCGCCGGCGCATCAGCCGGTCCGTTGGTCTTGTAGCGTCGCAGCAGCCCGCCGGGGACGTCCTCGACGGTCAGCGCGAAGAGCCTGTGGTCTCGCCACGCGCCGTCGATGTGCAGGTAGCGCGTCGCGTAGCCGTACTCGATGAACCCGAGCTTCTGCACGACCCGGAGACTCGCGGTGTTCTCGGGCCGGATCGCCACGTCGATCCGGTGCAGCCCCGCCTCGAAGAAGCAGTGGTCCACCGCCATCGCCACCGCCGTAGGCATCACCCCCTGTCCCGCGACCTTCTGGTCGATCCAGTACCCGATCTGGGCCCAGCGCGCCGAGCCGCCGACGATGTTGCTGACCGTGAGCTGGCCGACGAACGCGTCGTCGAGCGTCACCGCGAAGGGCATCGCCCGCCCGGCTCGCGCCTGCCGGTGCAGGTCACGCACCATCGCCCGGAACGTCGAGGGCGCCGACTGGTCACCCGGCGGCACGGTGGCCTCCCACGGCGTCAGCCACTGCTGGTTGCGGGCGCGGACCTCGCGCCAGGCCCGGGCGTCCTGCATGCCCAGCGGCCGCAGACCGACCCGCCCCGAGTAGAGCGTGACCGGCCAGGCCCGGCTCAGTGGTCGCTCCCCACGATCTGCTCGACGGCGTGCACGAGCAGGGGTACGACGACCGCGAGCCCGTCCTTCACCCCGCCGCGCGAGCCGGGCAGGTTCACGACGAGGGCCTGGCCGCTGATCCCCGCAAGACCTCGCGACAGCGCGGCGGTGTGCACGCCCTTCGCCGCGCCGTGCGCACGGATCGCCTCGGCGATGCCCGGGATCTCCCGGTCCAGCAGGGGCCGGGTCACCTCAGGGGTGAGGTCGGTCGGGGTGAGGCCCGTTCCCCCTGTCGTGAGGACGGCGCGCGCGCCGGCCTCGACCGCGGCCCTGATCGCCTCCCCGACGGGCTCGCCGTCGGGGACGACCACGGGCCCGGTCACCTCGAAGCCGAGTCCCTGGAGGGCGGACACGATCAGCGGACCGGTGGTGTCCTCGTAGACACCGGCAGCCGCGCGGTTCGAGGCGGTGACGACCGTGGCCTTCATGACCGGCTCCAGTCGCCGCTCTTGCCGCCGGTCTTGGACTCGACGCGGATGTCGGTGATCACCGCGCCCTTGTCGACCGCCTTCACCATGTCGACCACGGTCAGCGCGGCGACGGACACCGCGGTGAGCGCCTCCATCTCCACACCTGTGCGGTCGGTGGTCCGCACGGTCGCGGTGATCGCCACGGCGTCGTCCTCGACCTCCAGGTCGACGGTCACGCCGGAGATCGAGAGCGGGTGGCACAGCGGTACCAGGTCGGGCGTGCGCTTGGCCGCCATGATCCCGGCGACCCGGGCGACGCCGAGCGCGTCGCCCTTGGGAACTCCCTCGCCGCGGAGCAGACCGACGACATCGGCGGAGACGAGGACCCGGCCCGAGGCCACCGCCTGCCGCAACGTCTCGTCCTTGCCCGAGACGTCGACCATCCGCGCCGCGCCGGACTCGTCGACGTGGGTGAGCCGGGCTTCCTCTGCCATCAGTAGTCCCGGTCCAGGACCATGACCTGCACCATCGACCCGGCCTCGACGCGGTCCACGTCCTCGGGGACCACGATCAGCGCGTTGGCCTCGGAGAGGTCGCCGAGCAGGTGCGACCCGTGCCCGCCGACCGGCACCACGTGCGCCCCCTGGGTGTCGATCTCGAACTGGCCGCGGACGAACTGCCGCTTGCCCGGGACGGACGAGAAGGTCTTGTCGCACAGCGCACGCACGAGCGGCCGGCGGTACGGCATGCGGCCCATCATCCGGCGGATGGCCGGCGCCACGAACACCTCGAAGGAGACGTAGGACGACACCGGGTTGCCGGGCAGGGTGAAGATCGGCGTCGCGTCCTCGCCGACGACACCGAACCCCTGGGGCTTGCCCGGCTGCATGGCGACCTCGCCGAAGGCCACGGTCCCGAGCTCGCTCAGCACCTCCTTGACGACGTCGTACTGGCCCTTGCTCACCCCGCCACTGGTGACCACGAGGTCGGCGCGCACGAGCTGGTCGCTGAGCGCGTCGGTGAACTCCTGCGGGTCGTCGGAGACGATCCCGACGCGGTAGGCGATGGCGCCGGCGTTCCGCGCGGCAGCGGCGAGCATGTAGGAGTTCGCGTCGTAGATGGAGTCGTGGCCGAGCGGCGTCCCGGGCTCGCGGAGCTCGGACCCGGTGGACATGATCACCACGCGCGGACGGGGACGCGCCAGCACAGTGGCGCGGCCGATCGACGCGAGCAGGCCGAGCTGACGCGGCCCGAGCACGGTCCCCTCCTCGAGCAGCACGTCGCCGTTCAGCACGTCCTCGCCACGACGGCGGATGTGCTTGCCCACGGTCGGCGCCTCGAAGATCCGCACCGTGGCGACGCCACCGTCGGTCTGCTCGACCGCAACGACGGAGTCGGCGCCCTGCGGGATCGGCGCGCCGGTCATGATCCGGACCGCGGTGCCCGGCGACATCGCGAACAGCGTGGTCTGCCCTGCCGCCGCCTCGCCCACTACCGGAAGGTGCACGGGCTGGTCAGCGGTGGCGGTCGCGACGTCGTCGACGGCGACGGCGTACCCGTCCATCGCCGAGTTGTCGAACCCGGGCAGGTCCACGGTCGACGCGATCTGCTCGCTGACCGGGAGCCCGAGGGCCTCGAGCAGCGGCTGGTCGTACGGCGGAAGCGGGTCGACCACCTCGAGGATGCGCTCGATGTGCTCGTCGACGGTGCTCCAGCGGTCGGCCGGGAAGGGTGCGGGACCTGACATGGCGCAAACCCTAGCCCTCGCCGAGCGTGGTGCCCGGCTCGACCTGACCTGCCCCGCCCTCCGGCTCCGCCAGCTCGACCTCGCCGACCACGGTCACGTCCTTGCCGAAGGTCCAGTCGCCGTGCACGACGAGGGACGTCGCCCGGCGCATCGACGGCATGCCGTCAGGAAACCGCCGGTCGAAGTCGGCGACGAGCTTGTAGAACCTCGAGTCCAGGTCGACGTAGGGGACCTTCTCGGGCCGCTGGACCATCACGTAGTCGTCGGTGAGGTCGTAGCAGTCCGAGCGGAGCACGAGCAGGTCGTTCGTGGTCTTCACCGGCACGAACCGGTCCCGGCCCACCTCGATGGTCCTGGCGCCGTCGAAGACCTCGATCGCCGCGCCCATCGCGGTCTCTATCTGGACCACCTCCGGGCTGCTCGGGTCGGCGGGGTCGACGGTCTTGGTGTTCTTGATCATCGCCAGGCCGAGGATGCCGTGGCGACGGTCGAGCTCCTCCTTCATCGCCTGCAGGTTGAACCACAGGTTGTTGGTGCTCGTGAACCTGTGGCGGGACAGGTCGGCGAGCGCCTCCTTGTCCTCGTCCAGGGTCTGCGCGGTCTCCCGCAGCACGATCCGCCCGTCGGCCTTGCGGACCGCGAAGTGGCCGCCCTTCCGGTCCGACGGGGTACGACGCACCGCCTCGATCGCGAAGGGAGCCCCCGAGCGGGCGAACCAGCCGG
>DASTPU010000244.1:0-9589 GCA_035762105.1 Nocardioidaceae bacterium | reverse complement strand
CGCCGACTTCGCGATCGTCGAGCTGGAGACTGCCCGCGTGGTCGGCGAGGTGGTCCTGAACGAGCTCGAGGTCGACGACGAGCGCTGCAACTTCCGGATCGGTCTCACGGGCCCCGACGTCTACGGCCTCGGCTTCGGCACCGAGGCGACGTCGCTGGTGCTCGAGTACGCCTTCGACATCGTCGGGCTGCACCGCGTCGAGCTCGAGGTGTACTCCTTCAACCCGCGTGCCCAACGCGCCTACGAGAAGGCGGGTTTCGTCCGCGAGGGCGTCCGGCGCCAGGCGCTCCGGTGGGAAGGCGCGTGGCACGACGTCGTGGTGATGGCCGTCCTCGCCGACGACCCGCGACCGCGCGTGAACCGCCGGTGAGGGTCCGACCGGAGGAGCCGGCCGACCACGACACGACCCGCGAGGTGGTGTCCGCCGCGTTCGGCGAGGAGCCGATCGCCGACCTGGTCGACGCGATGCGGGTTTCCAGCGCCTGGCGCGACCTCTCCTTCGTCGCCGAGCAGGACGGTCGGGTCGTCGGGCACGTCTCCTACACGCGGGGCTGGCTCGACGCGCCGGAACGGCTGCACGATGTGCTGGTGCTCAGCCCGCTGTCCGTGCACCCCTCCGTGCAGCGGCGTGGTGTCGGCTCCGCCCTGGTACGGCGGACGCTGGAGATGTTGCGGACAAGGCCGGAGCCGCTGGTGTTCCTCGAGGGGTCGCCCTCCTACTACAGCCGGCTCGGCTTCCGACCCGGCGGCGAGGCCGGGTTCACCGCGCCGTCGACGAGGATCCCGCCCGCGGCCTTCCAACACGTCGTGCTTCCGTCGTACGACCCGTCGATGACCGGCGCACTCGTCTATCCCGACGTGTTCTGGGAGCACGACGCGGTGGGCCTTCGCGACTGACGGCGACACCGCGACCCTCGTGGTCGCCGAGCCGCCGAGCGTGGAATGCTTGGCGCGCGCGGAGGACACCACGAGCAGCGAAGGGACGCGATGGGAAACGTCACCCTGCCCACCCCGGTCGCCCTGGCCGGTGGCGCGATCTGCCTCCTCGGCGGCTACCTCCTCGGCGTCGTCGCCGGGCCGGACAGCCCGAGCCGGACGATCGCGACCGTGGAGAGCTATGACCAGCGTGACGGGCGGCTGTGCCTCTCGGGGGAGAACGTCTCGGGTCAGGAGGGCGTCAACGCCGAGGGGCTGCTGTGCGGCACCTGGCGGCGCAGCGTGGGAGACTCGCAGCTGCCGGAGCCGGGTGACGAGTTCCAGTTCGTGTCCGTGGTGGTGGACCAGCCACCGGCCGGCGAGGAAGGCGACGAGGGGCCGTTCACGATGATCTACGGCGATGTGGTGCCGTAGGTGCGCCGTACCTGCTCCTGCGTCCCGTAGATTCTGAGCGTGCCACCCGACGAGAACGAGTACGACTCCGCCGCAGCGCGGGTACGGCTCCCCGAGATCCGCCGCTCGCCGTGGTGGGAGCTGACCCGGCGCATGCTCATGGCGCTCGCCGTCCTCGTCCTGACCGTGATGATCGTCTACCTCGACCGCGAGGGGTACCAGGACTCTGCTGACGGAACGGTCAACATGGTCGACGCGATCTACTACACGACGGTCACCCTGAGCACGACCGGGTACGGCGACATCTCGCCGGTCAGCGAGCAGGCCCGCCTGGTCAACGCCTTCGTGATCACGCCACTTCGGGTGGCGTTCCTGGTGCTGCTGATCGGCACCACCATCGAGGTCCTGGCCAGCCAGGGCCGGGAGATGTTCCGGGTCGCCCGGTGGAGGAAGCACATGCAAGAGCACGTGGTCGTGATCGGCTACGGCACCAAGGGCCGCAGCGCCGTCGAGACCCTGGTGAACAACGGCGTGAACAAGGATTCGATCATCATCGTCGACCCGAGCCAGTCCGCCCTGGGTGACGCGCACGCCGACGGTATCGCCGTGGTGACCGGCGACGCCACGCGGCGGGAGGTGCTACGCCGAGCGGGGGTCCAGCGCGCGAGACAGGTCATCATCACCACCAACCGTGACGACTCCACCGTGCTCTGTGCGCTCAACGTCCGGCAGCTCAACCCCGACACCTACGTGGTGGCCGCGGTCCGCGAGCAGAACAACGTGCCGCTGGTGCGGCAGTCCGGCGCCGACTCGGTGATCACCTCGTCCGACGCCGTCGGTCGCCTGCTCGGCCTGTCGACGCTGAGCCCCAGCCTCGGGTCGGTGATGGAGGACCTGCTCACCTACGGCCAGGGCCTGGAGGTCGCCGAGCGCGACCTGCTGGTGCCCGAGGTCGGCAAGCAGCCCCAGCAGCTGCCCGACCAGGTGATCGCGGTGGTCCGCGACGGAAAGGTGCACCGCTACTTCGAGCCGGTGGTGACCCAGCTCGCCCGCGGCGACAAGCTGATCGTCGTACGCCCGGCCGAGGAGCTGCCGTGGGCACCCAGACCCGGTACGCACGACGAGGAGTCGACGCTCGACGAGGGCTGACGCCCCGGCGTCAGCGGAAGCCGGTGCGCCGCAGCCAGCGGAGGTGCTCGGAGTCCCCGAGCAGCTCCAGCCGGCGCCACAACGGGCTCGTCGGCACCGCCTGCGTGTGGTGGGCCCGGCTGGCGGCGATCTGGTGGTCGCGCTCCACGGTGATCGTGATGTCGATGTCGTCGGCCTCGCAGCCGCTGAAGATGCTGACCCCGAGCTCGTGGTTCATCTGGTCCGCCACCGACTTCGGCAGGGTCCAGGCCAGCACGGGCAGGTCGAGGACCTCTGCGGCCAGGACGGCGGCGGCCGTGGCCGCGGCGTGGTCGGGATGGCCGGTGACGCCTGAGTGGTCGAACACGAGGATCCCGTCGGCTCGGCACGCGCCGACCTCGTCGATCACCTCACCGGCGAGGATGTGCCGGCAGACGGTGCCGAGCGCGCCGTCGGGGTGATGGTGCAGCGTCGTGGTGGCGACGCCGAGCTCACGGGACGCGGTCGCGAGCTCCTCGCGCCGCATCCTGCTGAGGTTGATGCCGGCACCCAGCGTGGACGACTCACCTTCGGTCAGGCACAGGACGGTGACCTGGGAACCGTTCGCGGAGAAGGCGTCGACGACGGCGCCGAGGCCGAACGACTCGTCGTCGGGGTGAGCCACGACGACGAGCACACGGGACCAGTCGGGGAGTGACCCGCTCGGGGCAGCGGGGCGCGTGACGTCGGACTCCATCAAGGCTCCTCCCGAGGCTGATCCGGTGCCTCAAGCGTGCGGGACGGCGGGAGACGGTGGAAGGGCCTTTCGTCCCATACGACCCAGGGTATGGCGCGACTATGCTCCCCACATGGATGTCGCGTCAGTCTCCCTGCCCGTCGAGACGCCGCTCCTGCGGCGGATCCGGGACGCCGTGATCGGCGACGACCAGGTGATGGTGGGCCCGTTCGGACCCCGGCGGGTCACCTATGCCGACTACACCGCGTCCGGCCGCGCACTCTCCTTCATCGAGGACTTCATCCGCGACGAGGTGCTCCCGCGGTATGCGAACACCCACACCGAGTCCAGCGGAACAGGCCTGCAGACCACGAGGCTGCGCGAGGACGCCCGCTCGATCGTGCACCGGGCGGTCGGCGGTGACGACGAGACCGTCGTGATCTTCGCCGGCTCGGGGTGCACCGGCGCGATCGACAAGCTGATCGGCATCATGGGCCTGCGGATCCCGTGCGTGCTCGAGGACGAGTACCACCTCGGCGCCGCGATCCCGCCCGATCGGCGGCCGGTGGTGTTCATCGGTCCCTACGAGCACCACTCCAACGAGCTGCCCTGGCGCGAGTCGATCGCCGACGTCGTGTCGATCCCCTCCGACGCCGACGGCCACATCGACCTCGCCTACCTCGAGGCCGAGCTCGTACGGTTCGCCGGGCGCCCGCTGAAGATCGGGACGTTCTCGGCCGCGAGCAACGTGACCGGCATCCTCAGCGACACCCACGGCATCTCCGCGCTGCTCCACCGCCATGGGGCGCTGAGCTTCTGGGACTTCGCCGCGGCGGGTCCGTACGTCGACATCGAGATGTACGGCCCCGACGCCCTCGCCCACAAGGACGCGGTGTTCCTCAGCCCGCACAAGTTCATCGGCGGTCCCAGCACGCCGGGGGTGCTCGTCGTACGACGTAAGCTCCTCACCAACCGGGTGCCGGACGTGCCCGGTGGCGGGACCGTCGCCTACGTCAACGCCGACGACCACAGGTACCTGTCCGACCCCGCCCAGCGCGAGGAGGGCGGGACACCGGCGATCGTCGAGTCGATCCGGGCGGGACTCGTGTTCCAGCTCAAGGAGGCAGTCGGCATCGACGTCATCCGCGAGCACGAGGAGCACTACCTTCGTCGGGCGCTGGACCGGTGGAAGGACGAGCCGAACATCGAGATCCTCGGCAACGTCGACGCCGAGCGGCTCTCGATCGTCTCCTTCGTGGTGCGGGCGCCGAGCGGGAAGTACCTGCACCACAACTTCGTGGTGGCGCTCCTCAACGACCTGTTCGGGATCCAGTCGCGCGGTGGCTGCTCGTGTGCCGGGCCGTACGGGCACCGGTTGCTCGGCATCGACATCGAGACCTCGCACGAGTTCGAGCGGGAGGTCACCCACGGCTGCGAGGGGATCAAGCCAGGCTGGGTGCGGATCAACTTCAACTACTTCATCTCCGAGGCGGTCTTCGACTACATCGTCGAGGCGGTCCGCCTCGTCGCGCGTGACGGGTGGCGGATGCTGGGGGAGTACCGCTTCGACGTCGCCCGCGGCATCTGGGTGCACCGCCGGGGGACCGTCGAGCCGCCGCTGCGGCTGGACCAGATCAGCTACGGCGCAGACGGGGCGATGAAGTACCCCCGGCACCACCACACCGCTCCGGAGTCCGCGCTGTCGACGTACCTGGAGGAGGGCGCGGCGCTGCTGGCGGCCACAGCGCCTCCGGACCTCTCGGCCGTGCCCGAGGCGGTCTCCGACGACTTCGAGCACCTGCGCTGGTTCGACCTGCCCAGGGTGTGCCTCGACCGCACGGCCTGATCCGGGTGCTGGAACGCGCGTTCCCGCTCGGGCGGACTCCTGGGTAGAGTCACGGACGGCCTGACGCAGAGACGAAGGATGACCATGGGTCTCGGAACCGGAGTCGGACTGATCGCGGCCGGCGCAGTGCTCACCTGGGCGCTCGACGTCGACCTTCCCTACGTCGAGGACGACCTGCTGGGGGCGATCCTCCTCGTCGTCGGCGCCGTCACGCTGGTGGCGGGAGCGGCGATGAACGCCCAGCGTCCCGGCGCGGACCCCTCACCGGGAGTCGGGCTGGCGACCGCCGGTGCGGCGCTGGTGTGGGCGATCGACGTGGACATCCCCTACGTGTACGACGCAGCGCTCGGTGTGATCCTCCTCGTGGGCGGGATCGTGACGATCGTGGCGGCCGTCGCCATGAGCAAACCGCCCACGCGGAGGCGGCAGCTCGTCCGCCGCGCCTGACGGGACACTCCGGGCCCAAGGACCCGTCAACGACCGCCTCGCCGGCCCTACCGTGGGTCCATGGCCGACAGCCTCGCCGGCACGGGCACGTTGGTGCGACTGGCGCTCCGACGGGACCGGGTCATGCTCCCGACGTGGGTCGCGGTGTTCGTCGTCATGGCGGCCTTCTCCGCGAGCGCGACGGTCGGGCTGTATCCCGACACGGGATCGAGGGTCCGGGCAGCGGAGGCCATCAACGGCACGCCGTCCCTCGTCGCGCTGTACGGCCGCATCTACGACGTCACCTCCCTCGGTGCGATCGCGATGATCAAGATGGGCGGCATCGGGGCTGCCCTACTCGCCGTGGTCGCCTACATGACGGTCCTCCGGCACACTCGCGCCGACGAGGAGCTCGGGAGGCTCGAGCTCCTGGCCGGCGGGGTCGTCGGCAAGCAGGCGCCCCTCGCGGCTGCGCTGGTCATCGGCGTGGGAGCCGCCCTCGCGACCGGACTCCTGACGGCGGCCGCGCTCGCCGGCGTCGGGCTCCCGGCGGCCGGTTCGCTCGCCTTCGGCCTTGCGTGGACGGCCACCGGGGTGGCGTTCGCGGGGGTGGGCGCCGTCACCGCGCAGGTCACGACCAGTGCCCGGGCGGCCCGGGGGCTGTCTGCAGCGGTGCTCGGTGCCGCCTACGCCGCCCGGGCGGTCGGCGACTCCACCGGTGACGTCGACCCGATGTGGCTGTCCTGGACCTCGCCGATCGGCTGGGGACAGCAGGTGCGGCCCTACGCAGGCGACCGTTGGGCGGTCTTCCTCGTCTCGATCGTCTTCGCGGCCGCGTGCGTGGCTGGTGCGGCCCTCCTCAGCTCACGCCGCGACCTGGGCACCGGCCTTCTCCAGGAGCGTCCGGGCCCCGCTGGTGCCGCTCGCGGGTTCGACAGTCCGCTGGCGCTCGCCTGGCGGCTCCAGCGCGGCATGCTCCTGGGCTGGGCCATCGGCTTCCTGGTGCTCGGTTTCATCCTCGGCAATGTCGCCAGCAACATCGGTGACATGCTCGACAGCCCGGCGGCGCAGGAGATGATCATGAAGCTCGGGGGAGTCGAGGGGCTCACCGACGCCTTCATCGCCGCCGAGCTCGGGTTCATGGGCATCGGCGGGGCCGCCTTCGGCGTCCAGGCGGCGCTCCGCATGCACGGCGAGGAGACCTCGCTGCGCCTCGAGCCCGTGCTCGCCACGGCCACCGGCCGGCTCCGTTGGGCGGCGAGCCACCTCAGCCTGGCATTCGCGGGTCCGGTGGTGCTCGCCGCGGTCGCCGGGGTGGCCGTCGGCGCCGCGAACGCCGCCCAGACCGGGGACGGTGCTGACCTGGCGCAGGCGGTGCTCGGTGCGCTGGTGCACCTCCCGGCGATCTGGATCATGGTCGGCCTGGTCGTCGTGACCTACGGGCTCGCGCCCAGGTTTGCGCCGGCCACCTGGGGCATCCTCGTCGGCTTCCTGCTCGTGGGTGAGATCGGCGCGCTGCTGGAGCTCCCGACGTGGGTGATGGACCTCTCCCCGTTCACGCACGTGCCGCGGCTACCCGGTGGCGAGCTCCGGGTGGCGCCGTTGCTGTGGCTCACCACGATCGCCGTGGGCCTGGTCGTCCTGGGCCTGGCTGGGTTCCGCCGCCGCGACGTCAACGAGCGCTAGGTCCGGGGGGACACCTCACACGTCGGCTGTCGTCGTCATCGAGAAGGGACGCAGGCCGCCGCCTCCCGGCCGGGTCCGGAGGACCGGGCTAGGCCAGCTGCGGAGCCCGTTTAGGCCAGGGTCGCCCGGGAAGTCTGACCCGCAGTGGCTGCCGACGTGGGGCCCGGGCACGGGGGAGCGTCTCGGAACCGCCGAGGGGCGACATCCCCGGGACCCGGCAAACGGTTCCAAGGGAAGGCACATGAGCAACAAGACCTGCGACTACACCCGACCCGGTGTCGACCACTGGTGGAGCAATGTCAACCAGGGCGGCGAGAGCGACGACCGCCCCCGTGAGGGCGCCTCGCCGATGGCCCCCTGGAACAAGTGAGCCAGGTCAGCGCTCTCCGTCCTGGCCGACGGGCTGAAGGGCCCTGCCCTCCTGCGCGGTGTGCATCGACCTCACCTCGCCGTGGCCGGGCGCGAGCTGCTTCAGCGCACCGACCGCCACCCGTGTTCCCCCTACGCGCAGGCCGTGGAAGCTGATCGCGAGGTGGACGAGCCGGTCCACGTCGAGGGCATGGCTGTCCTCGGGCGGACTGTGCCGGTTGCCGGAGCTCGAGGTGGCGCCGGAGGAGGGCACGGACCTCGGCGGAGCGCGGGTCGTGGAGGGAGCTGTCGATCTCGGGCACGGGGCGATCCTGCCCGGCCGACGCCACGAGCATGTTGCCGCGGCCGACGCCGCCACGCATCTGCAGGAGCCGGCACACCGGGACGCGTGCGGCCGTATCGTGAGCACCAATCGCACGGACGAGGGGAGCACGGCAATGCCATACGTGTACAAGGTGGTCGAGGTTCGCGAGAAGATGGTCGGCGGCAAGATGTCCGGCGAGAGGCTCGAGAAGCTCCTCAACGACCATGCCGCTCAGGGATGGCGACTGAAGGCGATCACGTCGACCGAGGTCAAGGGCCGTGTCGGCCCTGGCGGGGTCGAAGGCCTGCTTGTGACGTTCGAGGCAGAGCAGTAGTCCACCCGCTCACACGGTCGGCGCTCGTGGCCCTTCGGAGAGGTGCGCGCGCCAGGCGCGCCCATGGACTGTTTCCCGCTCAAAACAAGCGGTTTGAGCTCTCGGAGTACGGCTCTGTCTGGTTGCGTAGTGCCTCAGTGGTGCCTCACCCCTGATCGCCGAACTCGTTGCGGAGCTGGTCCGCCGCCGCCAGCGCCGCCCCGCAGGCTGGGTGGCGCCGACGGAGCCGGCGTATTTGCGCAGTACAGAAGTCTCTCACCGCATCGATTCGCGTGCCTGTTCCGTCGACTGACTCGCAACGGTGCTCCGCCAACTGATGTGCGACATCTGAATGCGCGGATCGCGGCTACATGCGGACGTCCGGGAGAGAACCGTCCGGCCCCAGGCGGCTCTAACGCTCCATCGAGACCGGTCGAGGGCAGCGAATGCAGGCGAGAGCGATGGTCGCCATCGTGACGCTTGCGCTGTCCACCAGCGGCATTCGCTACAACACCGGAGCCGAACAGTGCAGTCCAGTCGGGACCTGCGGCGCACTCGGACGTGACGTTTGCGCGCAAGCGTGCGCGCTCGGGGGAGTCCTGCGCCTCGGACGCGAGGCCCGGTTGATCGGAGGTATGCCCGTCAACTGACGGAGGCTCCGAGACGACGCCGGGCGCTACCCGAAGTCGGGTGGCTCACCCCCGGTGTGCGCGAACAGCTTGCTCACAATCTTCCAACGGTCGTTGATGCGCGCCAGCGACAGGTAGTCGATGAAGGACACGGTTCCCCAATAGCCTTCTTCGGCCACTGTTGCCAGCGCCGCGTCGCCGGTCTGGTGGACAGACAGGATCCGCGACCGGTACTGCCCCGTGTCGGCCGGCGCCTTTGCCGACATCTCCATGAGTTCGGAGATGGGCACGTCGTAGCGCTCGCCGGCGAGTGCCCCGAACATGCGCGCGTCCTCGTGAAAGGCCGTTCGCAGCTTCTCCACGTCGCCCGTCGCTTCGCCATCGAGGCACATCTGAACGACGTCGCGGATGGCGTCGTAATCTTCGACCACGGACTTTGCGCGGTCATTGAGGCCGATCGCTGAGGTCATCGTTTACTCCCTTGGCGTCGCCGCCCGGCACCCCTCAAGCCCCGTGGAGAACTCGCCTGGGGTGGTGTCGGCCGGGCACTGATCTGTTATGCCTCCACTGTGCTCCGTCGGTTCAGACGAGGCCATGGCATAGCCGGACTGTCCCTTTCGGGCCGATGCCTTCGGCCAGTCCCCTGGGGTCGCGCAAGCTGCTCCGGGCAGGGGCTGTGCGCGGACATCGGCTACTAAGAGACTTCACGCAAGATCGGTGTCTGGCCAGACTCGGTCCAGGTGTCCGGCGGGACGCTCTCAATCGCGGCTGCCCACCCGGCTTCTGGGTGTGGCTCTCATCTGGACTGCGCCTCGCCGCACACCGTGACGAGGCGTGGCTCAAG
>DASTPU010000243.1:0-13623 GCA_035762105.1 Nocardioidaceae bacterium | reverse complement strand
GATGTCGGTGGTCTCGACCAGGACCAGCACGGTGAACAGCGGGGTGGCCACCCACTTGCCGGCCTTCTTCACCCAGAACTTCTGGCCGTGGTACTCATCGGTGGACGGCACCCGCTTGCGGACCAGGCGCAGCACCGGGTTCCGGGAGGGGTCCATCTCGTCGTTGCGGTGGGTGAACATCTTCCATCCCGTGTAGACCAGGAACGCCCCGAAGACGTACAGGATCCAGGCGAACTGCTCGATCAGGACCGCCCCGCCGGCGATGAAGATCGCCCGGAAGAGCAGGGCGCCGAGGACTCCGTAGAACAGCACCCGGTGCTGGTACTCCCGGGGTACGGCAAAGTACGTGAAGATCAGCGCGAACACGAAGACGTTGTCGATCGCAAGCGACTTCTCGATCAGGTAGCCGGCGAAGTACTCGCCACCGGCCTGGGCGCCGTAGACCCACCAGACCACGCCACCGAACGAAAGACCGAGGGTCACCCAGACCGCCGACCAGATCGCAGCTTCGCGCACCGAGACGACGTGGGCCGTGCGGTGGGCGAACAGGTCGACCGCCAGCATTGCGAGAATGACGGCAAGGACCGCGGCCCATGCCCAGAGGGGGACGTCCATTCCGTTTACCTCCAGCGCCCGCGCACGGCGGGCCGTTGGAGGTCTCCCCCGCCGCCCGACTCACACAACGGGCGGCCGACGCACCGGGCACGGGCAGGGCCGGCCGAACTGACGGTGACATCGCGAGCGGGGTACTCCCCTCGTGCGCTACATTATTCACGAACCCAGTTTCGTATGTCAAGGCGCGTGAAGGAGCCCCTCGATGACGTCCCAGCCGACCCCCGCTGTCAAGGTCGCAGCGACCCTTCGGCGCGACAACGCGATCGCAGCAGGAGTGCACCTCCTCCAAGCGATCGCCGTGCTCGTACTCGCAACAAGCTTCGCGCTCCCGGTCACCGCCGCCTATCTCGAGGGCCCGCCAGGCACTCCTGCCTCCGACCCCGTCGTGCTGTTCGACCTTCCGACCGGCGGAGCGGTCGCAGCCTTCCTCGCTCTGTCCGCGCTGGCCCACGCGATGGTGTGCACCGTGTGGTGGCGCCGGTACCTCACCGACCTGGACCGCAGTCGCAACCCCGCCCGCTGGGTGGAGTACTCGGTCTCGTCATCGCTCATGATCGTGCTCATCGCCCAGCTCGTCGGCATCTTCGACGTCGCCGCCCTGCTCGCGTTGTTCGGTGTCAACGCGTCGATGATCCTGTTCGGCTGGCTTCAGGAACGCTACGAGAAGCCCGGTGCGGGCGGCTGGCTGCCCTTCGTCTTCGGATGTGTCGCCGGGATCGTGCCATGGCTGGCGATCGGGGTGTACCTGCTCTCACCGGGCTCGACCTCATCGGCGAACCCGCCGGGTTTCGTGTACGGCATCTTCGTCTCGCTGTTCGTCTTCTTCAACGTCTTCGCGCTCAACCAGTGGCTGCAGTACCGCGCACGCGGGCGCTGGCGCAACTACCTCGTAGGTGAACGGGTGTACATCCTGCTCAGCCTCACCGCCAAGTCCGCGCTGGCCTGGCAGATCTTCGGTGGGACCCTGGCCGGCTGACTCAGAGCGAGGTGGCGACACCCTTCCAGCGGCCCGGATCGGTCAACTGCGACCAGCCCAGAACCGAGGCACGGCGGTGACGACGAGGTTCTTCTCGTACCCCGTCTCCGGGTCGTAGGAGCCCCCGCAGGTGATGACGCGCAGCCGTTCCGGGCCGGTGCGGGCGAAGAGCTCCGCCGGCAGGGCCTGCTGGTCGAAGCGTTCGACCCGCGCCACCCGGTAGGTCGACGTAACACCGTCCGATGACAGGACCTCGACGGGGTCCCCGACCTCGATGTCGCGCAGTCGCACCAACGGCCCCAGGCCGAACCGGCGCGAGTCGAGGTGCCCGGCGAGGACGACGGACCCGGTCCCGGATGCGGGGGCGGGGCCGAACTCGTACCAGCCCATCACGCGAGGGTCCGCCGGCAGCTGCATCTGGGCGTCCCGGGCGACCCCGACCGGCCGCACCGGGGCGTCGATTCCGATCGAGTCCAGCGCGACCCGGACCGGACGGGCCGGCGGCTCCGCGGCCGCGCCGAGGTCTGCGCTCCTCCGGGAGAACGGCGTCGGGGATCCCGTGGCGGGGGGAGGCGGCGCGGGACTGTCCACCGCGACGGGTGGTCCCGGCTCGTCCCGGACTGTCTGTTCGGGAGCGAGCCGGGACCAGGCCGCGGAGATGCTGAGGACGAGCCCGGCTACCGCGAGCACCGCGATCACCGCCGCCGTCCTCGTACTCATGTCGGTGGATTCCCGCTGCCGGTCAGTGCCGCGAGCGGGCGGGCATCAGCTGGCGTCCCGCGAATGCGAGGGCGAGGACCGACATCAGGCCCAGACCGAGCGGCCACGCGGGAACAACGTCGGACTCAGCGGCCAGCCCTGCCTCGCCTCCCGGCACCCCAGCCGGAGCGGAGTGCAGACCGTCGATCGTCTGGACGGCGAGGTCGAGGTTCTCGTCCTCCGCGCTCCCCCAGGCGTAGACGATGGTGTGCGTGCCTTCCGCCAGGTCGAGGTCGGCGGGGCCGAGCGCGACGTCCTCGGTGCCCGCGAGAACGACGTCGGCTGAGTAAGTGCCGGCCGGGACGTCGCCCGAGGCCTCGTCGGGGTTGCTCAGGTTCGGGAACAGGACGGAGCCATCGGCCCGGACGTCCACGGCCGGCGCGGCCGCGGTGTGGCGCACGGTCAGCCTGGACTCCCCCGCTGCGGTGGCGGAGGTTTCGTTGGCGAAGAGGCTGAGGCGTGGGTTGCCGTCGGCGTCGAGATGGGCCACCACCGTCGCGTTGGCGCCCGCGGGCACCTCGACCCCGTTGGCCTCGATCGCCGGGTCGGCGCTGTCAGGCGTGTCCCCGTCCGCGAAGACCTGGAGGTCGTAGCTGCCTGCGGGGAGCATCAGTGGGTCGGTGAGGGTGCCCGGCTCGAAGTCCGGGATCAGCTCCTCGCCGTTGGCGTACACGTCGACGGTCAGGCCCGGGACGGCGTGCAGCACGGAGACTGTCGCGTCGTCCGCGGCGTAGGCCGGGGCGAGCGGGGTGGCGATCACGGCCAGGAGTCCGGCGGTGCCGAGGGCGGCAGTGGTGCGTCGCATGGGTGGTTCCCTTCGGTTGGTTTGGCTCTGCTCACCCGGCGTTCGCGCACGTGGATGTACCGGATCGGTGCCGACCGAAAAGACTTTCAACTATCTAGACGGGCGGGTAGCAGGCGGAGCAGGGCCGCGACCTGCCGCAGCCGCGCCGCCCGGGGTCCGTAGTCCGTGGGTGCGAGCGAGTCCGTCAGGTCGGCCCGTAGGCACCCGTGGACACCTCTTGGAACAGCAGGATGTGTGGCGGCGTGACCGGAAGCCCACGATGTGGCGCGAACCGAGTCGGGTCACGCCGGTGCGCGCTCGGGGTCCGCGGTCGCGGTCTCCGCGTCGCGGTGCTCCACCAGCTTCAGCAGGAGGAGCAGCACCGTGCCGAGCAGCATGACCCCCGCGGCCAGGTAGAGCCCGACGACGTAACCGGCGTACCGGGCGGCCAGCCATGCCGTCGTGGCCGGGCCGACGACCTGGGCCACGCCGTAGCTGAGGGTCATCTTCCCCATCATCTTGGCCGGCCGCGTCGGGAAGAAGCGACCGGCCATGGTGAGGACCAGGCTCACCATCCCGACGAACGTGCTGCCGAACAGGAGCGCGCCCACCATCGTCGCCGCCAGCCCGCCCACCAGGACCGGGAGCACAATCCCGACGACCTGGAGCCCTGCGGCCAGGACGAGTGCGTTGAGGTCGCCGACCCGACGTGCGATGAGGTCCCAGTAGATGCTGGCTGGTGCGGCGCCGAGACCGATGGCGAGGAAGGCTAGATTGCCCTTGCCCGCCAGGCCCGGGAGGTCCTCGACGATGGCGACCATGAACGTTGCACCGATGACGTACCCGAAGCCAGCGCAGAAGTAGGCGGCGATGAAGAGCCGCAGGTACAGCGCGCTCGGCGGGCGGTCCACCATCCTCCTGCCGGACCGGGTGTGGGTGTCCCGGGCCGGTCGGGGGAACCACCTGAGCGCCGGGACCAGCAGTAGAAGCCCGATCGCGGTGAATGCGTACCACAGTTCCCGCCAGTCCCACGCCCGGTGGAGCACCTCCACCACCGCCGCGCACCCCGCAATCCCCAGGCCGATACCGGCGAAGTGGATGCCCAGCTCGCTGCGGTGGTCGTGGCGGATCAGCCAGTTGAGGATGAGGCCGGTGCCCAGCAACATGCCGGCGGCACTGCCCAGTCCCGCGAAGAACCGGGAGACACCCCAGAGCACCTCATTGGTGGTCAGGGCCATCATCGGCGTGGTGACCAGGGCGACGACCATCCCGATCCGGTACAGCCGGTCCTTGAGGACCAGGTCGCTGATCACGGTGGCCACCCCCGCACCGGTCAGGTAGCCCGCGTAGTTCACCGCCGCCAACCAGCCCGCCGCGGATACGCCGAGCCCCGCCTGCTCCTGCATGAGAGGCAGCAGCGGGGTGTAGGCGAACCGGGCCACCCCGATCGACAGCAGCAGGCTGGCGATGCCCGCGCTGAGGACCTTGACCCGCTCTGCCTGCTCACCCATGGCGCACGATCCCTCCGGCACCCGGAGTCACCGTCGTCGACCCACAAGCCCGGCGGGTGCCTGACGGATTCTAGGCCCGCGCCGGCACTACGCGCCGCCCGGGCCGACTCCGGCGGCGATATGGGTAACGTCCGAGGTCATCCTCGTTGCTCGAACTGCTCCTCGGGCCAACGGCCCGTCGCTTCCCGAGCGGCGGGCCGGTGCCTGTCCGCGACGCCCGTGATCAGCCGAGCTTGGCCTTGGCGTGCTCGCCGAACGCCCGCATCGGCGTGATCGGCCCGATCTCGAGAAAGGCAGCGCCGCCCTGGCTGACGGCCGTGTGCCCCGCAGGCCAGTAGTACGCCTCGCCGGCGGCGGTCTCCTCCTTGGTCCCGTCGGCGTGGACGAGAGTGATCGACCCCTCCAGGACGATCCCCCAGTGATCGCTCGGGCATCGGTCACCAGGTAGTCCCTCGAGCACGGGCCCCATGTCGGTGCCCGCCGGAACCCGGGCGTACCGGACTGCCATGGCGCCCCACTCGGCGTATCGAGTGACGAGCTCTCCGAGGTCCAGCTCGACCGGTAGGTCCTCAAGTCGGTTCTTCATGCGGTGACTCCCTTCTGTGTCCACTCCCGAGGTCTGGGAGCGAGTTGCCGTGCTGTCTGTCCCGGAGGCGTGACAAGTCTTGTCACGCCCGTGAGAAAGGGCGGAGGAGTACCGTCGGTGCGTGCGCCCTGGGATGCGCGTCGCCGATGACGCAGCGGTGCAGCGGGCCCGGTCGACGGACTCGGTCGAGGACGCGGCCACCGCGCAGTACAGCGCGGGCGAGCTCGAGGGCACGCTTACGACCTGGGAACAGGAGCATGGGCGCCGGCTCGCCGACGGCGACCACCTGGCGGCAGCTCACGCGGCTGCGATGGTGGCCTTGTACCTCCTGATGGACACAGGCCTGATGGCGCCGGTTCGCGGATGGCTGGGCCGCAGCGAACGCCTGCTGGTCGACCATGGTGAGACGCCTGTCCATGCGATCGTGGCCATGCTCCGCGCCTACGAACGGTTCATGTGCGGTGACATGGACGGGGCGGAGCGGTGGGCGGGACGTGCGGTCGATCTCGGGGACCGGCACCAGGTCGTACCGGCCTCCACCTTGGGTCGGGTGGCGGGAGCGCGGGTACGGATCGTCGCCGGCGAGGTCGCCGAGGGGCTCGCCGCCCTGGACGAGGTCGCCGTGGCCCTGCTCTCGGACCAGATCGACCCGCTGACAGCCGGGATGGTGTGGTGTGAGCTGGTGTGCGCCATGCAGGGGCTTGCCGAGTACGACCGCGCGGCAGAGTGGACCGCCGCGATGGAAGCGCGTCGTGCACGAGGTGACTTCTACGGCGGCATCAACGGCCGCTGCCGGATCCACCGTGCCGAGCTGCTGCGCCTGCACGGGCACTGCGACGAGGCCGAGCAAGAGGCAGTCCAGGCCTGCGACGAGCTGCGACCGTGGATGCGGCGTGAGTTCGGATGGCCGTTGACCGAGCTCGGCACGATCCGGCTCCGGCGTGGGGACCTCGATGGGGCCGAGGAGGCCTTCCGGGCAGCGTATGCCACCGGTTGGCAGCCCCAACCGGGATGGGCCCTGGTCCGGCTCGCCCGCGGCCAGGTGGGCGAGGCGGCAGCCATGGTGCGCGACGCCCTCGTGCATCCGCGGCAGATCCCCTGGAAGGAACGCCCGCCGAACGTTGCCCTGTCCCGTGCTCCGCTGCTGGACGCCCAGGTCGAGATCGCGCTGGCCGCAGGCGACCGTCCCACCGCCCGGGAGGCGGCCGCGGAGCTGTGCACTGTCGCAGCGTCGTACCCCGGCCCAGCCCTGCGCGCGATGGCCGACCTGGCGCGTGGCCGGGTCGCCCTGGCCGACGCTGACCCCGCGACGGCCGTCGACACGTGTGGGGCGGCCGTGCACGGCTGGTGCACGGTGGGCGCCCCGTACGAGACAGCTGTCGCCCGGATGGCGCTGGCCGAGGCGCACCGGGCCTCCGGCGACGACGTGCTGGCCGCCCTCGAGCTCGACGCGGCCGCTCATGCGCTGGACGGGATCGGGGCGCAGGCTTTTGCAGACCTGGCCCGCAACAGGGGGTCGGGCGCCCCCACCGCGGCGACCGCCCGGCCGGCGGACGCCTCCGGCGACATCGGGGTCTTCCGGCTCGACGGGGACACGAGAACCGTGACCTTTCTCGGAACCACTGTCCTACTGCGAGATCTGAAGGGTATGCACTACCTGGCACGGCTACTGGCAACCCCGGGACGCGAGTTCCACGTTCTAGACCTGGTGACCGTCGTCCACGGTGCGGCAGTGAGCCTCAGCGCCACACCGGAGGAGGGGCTTCGTGTCGGTGCTGACGACGCGGGACCGTTGCTGGACGACCGGGCGCGGCGGGCGTACCGACGTCGACTGGCCGAGGTCGACGAGGACATCGCCGAGGCGGAGGAGATGGGCGACCTCGAGCGCGCGACGCTGGCCCGGGCCGACCGCGACCACGTGGTGGCGGAGCTTGCGCGAGCGTTCGGCCTTGGTGGCCGGGCACGGAGGGCCGCCTCCAGCTCCGAGCGCGCCCGCGGCAGTGTGACCCGGGCGATACGGTACGCGTTGAAGCGGATCGCCGAGCAACATCCTGTCCTGGCCGATCACTTGGCCCGCACGGTCCGCACCGGCACCTACTGCGCCTACGAACCCGACCCGCGTGCCCCCATCACGTGGGAGACCTGACGCCGGATCCTGGCTCAGCTGCCCGGCCCTCCAGCGCGGCCATGTCGTCCGCGGACAGCTCGAAGCCCGTCACATCGGCGTTGAACCTGACCCAGACCGAGAACGGGCGGCCCTGCCGGACGAGGTGTCGCGTGTCTCAGTGGGAGCGTCCAGGGCGGTCATCGCCAGCACGAGATAGCCGTTCATGTGTGTCCTCGCGGCGAGTTCCAGCAGCGCCCGCCCACTTGCCGCTGCCCGGTCTTCCTGGCCTCGGCTGGTGCTCAGCTCGATATCCGTGGCCAGGATCGCGCCCTGCATTCCGACGTACACGTCGGTTTCGCGCCCGACGCGCCGGCGAGCTTCGTCGACCCATGTGAGCGCCCCATCGGTGTCCCCGGCTACCGCCGCTTGCAGTGCGAGGGCCCGAGCCGTGGCGCTCTCCCAGCAGGGGTCGCTCAGCTGACAGCTCAGCGTGAACTCCTGGTGGAGATCGAGAATCCGGTCCGGACCGCCCTCCGCGAGCTCGGCTTCGGCGAGGGCTGCCGCAGGCCACGGACGGAACGAGATCCATCCTGAGGATGAGACCAGGAGGAGGCATTCACGCAGCCACCTCGCCGCCGAGCGGTGGTCCCCGGCACGGACCTGCGCCCAGCCGCCGAGGCCAAGGGCCCACGCGATCCTGCGCGGGTTGGCCGCGCTGCGTGCCAGGTCGAGGGCGATCCCCCACTCGTCGAGCCCCTCGTCGACCCGGCCCCAGTCGGTGAGGTTGAACGCCCGGACGGCTCGGATGCCCGCGAGCAGGTCTGTGTCACCTTCGACGAACGCCTCGGCCTGGGCCAGGTGATGCTCCGCGTCCGGACGTCGGCCGGCCAGGGCGTCGACGTACCCAAGCTCTCGCCGGGCAGCGGCAGCGGTTGACCAGTCGCCGACGGACGCGGCCACCGTCGCCGCCTTCTCCAACAGCAGTGCTCCCTCGTCGTCATGGCTGCGGACCGCGTGCACCAGCGCCGTGCCGAGCTCACGTAGGCAGCGGCCGAGCACCTGGTCGTCACCCGACTCTTCGGCGACGCGGGCAGCGTGGCGCAGGGTCTCCAGGCCGGAGTCCACGGCGGCCGCGGCAAGGGCGGCCTGCCCCGCCTCGAGGAGCGACAGTGCCCTGCTGCGTGAGGGTACGCCGGGCGGCGCAGCGGCGATGTGTGCGCGCGCCGCGCTGCGCAGCGCCGGGGATGGGGACGTCCCGAGCTCGGCCCCGAAACGCTCCTCCACCTCATCCACGGCTGCGGCCGCGGCGTCGTACCTGCCTGCAGCGCGCAGACTCGCCACCAGCAGAATCTGAGCTCCCTCGTCGAGCATCTGACGCCGCGCGGCCAGCTCGGCCAGCGCCAACGCACGATCCGTGTGCCCGATCGCGGAGGCGGCCATCACCTCGCGGCGCAGGCACGCGTTGATCCGTCCCGCCACCCGCTGCCGCTGGACCATCAGCCACAGGTCGAACTGCGCGCTACAACGGGGCTCGACGCCCTCGAGCAGGTCGCCTACCTCTGACTCGTCGTACCGCCCGGCGAGCAGGTCGAGGAGATCCACCGTGACGTGTTCGGGAAGGTCGACGGCGACGGGGTCGCCGGTGAGGGCACTCGGAGCGCTCAGGGCTCGGCGGACGGCTGCCAGGCACCAGCGCAGCGAACCGAGTGGATCCGCGGTGTCGGGGAACAGTTCGGCGCTCAGCTCGCTGCGAGTCAGGGGGCGGTCGGCGAGCAGGACGCGGACCAGCAGCGCCCAGACCTGATGGCCGCGTACCGGGCGGGGCTTGTCACCGTCGTCGATGTGCGGCGGTCCGATGAGCCGTATGCGCATGCGTTCTCCTCATCTCGCCCGGTCACGAGCACCACCAGTCTCCCCCGGGACCGTGTGACGAAGCGTGTAACGACCGAGGCACATCACTCCGATGGCGTCCCACGGACCGTCCCTCGCCCTCCGCGGAGCCTTCTGCAAGGCGACCGACCTTCGGACGCCGAGGAGAAGGAGACAATGATGCCCACCTTCATCATCGAGCGCGAGATCCCCGGGGCCAGCACGCTGACCCACCAGGAACTCGCCGACATCACAGCGAAGTCCAACGAGGTCGTCGCCGGTCTGGATGTGCCGTACCGCTGGATAACCAGCTACGTGGCCGGGGACAAGATCTACTGCGTGCACGAGACCGACGATGTCGCGACCGTCCTCGAGCATGCCCGCGGCGGCGGCTTCCCCGCTGACCTCGTCGCCGAGGTCGCCGCGCAGCTCGGACCGCACTTCCCCGAGCACGCTCTGCCCCCTGAGGCATACGGCCTCGTTGCCGACGAGATCTACCCGGTGAAGGAAGGCGCCTGATGCGCGGCGTCCTCCGCGCAGTCGCGGGAAGCGCCGCCGTCAGCGCGGTCCTGTCCGCAGGGGTCGGGACGGCCGGGACGGCCGGGGCGGGCACGCAGACGCGGTCACAGTCCGACCTCGGGGAGGTCCGTGCCGCGACCGCCCGGTTCACCGACGTCGCTACCGCACAGGCAGTGGGATATGGCCTTCTCGTGGACGCTGCCGACATCGCCTGCATCGACAACCCAGCCGGCGGCATGGGCATCCATTACGTCAACGTCGATCTCGTGCTCGACCCGACGCTCGATCCGGCCAAGCCAGAGGTACTCGTCTACGAGCCCGACAAGCACGGCAACCTCAAGCTCGCTGCGGTCGAGTACGTCGTCTTCGAGTCGGACTGGCAGGAGAACCACCCGCCGTCGCTGTTCGGCGAGCAGTTCCACCGGATGCCCGGCGCCTCCGAGGCCGAGCCGCAGAACCGGTACGGGCTCCCCGCGTTCTACGAGCTGCACGCCTGGGTGTGGAAGAACAACCCGTCGGGAACGTTCCAGGACTGGAACCCCAAGGTCTCCTGCTGAGGCCTCTGGACGAGTGGGGGGCGGAGCGGCTCTCAACACATGTCTCTGCCAACGCACCGGGAGTCGACCGGGCGCAGCCCCCGTGTCCGTCGCCGCCGCGTCGACGGCCTGCTCGCACCGTTCACCCTAATGGGGTGCCCGGAGCGCGAACTCCAAGGATTGTCCTGCTCCGAGGAGGCCGGCGGCCTCATCGACCGCGACGTGCACCGGCCCGCCCGGCCCAGCAGCGGCCGTGAGCCGGAGCCGCTCGCACTCGAGACGGACCGCGATCCGGAGGCCGCGGTAGCGCACCTCGAAGGTCACGCGTCGCAACGCTCCCGGCGGCCTGGGCCGGAAGACCAGGATGTCGCCCTCCATACGCATACCCGTGAAGGTGCGCAGCACGATGTCGACGGTGCCGGACATCGCACCCAGGTGGACCCCGTGTCCCGTTGTACCTCCCTGCGTGTCGTCGAGGTCCGCGTCGAGCGCTTCCCGGAACTCGCTCCAGGCACTCGAACGGTCGAGCATGGCGAGCACGGAGGTGTGGACCACCCGACTCAGCGTCGAGCCATGGGCGCTCCGCGCGAGGTAGTAGTCGACGGCCCTGGCGAGGTCCTCGAGGGTTACCGCGTAGCCGAGCCGGGACAGCACCTGGATCAGCTCCGCCGGACCCAGCAGGTAGATCAGCATGAGCACGTCTGCCTGCTTGGAGAGCCGATAGCGGTTGGGGGTGTCGCCCTCGGCCTCCAGGATCAGGTCGAGCCGCTCGATATTGCCGTACCTGCGGCGGTATTCGTCCCAGTCGAACTCCTGCAGGTCGCCGTAGCCCTCGAACTGGCTGATCACCCCGTCGTGGAAAGGTACGACGAGCGACCCCGCGAGTCTGCGCCAGCGGCCGACCTCCTCGGGTCGCAGCCCGACGCGCTGCGCGAGCTCGTCGCGTTCGGGCGTGGGCAGGAGCGACATCGCCTCGACCGCACGCTGGCAGACCCACGCCGTGAGCACGTTGGTGTAGGCGTTGTCCCGCAGGCCCTCACCAGGGGCGTCGGGATAACCGTCGTGGTACTCGTCCGGACCCATCACACCGCTGATGTGGAACCGGTCCTGATCTTGGTCGTACTCGGCCAGGCCTGCGAAGAAGCGGGCGACCTCCACGGTCAGCTCCGCACCGCGGGTGGCGAACCACGACATGTCGGAGGTGGCCTGGAAGTACTGCCACGCGTTGTAGGCGACCGCGAGCCCGACATGGCGCTGGCGCCAGGAGTTGTCGGGTATCCAGCGCTGGGACCTCGGGTTGAACAGCCTGCGCGGGGTCTCGTCGCGGCCATCGCTGCCGCCCTGCCACGGGAACATCGCACCCCGGTGACCCGCCTTCTTCGCCGCCTGCCGTGCCGCATCAAGCCGACGCCAGCGGTAGTCGAGCAGGGATCGGGCGATCGCCGGCGTCCGCATGACGTAGAGCGGCAGCACGAACAGCTCGTCCCAGAACACGTGGCCCCGATAGCCCTCGCCGTGCAGGCCACGAGCCGGGACGCCCACGTCCATGGACGAGGTTTGAGGCGAGATCGTCTGGAGCATGTGGAAGACATGCAGGTTCAGCTGTAGCTGTACAGGGTCGTCGGTGTCCACGTCGACGGCGTAGTGCTCCCACAGCTGCTGCCACGCGCGCTCGTGGCGACGTAGCAGCTCGTCGAAGCCGGCATCGGTCCGCACCAGCTCCGCCAGGGCACCGTCGCGGGGTGAGGACACCGCGTCGTCGCGCGAGGTCACGATCGCGCAGGTCTTCTCGATCACGACCGGCCGGCCGTCGACAACCTCGACATCGACCTGCACCGCGGCCGGACCGGGCCAGCTGAGCGTGGCGGGGCCGGCGTCGCCCGCGGAAGCGTCGCTGGTGGCGGTGGGCGGGCCGGCCGTCGTGTTCACCTGGGTGACGCCCGCGCCGGTTACTCTCGTGCGCAGGGCCGTGGCAATCCGGACCTTGCTCTGCGTGGTTTCCACCTCGGCCAGCACTGTGTCGCCGAGGTGCTCCACAGCCACCTCGGCGAGGTGGCGGTTGGCGAGCAGGTGCGACTCGACCGCGTTGCCGTTCACCACGCCGGTGTCGACGCCGCTGAGGACCCTGATCTGACCGCTCCAACCTTCGGGCACCACGGTGGTCTCGAGGGCGCAGACATGCGCGCGGTGCATCGACACTATCCGTCGCTGCACGACGTTCAGGGTCCTGCCCTGTCCGTCGACGAGCCGCACCTGCCGGGTGAGCAGACCGCGGCGCAGGTCCAGTTCCCGTCGGTCGTCGAGCTCGGTCAGTCCATCGTCGGACCACCAGGCGCCGTGATCGATCGCGAGGTCGAGAGGGAGCCAGTTCGGGGCGTTGACCAGCTCCTCGTCGATGCGGTCCTCGCCCTCGACCATGCTGGTCAGCCGGTTGTAGACCCCCGCAAGGTAGGTGCCCGGGTAGTGCACACCGTCGTCCGCATGCTCGGGCATCGCCCCCCGCGTGCCCAGGTAGCCGTTGCCCAAGGTGGTGAGCGCTTCTCGGTGGCTCTCGTGGACCGGATCGTAACCCTCGTAGACCAGCCGCCACGGGTCCGATCGGGAGACCCCGAGGTCCAGCTCGGACACGTCGTCGAGCACGAAGTCCGCGCCCGCCTGCTCGAGGTCCCTGCGCTGGCGGGCACGGTCGATCGCCACCACGAGGCCGAACCCGCCCCGTCTGGCGGCCGTGACCCCCGAGACGGCGTCCTCGATCACGGCCGCCCGCTTCGGCGCGACACCGAGCCGGCGCGCGGCTTCCAGGAAAGTGGCGGGATCTGGCTTGCCCGCGAGACCCGCGGCGGCCGTGACGTTGCCGTCGACGACGACGTCGAACGCCGTCTGCAGCCCGGCTTCGCTCAGCAGTGCCTCGGCGTTCCGGCTCGCGGTGACCAGGCCCAGTGGAGTACCGGCCGCTCTCAGTCGTTGCACCAAGGCCGCCGTACCGGGGAAGACCCGGACCCCTTCCGCCCCGGCGAGCTCGAGGAAGATCTCGTTCTTGCGGGCGGCGAGCCCATGTACCGTCCAAGACCCGGCCGGATCGTCGGGACTACCAAGGGGTACGTCGACGCCACGTGCCTCGAGGAAAGCGACCACCCCGTCCTCGCGAGGCCGGCCGTCGACGTAGCGGCGGTAGTCCTCCACCGCGTCGAAGGGGCGTAGCGGCCCCTCCATACCGGAACGTGGGTCGGCGAGCACCGCGTCGAACATGAGCTTCCACGCCGCCGCGTGCAAAGAGGCGGTGTCGGTGACCACGCCGTCCATGTCGAAGACGACCGCGTCGTACGGCGTCTGCATGGTGGATCCGCGACCCTCCCGGACC
>DASTPU010000242.1:0-36211 GCA_035762105.1 Nocardioidaceae bacterium | reverse complement strand
CCGAACAGGTCGAAGCTCAGCAGGCCGAGTGCCACCACGCCGAGGGACTCCGCAGCGGCGCGCAGGTCGCGGCGGGCCGCCCAGGCGGTGAGGCCGCCGGCGAGGACGGTGAAGCCGACGAGCGTGGCGGTGCGGCCGGCCACGCCCATGGCGGACCAGGTCACGGCGAGGAACACCAGCGCGGCGATCAGCAGGCACAGGGCGCCGAGGCCGAGCAGGATCTTCGGGACAGAAGCACCGGAGAGGCCGCCGTGCGGGCGGTGCTCGCGCGGGGGGAGCCCCGGGCCGCCGGGCAACGTCGGCTCGGGACGGGTGAGGGTCGCCAGGCCGCCCGCCTCTGCCTGCGGCGCAGCGGGCGGGGCCATAGCGGTGGAGGGCGCGGCAGCCGGGGCCGACACGGGCGCGGTGGCGGGCTGGGCGGTGCGCATCGAGACGATCAGGTCGTCGGCATGGGTCAGCGTCGAGAACAGCTCGGCGGCCAGGGGGCCCTCGAGCGGGAGACCGCAGCTCGGGCACCGGGTGGTGCCGAACGGCATCGGGGCCAGGCAGTCCGGGCACCGCTCCGGGTCGGCGTATCTCGTCATGTCTCAATTCACCCACTGTGAGGGCCCGACGGGGCAGGGTCCATCGGCTCAAACCGGACTGAGTATGTGCACCTAGAAACGGGCCTGGGCGATCCACTCGTCGAACGTCGTCCGGCCGATCGTGGCGGGCCCGGTCGGCAGCAGAGCGCCTTCCCTCATCGCCTTGCCGGCCGCCCCGGGGACCGGGACCGGGAGCACGAACCGGGGGTGGCCGGTCCGGGCCGCAACACGACGAGCCAGCGGTACCAGCTCGAGCACCTCCGGCCCGGCCATCTCGACCGTGCCGCCCGCGGGGGTGCCGACGGCGAGCCCGGCCAGCTTCTCGCCGACCTCCGCTGCGGCCACCGGCTGCACGCGCATGCGGGGGATGAGCCCGACCGGGCCCCGACCGCGTCCCAGCAGCTGCTGGGCGAACTCGTGGAACTGTGTCGCGCGCAGGATCGTGTACGGCACCGGCCCGCTGCGCACGAGCTCCTCCTGGCGGACCTTGCCTGCGTAGTAGCCGGTGTGGACCAGGTCCACGCCGACGATGGAGAGCAGCACGTGGTGGCGCACCGAGCCCCGGGCGCCGGCCTCCAGCAGGTGCTTGGTCTCGGCCTCGAAGAACTCCAGCGCCTTGCTCCGGTCGAGCGTCGCGACGTTGCTGACGTCGACGACCGCCTCCACGCCGGCCATGGCCTCGTAGAGCCCGCGGCCGGTGGTCAGGTCGATGCCGCGGGACCGGGCGAGCACGACGGGCTCGTGGCCGTGCCGGACCAGGGCATCGACGGTGTGAGAGCCCACCAGGCCGGTGCCGCCGGCAACCGCTACCCGCATCGTTCCCCCTCGTCGTCCGTGCACAGAGGCTAGTGCGACGCAGGGCGCTTCGGGGCGTCTCGGTAGAATCGACCGCGGCGCGCCGGGCCGGCCGCCGCCTCACCCTGGAGCGAGAGCTGTGATCACCGGAACGACCCGGGCAACGCCCGTGCTGCTCTGGTCCCGCGCTGCCCTGCTCTCCGCGGTCGTGGTCGCCGCGTCGGTGATCGGCCACGTCAGCGCCGACGGCCTGCTTCCCGGGCCGCTCGCGCTGCTCGCCCTGCTCGGGGCGACCACCGTCGTGTCCGCCCGGTTCCTCACCCGGCAGGCCTCCGCGCCGCGGCTCGTGGCGCTGCTCGTCGGAGGCCAGGTGGTGGTCCACGGCCTGCTCAGCCTGCTGGCGGGGCACGGCTCGTCGACCGTTCCACCGGCCGCCGCTGCCGGCTTCGTGTTCGACGGACGGCAGGCGGAGCGGACCGGCTCGTACTTCGACCAGGTCGCCGCGATGCAGCCCGGCGCGTCGTCGGCCGCCGCCTCCGCGGGCGCCGCTGCCCCCGCCGACGCCGGGCTCTCGGCGGGCGGCGGTCACGGCACCGCGCTGGCCCACCTCGTCGAGCACCTCGGCACGCAGAGCCTCGCGATGCTGCTCGCCCACCTCGTGGTCGTCGCCCTGCTCGGTGTCTGGCTCGCGGTCGGTGAGCGTGCGCTGTGGACCGTGCTGACCCTGACCACGACCCGGCTGCTCGACCTGGTCGCCTGCGCCGGCTCCGTGCTTCTCGGCCGGTGGGCCGCGGTGCTCCTCCAGCACGTCCGCCGGGTCCCGTCCCTGGCCACGACCGGGCGGTGCGTCGTACCCCTGCCGCAGCTGCTGCACCACGTGGTCGCCCACCGCGGCCCGCCTGCTCTCCTCGCAGCCTGACCTCTCGCTGCCCCCACCCCCTCCGCCGACCCGTCACCTTCGGGGCGGCTCTCGCGGCGTGCCGTCGCAGAAGTGACGGCTCACGCCGACCGACTTCCCACACCTGCTCGAGGAGAGCCCTGTATGTCTTCCCTTTCTTCCGCCCGTTCCCGCGCCGTCCGCGCAGCCGGACTCGGCGCCGCGCTCCTGGTCGGCCTGGCCGCCTGCGGTACGTCGAACGCCGCCGACACCGCCGAGCTCGCATCGACCGAGCCGACCGTCGAGGTCTCCGACGCCTGGGTCCGTGCCACCGTCGGCACCGAGGACCCGTCGATGACCGGCGCCTTCATGGCGATCGACAACGCCGGCGACGACGACCTGACCCTCACCGGCGCGGCCTCGCCGGTGGCCGGCAAGGTCGAGATCCACGAGATGGCCATGGTCGACGGCTCGATGGTCATGCGCAGGATCGAAGGCGGCCTGACCGTCGAGGCCGGGTACGGCCAGGTGCTCATGCCCGGGGGCAACCACGTGATGCTGATGGGCCTCACCGAGGAGCTCGCCCCCGGTGACGAGGTGGAGCTGACCCTCGAGTTCTCCGACGGCAGCACGGAGGAGCTCACCGTGCCGGTCAAGGAGTTCACCGAGGAGGAGGGGCACTACCACGAGTCCGACGCCCCGCACTCGCACCCGAGCGGGATGCCGATGGGCTCGCCCTCGATGGGCTCCATGGAGTCCATGCAGCCGTCGACGAGCCCGAGCGGCTCGTCGAAGCCGTGACCGGCAACCCCGCCTCGCGGCGGCAGTTCCTGGGCCTCCTGGGAGCTGCCGCCGCCGGCGCGGCCGCCTCCGCCCCGATCACCGCGATGGCGGTCGGCTCGGAGCCGCCGCCGGCGGATGGACCCGCGACGCCGATGGCGACGCTCAGCCCGTACGGCGCTCACCAGGCCGGGATCACCGCCCCCACCCAGCGGTTCGTCGACCTCGTCGCGCTCCACCTCCTTCCGGGGACGGACACGGAGGCGCTGGGCCGGCTGATGCGGCTGTGGACCGGCGACATCGAGGCGCTGATGGCCGGCCGGGCCGCCCCCGGCGACACCGCGCCGGAGCTCGCGTCGCCGAACGCCGACCTGACCGTCACGGTCGGCTGGGGGCCCGGTGTCTTCGGGATCCCGGGTCTGGCGTCCGCCCGGCCGGCGGGCCTCCACGAGATCCCGCCGATGCGGCACGACCGGCTCGAGGAACGCTGGTCCGGGGGTGACCTGCTGTTGGTGGTCGGCGCCCACGACGGGACCTCGGTCGCGCATGCGGTACGACGGATGGTGGCCGATGCGGCTCCCTTCGCCCGGATGCGCTGGCGGCAGAGCGGGTTCTGGAACGGGTTCGGCAAGGACGGCTCACCGGCCACCGGGCGGAACCTGTTCGGCCAGGTCGACGGCAGCGCGAACCCGTCGCCAGGGACCGAGGTGTTCGACGAGACGGTGTGGGCGGCCGGGCCGGGCTGGTTCGAGGGCGGCACCACGCTGGTGTTCCGGCGGATCCGGATGGACCTCGACCGGTGGGACACCGCGACCCGCGCGGAGCAGGAGGCCTCGATCGGGCGCCGGCTCTCCGACGGAGCACCCCTGACCGGCGGGACCGAGAAGGACGACCTCGATCTCACCGCGTTCGAGGGCGGCCGCCCTGCCATCTCGATGCGGGCCCATGCCCGCCTCGCGCATCCCCAGATGAACAACGGGTTCCGGATCTTCCGCAAGGGCCTGAACTACACCCACGACGACGGGTCCGGCGGGACCGAGAGCGGGCTGCTGTTCCTCAGCCACCAGGCCGACATCGCCCGGCAGTTCACCCCGATGCAGCAGCGGCTCGACATGGCCGACCTGCTCAACGAGTGGACCACGGCGACCGGCTCGGCGGTGTTCGCGGTCCTGCCCGGGTTCGTCGAGGGCGGTTGGCTCGGGGACACCCTCCTCGCCTGACGTCCCGGACGTCCCGGGCGGGGGATCCCTCGCGGGTTCCCGCGCAGGTCAAAAGCGGAGTCAGGGGCGGTCGGCCCGGTGAGAGGCGCCGACGTCCTGGAGGACCCTCAGCGCAGCCACCAGTGCGTCGTACCGCTCCTGGAGCGCGGCATGCTCCCGCTGCAGCAGCACGTACCGCTCCTCGAGCTCCCGGCTCTCGGCGAGTGCCCGCTCGATGGAGTGCAGCGCGTCCGTCGGCGCGAGTCCCACCGAGCCGTCGACCGCGGGCTGACCCGTCGACGCTGCGGCGACACGCCGCGACTCCGGCCCCGAAAGTGACGGGGCGGCGGAGACGAGGGCGTCGAGCTCGGACTCGATCGGGTCGAGCGGCTCGCGGGTGTGGGCGATCCGCGGGAGCAGCCGGTCCAGCCAGCGCGGCATGTACCACGCGAGGCGTCCCGCGACGGCCATCGTCGCGGGCACCAGGACCAGTCGCACCACGGTCGCGTCGATCGCGATCGCCACGGCCAGGCCGAACCCGAACAGGTTCACCACCCGCTCGTCGTTGAGCAGGAAGCTCGAGAACACGACGACCATCACCGCGGCGGCGGCCGTGATCACGCGAGCGGTCGCGGCGATCCCGTCGGCGACGGCGGGGCCGGGCCGGCCGGTGCGGTCGTACTCCTCGCGCACGCGGCTGAGCAGGAACACCTCGTAGTCCATGGACAGCCCGAACAGCACCGCGAAGAGCATCATCGGCGCGAAGGACTCGATCGGTCCCGGCTCGGCGCCGACCAGGTCGGCGAGCCAGCCCCACTGGAACACCGCGACCACCGCGCCGTAGGCGGCGCCGACCGACAGCAGGTTCATGACCGCGGCCTTGACCGGCACGAAGATCGAGCGGAACTCCACCATCAGCAGCAGGAAGCTCAGCGCCACGACGAAGCCCATGAACCACGCCATGCGCTCCTCGAGCTTGTCGGCGAGGTCGATCGACGTGGCCGTGGCGCCACCGACGTGTACCTCGCCGTCGGCGTCCGCGGCGACGGTCGCCCGGATCTCCTCGACGAGCGCCTCTGTCTCCGGCTCGTCGGGTGAGGTCGTGGGTACGACGGTCAGCAGCGCCATGTCGCCGGCCTCGTTGAGCTTCGGCGGGCCGACCTGCTCCACACCCTCGACGTCCAGAAGGTCCTCGCGCAGCGCGGTGGCGCCCTGTGCGGCGTCCCGCTGTCCGTCGTACTCCGCCGTCACGAGCAGCGGACCGGTCCACCCGGCACCGAACTCCTCGTCGACCAGCTCGTACGCCGCGCGCTCGGTGCTGCCCTCGGGTGCCGAACCGTCGTCGGCGGTGCCGAGCTGGAGGTCCAGCAGCGGGGCGGCCATCGTGACGAGCAGGGCGACGGCGGCGAGGAGGTAGGGCCAGGGCCTGCGCTGCACGTGCCGGGTCCACCGGTGCCAGCGGCTGACGTGGCCCTCGCCGGTGTCGAGGCGGGTACGGCGCACGCGGAACCGGTCCAGCGAACCGCCGAAGACGGCGAGCAGGGCAGGGAGCAGGGTGACCGCGGCGAGGAGGGTGGTGCCCACCGTGACCGCGCTGGCCAGGCCGAGCGTGGCCACGAACGGGATGCCGATCAGGTACAGCGACAGGATCGCCACGATCACCGTCGTGCCGGCGACCAGGACCGAGCGGCCGGCGGTGGACAGCGCGAGGGGGATCGACTCCGACGCCGGCCGCCCCTCTGCCAGACCCTCACGATGTCGTGTGACGACCAGCAGGGCGTAGTCGATGCCGACTCCCAGCCCGATCATGGCTGCGACCACGGGGCCGGCGGTGCCGATGGACACCGACTCGGCGAGGAGATGGATGACCCCCATGCCGAGGCCGAGTGCCATCACCGCGGTGACCAGGGGCACGATCATCGCGAACACGGACCCGAACGCGAGCAGCAGCACGATGACCGCGGCGGCGAGCCCGATCGCCTCGCTGCCCGAGGGACCGGACTCCCCGTCCAGCGCCGGGCCCCCGAACTCGACCTGGACCCCGAGGTCGCTCACCTCGTCGAACGCGTCCTGCGCGTCGGTGATCTGGGACTCCGCGATGTCCTTGGCGCGCTCGTCGAAGCGCACCGTGGCCATCGCGGTCGTGCCGTCCGCGGAGACCATCCGCGAGGCCTCGGCGTAGGGCGACTCGGCGGCTGCCACGCCCTCCTGTCCACGGACGGTCGCGAGCGCGGCCTCGACCTCACGCTCGACGGACGCCTGGTCGACGCCCCCGTCGGAGTGCACGACGACCTGCATGCCGTCCCCGGACATCTCGGGGAACTCCGCGGCCAGGGTGTCGAAGGCCTCCTGCGAGTCGGTGTCCTCGACGGACAGGTCGTTGCTGAACGAGCCGCCGTAGGTCTGGCCGGCGTAGGTGGCGCCGACCACCAGCGCGAGCCAGGTCACGATCACGAACCAGCGGTGGCGGACGGAGAAGGTGGCGAGAGCGTGCAGCATCAGTGTTCCCTCTGGGCGGGCCGACGGGGCATTTACGGACTCCGGTTCTGCGATAAACTGAGACAGTCATGTCTCACATAGAGGAGCGTACATGACCGGAGCAAGCCGGCCGGGCTGGCTACGCTGGCGCGCATGAGCAACAGCGGGAGCAGTACCGGGAGCAGCACCGGGAGCAGGAGGCCGTCGCCGAGCGAGGCCGAGCGTGCCGACGTCCTCCGCAACCGCGGCGCGATCCTCGACGCCGCCGTGGACGTGCTCGCCGACGACCCGTCCGCCTCGCTGTCGGAGGTGGCCCGCCGCGCCGGGCTCGGCCGGGCCACGCTCTACCGGCACTTCCCGAGCCGGGAGGCGCTGCGCGACGCGATCCGGCAGGAGGCGCTGACCCGGGCCCGGACGGCCCTCGGGGGAGCCGGCCTCGACGACGTCCCCGCCCGCGAGGGAGTACGACGGGCAGCGGAGGTGCTGGTGCCGCTCGGCATGCGTTTCCGGGTGCTCCTCGCCGAAGGGGCGGACGTCGACCCGGACTTCACCGCGGCCCGCGACGTGGCCCTTGCCCCGCTGATCGGGCTCGTCGCACGCGCGGCCGCCGAGCGGGGGAGTGCCGGCGGGCCCGCGGTGAACCCGGCCTGGACCGGTATGGTCCTCGCCAACCTGCTGGTCACCGCCGCACGTGCCGCCGACGCCGGCGTGATCGCGCCGGACGAGGCCGCGGACCTGGTGGCCGCCACCCTTTTCGACGGGATCGGGTAGGCCAAGTCGGGCCGGACGACCCTGGTCCCGACGCCCTCGATGCGCGGAGATAGAAGGAAGGCGTACACGAGGAGGTGGCTGTCGTGACGGTCATGGAGCATCGGATCACCCGCAGCGTGTTCGAGGCGGTCCTCCGTCCCAGTGAGCCGGTGGCGGTGGTCTACATGGGAAACGCTCCGGCGGTGGTGAACGAGTACCAGCTGGAGTGGGAGACCCGGTGGCGGCCTCTCGCGGACAAGCTCCGTGACGAGGGTGCCGACGACGCCACGATCGCCGCGCTCGAGAGCGCCGTCCGCCCCTCGGCATCCGCCCGCGCCGCGCGAGGACAGGGCCAGGTCGCCGGCTTCGCCCGTGCCGGCCAGGTGCTCGCGGTGCTCACGACGGTCGGCATGCCTGCCCCGGACCTCGCCCGGTACGGCAGCCCGGGGCACATGCTCCCGCTGCTCCAGTGGCAGCAGCTGCGTCCGCCGTACGTCTTCGCTGCCATCGACCGCACCGGCGCGGACCTCGAGATCTCCATCGGGGAGGCGAACGCGCCGGTCCGCTCGACGGTCGACGGGCCCGACGACGAGATCGAGAAGAACGCCCCCGGAGGCTGGGAGGGCCTGGCCCAGGGGAGGTACCAGCGGAGGGCCGAGGACAGCTGGGCGCACAACGCCGGCGCCGTGGCCGAGGCCGTGGCTGCCGCCGTGCGCCGCGTCGAGGCCGACATCCTGGTGATCGCCGGAGACGACCGGGCCGAGCACCTGTTCCTGGAGAAGCTGCCCGAGTCGGTGCGCAAGGGCCTGACCGTCAAGCGCATCCCCGGTAGCCGCTCACGCGACGGCTCTGAGCAGAACCGCGCGGGGGCGATCGAGGCGGCGGTGCGGGAAGCGGTCGAGGAGCAGACCGCCGCGCTGTGGCAGCAGTTCCTCGAGGAGCGGCACCCGCACGGGCTCGCTGTCGAAGGCGGGTACGAGACGCTCGGCGCCCTGGCCTCAGGTCGGGTGGCGACGCTGTTCGTCGCCGAGGACGCGGCCATGGGAGCCAAGGCATGGTTCGGGCCCGCGCCCACCGAGGTCGTCCCCGTGGGCGAGGGCCTGCCCGTCCCGCCCGAGGCCCGCAAAGGTCGTCTGGTCGACGTCGCGGTCCGGGCCGCGCTCCTGACCGGAGGCGAGGTCCGGGTCATCCCCGCGGCCGCCGGGTTCTGGCCGATGGAAGGAGTCGGCGGGATCTGCCGCTTCCACTGACCCCGACCGAGGAGGGCACCCGCCGTGGCGTCAGGTACGGCGGTGTGAGCGCACGTGCCTTGTCTGCAACACGATCCGGGCCAGCATGCCGAGGGCGATCACGACCGACACGACGAACACGACCAGCGCGATCCGGTTCTCCCAGCTCGCGCCGCCGTCGCCGGACCGGGCGAGGAACGCCGAGGCCAGGATCATCGCGGCGAGGATGAGACCGGCCGCGATGACGTTGGCGAGCTTGTGCAGCCCGCGGAGGAACTCGTCCTCGTCGAACGCCTTCACCCGCAGCTCGAAGTGACCCTCGCCGATCGCGTCGAAGGCGCGGTTGACCCGGCCGGGGAGAGCCTCGACGAACTCCTTCGCCTCCAGCACGGTCGCGAGCATCGCCGCAGGAGAGGTCTTCATCGACGTCCGCATCATCTCGGCGGTGTGCCGGCGCAGCGCCTCGCGGGGCTCGAAGCCCCGGTCGAGCGTGGCCGCGACCTGGTCGAGGTTGAGCAGCGTCTTGCCGAGCATCACCAGCTCGGGGTCCATCTTCAGGCCCGCCTCGCCGGCCTTGCGGGTCAGCTGCAGCACCATCGCGCCGACGTCGAGGTCGGAGAGCGACGCGTCGGCGGACCGGCCGACGACGTCGGTGACCGCGCGCTCGAACAGCACCGGGTCGAAGTCCGGCAGCTCCTCGCCCATGGTCCGGGCCACCCTGGCCACCTCGTCCGGCCTGCCGTCGGCGAGCGCGAGGAACAGCTTGACCAGCCGTTCCCGGTACGCCGGTGCGAGCCGCGCGACCATGCCGATGTCGAGCAGGGCGATCCGGTGGTCGGGGGTGAGCAGAACGTTCCCGGGGTGCGGGTCGGCGTGGAAGATGCCGTGGACGAGCACCTGCTCGAGGTAGGCGGCGAAGAGGTCGTCGGCCAGGGGTGCGCCGTCGAGCTCGAGCTGGCCGAGGGGTCCGAGGTCGGTGATCTTCTTGCCGTCGACGTACTCCATGGTCAGCACCCGGCTGCTGGAGAAGTCGGGGAACGGCTTGGGCACGACGATCCCCGGGTGGTCGGCGAGGATGCCCGCGATCGTGGTGAGGTTGTCGGCCTCGCGGCGGTAGTCGAGCTCGTCGAGGAGCGACTTGCGGAACTCCTCGAGCAGCTCGGTGAGACCGTACCTGCCCAGCTCGGTGTGGGTGTCGGCGAGCTCGGCGAGGTCGGCGAGCACCTCCATGTCCTCGAGCACCTGGTGGCGGATGCCGGGTCGCTGCACCTTCACGACGACCTCGCGGCCGTCACGCAGCGTGGCGCGGTGCACCTGTCCCAGCGAAGCCGCGGCGAGCGGCTTCTGCTCGAACGTCGGGAAGATCCGTGACAGGCGTACGCCGATCTCCTCGCTGACGATCTCCTCCACCTGCTCGAAGGGGAACGGCTCGACGTCGTCCTGGAGCCGGGAGAGCGCCTCGATGTACGCCGGCGTCAGCAGGTCCACGCGGGAGGACATCAGCTGGCCGAGCTTGATGAACGTGGGGCCCAGGGCCTCGAGGTCCGCGGCCAGACCGGCCGCCGCCTCCGGGTCGCCCTCCTCGATCTGCTCGTCGTCGAGGATGCCGTCGATGCCGGCGGTCCTGACGAGGTCGCCGCGTCCGTGCCGGATGAGGAGCTTGGCGATCTGGCGGTACCGGTTCGCGTGCCGCGCGCGCATCGTGAGTTTCATGGTGGTTCGAGGGTAGCCAACACGGACCTGGCTTCTCCGGGCCGGAGGCAGCGAGCGCCCGGGGTGGCCGGACCGGGTCGCGCTTCTCCACGGTCCGTGACCGAACCGCCTCCTCGGTCGTTGTCCCGGGCAGCCGCCCGCCGAAGGAGCCGTCCCATGCGCTGTCCCCGCCTGCTCGCCCGATCACTCACCCCGGTGCTCGCCGTCGGGCTCGCCGCCCTCCCTCTCCTGTCGGCGACCGGCCCGGCAGCGGCCGACGACGGCGACACCGCGCCCGCGTCGGTGAAGGTCTACGACGAGTACGTCGCACTCGGCGACTCCTACAGCGCCGGACCGCTGGTCCCGCAGCAGCGCCCCGACCCGCTCGGCTGCCTGAGGTCGACCAACAACTACCCGGCGTTCCTCGCCACCTACATCACGTCGATCCGGTCGTTCACCGACGTCACGTGCTCGGGTGCCGAGACCACCGACCTGCGGAAGCGGCAGAGCACGATCGTGCCCGGTCCCTCGCCGGCGCCCCAGCTCGACGCCCTCACCCCGAGCACCGATCTCGTCACGCTCGGTATCGGAGGCAACGACTACGGGCTCTTCGGGTCGATGATCAGCACGTGCGAGGAGGTCGCCTCGAAGGACCCGGACGGCGCGCCCTGTCGGGAGTACTACACGGTCGACGGCGTGGACACGAAGAAGCGCGACGCCCGGCGCATCCAGCCGCGGGTGGGCCGGGTCGTCCGGGAGATCCTCGGGCGCTCGCCGAAGGCGGATGTCTTCGTGCTCGGCTACCCGCGGCTGCTTCCCGAGGAGGGCACGTGCGCCGAGGTGCCGTTCGCGGCGGGTGACTATGCCTGGGGCAACCAGATCGAGCGGATCCTGAACCGGAGCATCCGCCGGGCAGCCGAGAACAACGGTGCCACCTATGTGGATCTCTACCCGGCCTCGCTGGGCCACGACGCCTGCGCAGGAGAGAGGGCCTGGATCAACGGGAGCGAGATCAAGCCGACCGAAGCGGCGAGCTTCCACCCCTACCTCGAAGGCATGCGGGGTGTCTCCCGCGCGGCCTACCGGCAGGTCACGGGGGAGGCCGCGCCGAGGGTCGAGTACGCGTCGGCGTTCGCCGACCCGGTCGTCCCGCCGCTCGACGAGGAGCAGCTCACCCACCTCGCCGGGTACCTCGAGGAGTATCTCGTCCCGTAGCCGGCGGGGGGCGTGCCGGTCCGGTGAGACCGCCGCGCCGCCGGCGAAAAGCTCAGCGGGACGGCCGCCGTACGACACCGACCGAGTCGACCGACACCGGCTTGCCCGCGCTGGTCACGGTCGCGGTGACCGCACCGGCGGCACCGGCGGCCGGCAGCACGAACTCCTGCAGGCCACGCCTGGCCCGGTCGAGGTCCAGCCGGCGGATGGTCCTGCCACCGACGTCGATGCGCACCTTGCCGGCGCCGGGACCGGTGGCGGCCACGACGCGGACAACCCCGACGGCGCCGGTGCTCGGCACCGAGAGCGACGCCCCGCGCACGCGCGTGGTGGTCGCGGTGCCGGCGAACCAGCCGGTGCGGCCGGCCGTGCGCCAGTCGGTGTCGCGCTCGGAGACGAGGCGGGCGGCGTCGAGCGCCCGGGCGCGGCACAGCAGCCCGGTCCACGAGGTCGTGCGCCCAGCCACGTCGCGGGCCCGGACCTCCAGGCAGACCGTCCCGCCCCCGGCCGGCAGCGCGGTACGACGGATCGGCCGGGTGCGGTCCTGCAGGCGAGCCGGACGCACCCAGGCAGAGAACGGCGAGCCGAGAGCGGCGGTCCGCTTGCGGAGGTCCACCCCGGCGATCCCCGACCCGGAGTCCCGGACCCGCCAGGGCGTTGCGGTGCGGCCGCCGTCGACGACACGGAACCGTGCGGCGGACGTGCGCACGCGGGGCCGGTACAGGTCGACCGACACCGTGCCGTAGCTGCTGCCCACGTTGCCCGCCCGGTCGGTCACGTGGATGGTCCAGCTGTGCTCGCCCTCGCCGTCTAGCCGGAACGTCGCCGAGCCGTCGCAGCCCCGGGCCTGGTGGCTGCACCAGTGCGACAGCGAACGAGCCGGGTCGGTCGGGTCGGTCGCCCGGTAGGTCACCGTCGGCCGGCCCGTGAGGATCCAGCCCTTCGGCGCCTCGACGTCGCGCAGGCGCGGGGCCGCGGTGTCGCCGGTCTGGCGCGGCGTCACCGAGCCGTCGCCCGTCCCGGCCGGGAGCTCCGCGACACAGGCGGCGCCGGCACAGCCCTCGAGCTCCTCGGAGAGGGCGCGCATGGCGCGCAGCTCGGGCGAGGGGGTGGCGTGCCGGCTGTCGAGCTGGAACGGGTCCTCGGCGAGGTCGTAGAGCTCCTCCTCGGTGCCGGTGTCCATCTGCCACTGGATGTAGGAGAAGCGGGACGAGCGCGCACCCCGGTAGTACCAGGGCGGCTGGACGGTGTTGTACTGCCGCTGGATGTGCGGCACCGGCCCGGCCTCGATCGGCATCACCCGGCGGGCGAGTGCGTCGGGGTCGCGGGCGAGGTCGGTCAGCGAGACCCCGTCCTGCAGCTTCGTCGCGGTCGCGCCGGCGAGCTCGAGGATGGTCGGCGGGACGTCGACGAGGCCGACCGGCTGGTGCCGCCGGACGCCGGAGGGAAGCCCCGGACCGCGCATCAGCAGCGGCACCTGCAGGGACTCCTCGTAGGGCAGGATCTTCTTCTCGGCCCGGTGCTCCCCGAGCAGCCAGCCGTTGTCCGAGGCGAAGACGACCAGCGTCTCGTCGAGGACACCCTTCTTCGCGAGCGCGGAGATCGTCCGGGCCACCGACTCGTCGAGCGACTGCAGCGCCTGGAGCCGGCCCTGGTGCACGCCGGCGACGCGGTCGAGGTCGACCTTCCGCCGGTCGCGCATGTAGCTGCCCTTGTCACCCATGTCGGCCTCGTTCAACGCGGGGCTCGACGGCAGCGGCATGCCCGCGAACATCCGCTCATGGCGCTCGGCGGCCGGCGTCGGCAGGCCCGACCCGGTCGAGCAGTAGTCGTCGCCGGCCGGCGTGACCCCGACGTGCGGAGCCAGGTGCGACGCCCAGAGGAAGAACGGCTGGCCGGCCCCGGCGTACTCCTCGATGAAGTCCTCGCCGATCCGGGAGTAGAGGTCGGTCTGGTACTTGCCGCGGTGGCGGCGGATGAGGCCGTTCTGGTTCATCGTGACGCAGTAGTAGCGGAACACCTTGCCGACCGAGGCGTTCCACTCGTCCCACCCCGGCGGCACGTAGCGCATCCCGGTGGAGCGCTGCGCGGGCTTCTCGGTGCCGTAGTAGTTGAGGTACTTGCCGACGAAACCGGTGCTGTAGCCGGCGCGCTTGAGCCAGACCGGGAGCGTCTCGAGCTCGGCACCGGACTCGTAGAACTTCTTGTGGCCGCCCCAGGGGTACTCGTTGCCCAGGATCCCGTTGTTGTGGGAGTACTGCCCGGTGAGCAGGGTCGCCCGTGCGGGGCAGCACAGCGGGTAGTTCGACAGCGCGTCGGTGAAGGTGACGCCGGCCTTGGCCAGCAGCCGCTTGGTGCGCGGCATGACCTCCAGGTCGTCGACGCGCATGTCGTCGGCCGTGATCAGCACGACGTTCGGCCGGGACGCGGTGGCGGCGCGCCCGGCCGGTACGACGGACGCCCCGGCCGTCGAGGACGCGGCAGCGGACGCCGTGGGGTCACCCGGCGCGAAGCCGAGGGTCAGACCCGCGACGGCCAGGAACGTGGTGAGCAGGCCGAGTCGGCGTGCACGCATAGGAGATCTCCCCGAGGAGGTAGGTCACCCGGCAACGGTGGACGAGCAGAGGTAAGGCCACGAAGACGGTACGTCACCGGTGCCGGGGATGGGGGCGTTGCGCCGATTTGTGACCGTCACCCGGGAGTGTCCCAGGCCACACCGCAACCACACGCGCTATGTCCGGAAGGACCGATGTCGTCCGGTGGAGGGACCTACGCCCCATCCGATCCGGACCCCGCCGGGCAAGGCTGGGAACCGAGCCTGACGAGAGGCTCGCACCTGAAGGAGAAGAGCAATGCTGGCAACCCAGGCCGAACCGGTCACCCTCCGCTCCGCCGTGCTGAGCGCGGTCGAGGAGGGGGCATGGGCTCCCGCAGACGTCGTCGCGTCCGTCGCCACCGACTACACCGCCGACCGCGCCGCGGTCCTCGCGATCCTGTGGGACCTCGTCGACGAGGGGTGCCTGCGCTACGACGGCACGTCGGTGTTCGCGGGCTTCCGCCCCTGCGGCTGAGCGCGGGAGGCGCTGCCGCAGGGCCTGGCGACGCGGCTGACGGCCCCGCGCGACAGCGACCCCGTCAGGGCACCGGCAACCGGCCCACGCCCTTCAGGCCGTCGAAGCTCGCGCTCGCCCACTCGATGAGCGCCCGCGCCCCTGAGGTGGAGTAGCCGTTCGGTGCTCCGAGGCTCGCCACGGCGATCCGCCGGTCCTCGATCTCCGTCACCACGACGAGGGTGTTCTGGGCCGGCGTGGTCCAACCGCTCTTGCCGAGGGAGCCGTCGTAGCTGTTCACGTAGTCGGTGCTCCGCCAGACCCGGTGCCGATGGCGGCCGTTCGCGGTGGCGATCACCGCCGACCGCATCTCGAGGATGCCCCGGACGGTCTCGTCCGCGAGCGCCGCGCGCAGCAGGAGCACGAGGTCGCGGGCCGAGGAGTGGGAGCCGGCGGCGGTCAGCCCGGAGGCGTTCCGCGCCACGGTGTCCGTGGCGCCGAGCTCGCCGGCCAGGCGGTTCATCGCCCGGTAGAAGGCCCGGCGGCCCCGCGGGTGCGCGCCGGCCACTGCCTCGGCGGCGTCGTTGCCGGAGGGCAGCAGCATCGCCTTCAGAAGCGTGTCCCGGGTGTAGTAGCGGCCCCGCTCGATGCCGGAGCACGAGCAGACCTGCGACGTGTCGTACCGCGTCACCTGGTACCGGGTGCGCGGCTCGATCGTCCGACTGGCCGTCACCGCGGTGAGCAGCTTCATCGTCGAGGCCTGGGGCAGGTGCGCCCTTGCCTCGTGCTTGCCGAGGACCCGCCCGGTGTCGAGGTCGACCACCACCCAGGACCGGGCCCGCACCCGCGGCGGGAGGGCGACCGTCGTGCGCCGCGGCCGGAACTCGGTGCCGTTCGCGACGTACACCGTCCGCCCATCACCCTCGACGGACCCTTTGCGGCGCAGCAGCTCCACCTTGGTCACCGCGACGGTCTCCATCGACGTGCCCCCGGCAGCGACGACGGGCCCGGGCGAGACCGGCGCCTGGCCGAGGACCAACGTCGCGACGCCGGCCGCGGACGCGAGCCACGCAGCCCGGCGCAGCCGGGTGGTGTGAAGGATGCGACGGGAGGGGGCAGCGGGACACATGATCACCGATCATGAGCGCTTCGTTCCGACTCCGCAGGAGAAGCAAGGAACTCGTCGCAGCCGGACGGCCGCTCAGCCGGCGATCTCCTCCGCGCGCAGCCGGACGATGTCGCGTGCCACGTCGTCGGGCAGCGGGTTGTCGACGGTGAACCGGATCGTGCCCTTGGAGAGGTCGAACCCGTCCAGCCTGTCGCGCACGGCGTCGACTACCTCGGTGCTGAACGGGAACACGCTCAGGTGCTGCTTGGCGGCGAGGAAGCCGAGCAGCGGCTTGCCCCGGTGGCGGAGCGCGGCCATGCCGTAGCTCTTGCCCTGCTCGGCGTCGGGCACGACCTCGAGCGCGACGTCGCGGACCCGCTCGAGGGCGAGGCGCGTGGGCTCGTCGAGACCGGCGAGGTACTCGTCCACCACTGCCACCCTCGCGACGATACTCCCGGGCGGAGCCGTCAGGAGACGAACCGGTAACCCATGCCGGGCTCGGTGATCAGGTGCCGGGGGCGGGACGGGTCGGGCTCGAGCTTGCGGCGTAGGTTGGCCATGTAGACCCGCAGGTAGTTGGTCTCCTTCTGGTAGGCCGGCCCCCAGACCTCGTGGAGCAGCTGCCGTTGGGGCACGAGCCTGCCCGGCCGGCTGACCAGAGCGGTGAGCAGTCCCCACTCGGTGGGGGTCAGCCTGACCTCCTCGTCGTCGCGCCACACCTTCCGCGCCTCGAGGTCGATGCGCAGGTGGTCGGTCTCCACGGCGGCGGCATCGGCCGGAGCCGCGCGTCGTACCGCCGCCCGCAGTCGCGCGAGCAGCTCCTCGATCCCGAACGGCTTGGTGACGTAGTCGTCCGCGCCCACGTCGAGGGCCTGCACCTTGTCGTCGGAGCCGTGCCTGGCCGACAGCACGATCACCGGGACCGCGCTCCACCCGCGCAGCTCGTGGAGCACCTCGACCCCGGAGATGTCGGGCAGGCCGAGGTCGAGGATCACCACGTCCGGACTCTGCTGGCGCACGACCTGGAGGGCGTCCTCGCCGGTCTCCGCGGTGACCACGTCGTAGCCGCGCGCCTTGAGGTTCAGCGACAGGGTCCGCAGCAGGGCCACCTCGTCGTCGACGAGTAGGATCGTCGTCATCGCTGCCCCGCCGACGTCGGCCTCAGCGGCTTTCGCGTCGGTACGGCGGGCAGGTCGACCACCATGGTGAGCCCGCCGCCGGGGGTGTCCTCGGCCACGAGCAGACCGCCGAGCGCCTCGGTCAGCCCGCGGGCGACGGCCAGCCCCAGCCCGAGCCCCTCGCGGCCACGGGCGTCGCCGAGCCGCTGGAACGCCGCGAACATCTGCTCCTTCTGGGTGTCCGGAACCCCGGCGCCCCGGTCCACGACGTGGAGCTGGACCCGGTCGCCGACGTGGGAGGTCGAGACGGTGACGTGCGCCCCCGGTGGAGAGTGGCGCACCGCGTTGTCCACGAGGTTCGCGACCACCCGGTCCAGGAGACCGGCGTCCACCAGGACGGGCGGCAGGTCCGGCTCGAAGCGCAGCTCCACCCGGTCGCCCTGCGGCATCTGGGCGACCGTGCGCGAGACGACGTCGTCGAGGCCGACCTCGTGGACGACGGGGCGGACCGCGTCGCTCTGCAGCCGGCTCAGGTCGAGCAGGTTCGCGACGATCGTGTGCAGCCGGTCGGCGGAGTCCTCGATCGTGGCGAGCAGCTCGGCCTCGTCCTCGACGCTCCAGCGGACGTCCGGGCTGCGCAGGCTGGAGACGGCCGCCTTGATCCCCGCCAGGGGGGTGCGCAGGTCGTGCGACACCGCCGCGAGGAGAGCGGTCCGTACCCGGTTGCCCTCCTCCAGGACCCGCGCCTCCTCCGCCCGGGAGGTCAGCTCCTGCCGCTCCAGCGCGACGGCGAGGTGTGTCGCGAAGGCAGCGAGCACGCGGCGGTCCTGCACCGACAGCTGGGGACCGCGCAGCGCGAGCACCAGGGAGGAGGAGACCTCCGCGCTGGCGTCGGCGTCCGCGGTCGTCTCGGGTGGGGACTCTCCGACGGAGGCGACGACGCCGCTGCCGTCGCGGCGGAGCAGGGCCACGGCCTCGACCGCGAAGGTGTCACGCACCAGGCCCAGCAGCGTCTCGACGTCCTGGTCCGAGCGCAGCAGGGTGCGGTTGAGCATGGTCAGGGTGTCCGCCTCGCGCCGCGCCTCGTCGGCCTGGATGCTGCGGCGCGCCGCCTTGTCGACGACGGAGGCCACCGCGACCGCGACGAGCAGGAAGAGCGCAAGCCCGACGACGTTGATCGTGTCGGCGATGTTGAGCGTCCGCTCCGGAGGGGTGAAGAACCAGTTCAGCAGGAGGCTGCCGAGGAGCGCGGCGGTGACCGCCGGCCAGAGCCCCCCGACGAGGGCGCAGACGACGGTGAGCGCCAGGAATCCCATCGCCTCCATGGCCAGCGTGGACAGGTCGGGGGAGGGCACGAGCAGGGCCGAGAGCAGGGGCGGGCCGAGCACGGCCAGCACCCAGCCTGCCGCCACGCGACGGCGTCCGAGCGGACCGGCACGTCCGGGCATGATCGGCTTGGTGCGGGCGTAGGGGTGGGTGACGACGAGGACGTCGATGTCCTCGGCTCCCGCGATGACGCGTTCGCTGACGCCGTGGCCGAGGAGCCGTCGCCACCGCGAACGCCGGCTGTCCCCGATCACGACCTGGGTCGCGTTGAGGGTGCGGGCCAGGCTGAGCACCGCGTCGGCGACGTCGTCGGCGAGGACGGTGTGGTGCGTGCCGCCGAGCTCCTCGGTGAGCACCCGGAGCCGGGCCAGCTCGTCGGGGCCCACGGAGGTGCTGCCCCGGCCCGAGACGTGCACCGCGTGCAGCTCACCGCCCGCTCCTCGGGAGGCGATCCGGGCACCGCGGCGCAGCAGGAGCTCGCCCTCCGGCCCGCCGGTGAGCGCCACCAGGACGCGCTCGCGCGCCGCCCAGGTCGTCTCGATGTCGTGGTCCCGGCGGTAGCGCTCGAGGCCCTCGTCGACGCGGTCGGCCAGCCAGAGCAGGGCGAGCTCGCGCAGCGCGGCGAGGTTGCCGGCACGGAAGTAGTGGGACAGCGCCGCGTCCACCCGTTCGGCCGGGTAGATGTTGCCGTGCGCCATGCGCCGCCGCAGCGCCTCGGGAGTCATGTCGACCAGCTCGATCTGGTCGGCCCGTCGTACGACGTGGTCCGGCACCGCGTCCTGCTGCGGCACTCCGGTGATCGACTCGACGACGTCGGCCATCGACTCGAGGTCCTCGATGTCGAGCGTCGTGACCACGTCGATCCCCGCGTCGAGGAGCTCGTCGACGTCCTGCCACCGCTTGGCGTTGCGGGAACCCGGCGGGTTGGTGTGCGCGAGGTCGTCGACGAGGGCCACGTCGGGGTCCCGGGCGAGCACCGTCTCCACGTCGAGCACCGACGAGGCGACCCCGCCGGCTCCCACCGGTGCCACCGCCTCGAGCCCCTGGAGAAGCCGCTCGACAGGTGTCCGGCCGTGCGTCTCGACCAGTGCGGCGACGACGTCGGTGCCGCGGGCACGCCGCCGGTGTCCCTCGTCGAGCATGGCGTGGGTCTTGCCCACTCCCGGTGCGGCGCCGAGGTAGATGCGCAGCCGTCCGCGCGCCTCACCCGTCGTCATGTGCCCATTCTTGCGCGGCCGGCCTCCCGCACCGCCCTGGCCGGGTCTCGCACGGAGTTCTTAACGGAGCCTTGACGCCTGGGTCCTTTCGCCGGCGTCCGGCGCGGCCGACGATGAAAGTGTCATGGAAAACAGTGCTTTGGTCCTGGGGGTCGTGCTGATGCTGACGGGGGTCGCCCTCGTCACCGTCGCCGTCTTCCGCGCCCTCGGGCACGCCTGGACCCTCGGCCTCTACGAGATGTGGGTGCTCCCCACTGCCGGGCTCGGGCTGATCCTGCTCGGCAGGTGGCTGATCGCGTGAGCATCTCCCTGCGGCCGCCGCTCTCGCGGATGCGGCTCCCCGCGTTCCACCACCCCTCCCAGGCCGTGGTGAGCGCCTTCGCCACTGCGGTGGTGGTCGGCACCCTGCTGCTCATGCTGCCGGTCTCCCGGGCAGGGGAGGGGCACGCCCCGTTCACGGCCGCACTGTTCACCGCCACCAGCGCGGTCTGCGTCACCGGTCTCGTCGTGGTGGACACCCCGTCGTACTGGTCGGGCTTCGGTGAGGCGGTCATCCTCGGGCTGATCCAGATCGGCGGCTTCGGGATCATGACCCTGGCCTCGCTGCTCGGCCTGCTGGTCAGCCGCAGGATGGGGCTGCGCACACGCCTGAACGCCGCCGCCGAGACCAAGAGCCTGGGCATCGGCGACGTCCGGACCGTGCTGTTCGGCGTCTTCAAGGTGACCGTCCTCTTCGAGTCGACCACCGCGGCCCTGCTCACGGGGCGGTTCCTCGTGGGGTACGACGAACCGCTCGGCCGCGCGGTCTACCACGGCGTCTTCCACTCCGTGTCGGCCTTCAACAACGCGGGCTTCGCGCTCTACAGCGACAGCCTCATCGGCTTCGTCGGCGACCCGTGGATCTGCCTGCCGATCGCGGTCGCGGTGATCTTCGGGGGGCTCGGGTTCCCCGTCCTGTTCGAGCTCCGCCGGCATCTGCGCAGCCCGCGACAGTGGAGCCTCCACACCAAGCTCACGGTGACCGTCTCGGGTGCGCTGCTCGCGCTCGCGACGATCTTCGTGACGGCGACCGAGTGGACCAACCCCGGCACGCTCGGCTCGCTGGACCCGCCCGGACGCCTCCTGGCCGGCTTCTTCCAGGCTGTCATGCCGCGCACGGCAGGCTTCAACAGCCTCGACTACGGGCAGATGCACGACGGGACCCTGCTCGGCACGATCATCCTGATGTTCATCGGCGGCGGCTCGGCGAGCACCGCCGGCGGTATCAAGGTGACCACGTTCATCATCCTTCTCTTCGTGATCTACGCCGAGGTCCGGGGCGAGGAGTCGGTGAACGCCTTCGACCGCCGGGTCGGCAGCCGCGTGCAGCGGCAGGCACTCACGGTTGCGTTGTTGGCGGTCGCAGCTGTCGTGGGCGCTACGCTCGCGATCATGGAGCTGAGCGGCTTCGCTCTCTCCGACGTGCTGTTCGAGGTGACCTCGGCCTTCGCGACAGTCGGCCTCTCGACCGGTGTGACCGCGGATCTGCCCGGGTCCGCGCACCTGATCCTCGTCCTGATGATGTTTCTGGGCCGGCTCGGCCCGATCACGCTCGCGTCGGCCATCGCACTGCGCGACCGGCGGCGTCTCTACCAGCTCCCAGAAGGGCGGCCCATCGTTGGCTAGGTCATCCCGGAACGCAGGCTCGGGGGTCGTGGTGGTCGGCCTCGGCCGGTTCGGCAAGTCGCTGGCGCTCGAGCTCATGGAGGAGGGCACAGAGGTCCTCGGCATCGACGAGTCCGGCAAGACCGTCCAGTCGCTGGCCGGGCGGCTGACGCATGTCGTCGAGGCGGACTCCACCAACGAGGAGGCGATGCGTCAGCTGTCCGTGCACGAGTTCGACCGGGCGGTCGTCGGAATCGGCTCCGACCTCGAGGCCAGCATCCTCACCGCGTCCATCCTCGTGAACTTCGGGATCCGCGACATCTGGGCGAAGGCGATCAGCCACTCGCACGCCCGGATCCTGAGCCAGCTCGGCGTGCACCACGTCGTACGGCCCGAGCACGACATGGGCAAGCGGGTGGCGCATCTCGTGCGGGGCCGGATGCTCGACTACATCGAGTTCGACGACGGCTACGCGATCGTGAAGACCAGCCCGCCCACATCCATCCTCGACCTCCCGTTGGGTGAGTCGCGGGTGCGCTCGAAGTACGGGGTCACCATTGTCGGCGTGAAGCGTGCCGGTGAGGACTTCACCCACGCGACGCCGGAGACCGTCGTGCACAAGGGGGACCTGATCATCGTCTCCGGTCCCGAGGACGGCGTGGAGCGGTTCAGTGACCTCGCCTGAGACGGCTCGGCGCGGGGGGACGGAGGTCGGCCGTGTCGACGTGGCCAAGCGGCTCCTGTTCGGCCGCAAGCTGCGCAGCGCCCAGATGGGGGAGACCCTTCTTCCCAAGCGGATCGCGCTCCCGGTCTTCGCCAGCGACCCCCTGTCCAGCGTCGCGTACTCGCCGGACGAGATCTTCCTGACGCTGTCGATCGCCGGAATCGCCGCCTACGGGTACTCGTGGAAGATCGGCCTCGCCATCGCGTTCGTGCTGATCGTGGTCGTGCTGTCCTACCGGCAGAACGTGCAGGCCTACCAGAGCGGCGGCGGCGACTACGAGGTCGCCAAGACGAACCTCGGTGGCCCGGCCGGACTGACCGTCGCCAGCGCCCTGCTCGTCGACTACGTGCTGACCGTGGCGGTGTCGATCTCGTCGGCCGCGCAGTACGCCGCGACGACCTTCGTCGCGCTGCGCGACTACCAGGTGCTCGTCGCCGTCGCGGCCGTGGTCTTCCTGACCGCGATGAACCTCCGCGGTGTCCGGGAGTCCGGCAAGGCGTTTGCTGCCCCGACCTACATCTTCATGATCGCGATCCTCGGCATGTCGGCGTGGGGGTTCGTCCGTGAGTTCCTCGGCGGTGGCCTGCCCGACGCGCCGAGCGCTTCCCTCGGGCTCCTGCCGGAGGAGTCCTTCGTCGACGGCTTCACGGGCGCGGCGGCGGCCTTCCTGCTGCTGCGGGCCTTCGCCTCGGGCTGCGCGACCCTGACCGGTGTGGAGGCGATAGCCAACGGCGTCCCGGCCTTCCGCAAGCCGAAGGGGCGCAACGCCGCGACGACGCTGATGCTGCTCGGTGCCGTGGCGACCACCATGGCGCTCTCCATCGTCACGCTCGCGAACCTCACCGGCGTCAAGGTGGCCGAGGACCCGGAGCGCCAGCTGGTCGGTCCCGACGGCGGTCTCGTCGGGCCGGAGTACCACCAGGACCCGGTCGTCGGCCAGCTCGCCCGCACGATCTTCGAGGACTTCCCGGTTGGATTCTTCCTGGTGACCGCTGCGACCGGCGTGATTCTGCTGCTGGCTGCCAACACCGCCTTCAACGGCTTCCCCGTCCTCGCCTCGATCCTGGCGAAGGACGAGTACATGCCGCGCCAGATGACCACGCGCGGCGACCGGCTCGCGTTCAGCAACGGCGTGCTGCTGCTCGCGTTCTTCTCCATCGTCCTGATCGTCGCCTTCGACGCCCAGGTCACCCGCCTGATCCAGCTGTACATCGTCGGTGTCTTCGTCTCGTTCACGGCCAGCCAGACCGGCATGGTCATCCACTGGACGCGCCGCCTCCGGGTGGAGAACGAGGCAGCGGTACGCCGCAAGATGCAGACCAGCCGGATGATCAACGCCTTCGGGCTCTCCGTCACCGGGACCGTTCTCATCGTCGTGCTGATCACGAAGTTCGTGCACGGGGCCTGGATCGCGATCCTGGCGATGGCCGTCGTGTTCATGGTGATGCGAGCGATCCACAGGCACTACGCGCACGTCGCGGAGGAGCTGTCCGCCGTGCAGGCCGACCAGTTCCTGCCGACCCGGGTGCACGCGATCGTGCTCGTGTCCAAGCTCCACAAGCCCACCCTGCGGGCACTCGCGTACGCGAAGGCTGCCCGGCCGAACACGCTGGAGGCCGTGGTCATCGACACCGACCACGCCTCCACGGCACGGCTGCTGGAGGAGTGGGACGAGATGCGGCTCGACATCCCCCTCAAGGTCCTCTTCTCGCCGTACCGGCAGGTCGTGAAGCCGGTCGTCGACTACACGCAGGCGATCCGCCGGGCCAGCCCGCGGGGCGTCGTCGCGGTCTACATCCCGGAGTACGTGCTGGGTCACTGGTGGGAGCGGTTGCTGCACAACCAGAGCGCCTTCCGGATCAAGAGCCGGCTGCTCTTCCAGCCCGGCGTCACGATCACGTCGGTGCCCTACCAGCTCAGGTCGTCCGAAGCCGCGGCCGAGCGGCAGCGGTGGGAGGACGCGGCGCGCTGAGCCTCGGCCACCCTGACCGCGGGCTCAGCGCTGTCGCCCCTCCGGCTCCCGTGCCAGGACAGTGCGTGCGTGGGCGACGAACGCACGCGGGTCGTCGGCGAAGAAGCTCAGCTCGGAGATCTCCATGTCGCCCTTCGCCGTGGGCACCGTGGTCGGCGCGTGGAGCCGGGCGTGCACGTTGACCTGCCCCGACACAGCGACCTGGAGGTCGGTGCCGTGCTCGGTGTCGCGCGGCTGGAGCGTCCACACCGACGAGTCGAGGTCCCGCTGACGGTGGGTCACCGTGGCGACCGACGTCCACGGCAGCGTGATGCTGTGTGAGGCGCCGTAGCGCACCCGGAGCTCCGCGGGCCCGAGCAGGTGCGGGTACACGTAGAGGCTTGCGAGCAGGCCCACCATCCAGACGAGGCCCCAGACGCCGACCACGAGAAGCGCGATCCGCAGACCGTCCCAGGGGATGAGCAGGTGCACCAGGGGGAGCTCTGCGGCGGAGGCGAAGATCCACAGCCACATCACGGGCGTGACGGTCCTGGCGTACGTGAAGGCGGTGTCCTCGGGCCCGCCGAGGTCCGGTCGCCGGACCAGCCAGCGGAAGAGGCTGCGGTAGAGGCGGAGCTCGAAGACCACCGCGTGCTCGGCGAGGGCGTAGAGCCTGCGAGGGCCGAGGTCAGGCACGCGTGGTCTCCTTCTCGTCCAGTGGCACGAGCGTGCGGAGCCTGTCGAGGACCAGGTCCATGCCCTCGACGAAGCAGTCGAACCTCGCCTTGGGCATCCCTCGGAAGAGCGACCGGGCGAGCGCCTGGTGGTCCTGGGCCAGACCCTGCGCGACCTTCGCGCCGTGCTCGGTGAACTGCACGAGCGTGGCCCGCCTGTCGGTGGGGTGCGTCCCGCGCGTGACGAACCCGGTGGCGACGAGCGCGTCGACGAGCCCCGTCACGTTGCGCGGGCTGACCCTGAGCGCGTCGGCGAGCTCGCGCTGCGTGCACGGCCCCTGCTGGAGGAGCACCCAGAGCAGGTGTGTGCGCGACTCGGTGAGCCCCCGCTCGGCGAGATCCCGGCTCATGTCGGCGTTGATGAGCACGGCGAGCTCGAGAACCCGGTCGAGTGCTGCGGTGCGGTCTGCCGCGGTGGCCATATAGTGAAGGTACCTCACGATGTACGACGTTCACAAACGGTATGTCTCAGCGCACGACCTCGCACGGCTCGGCCCCGTACCACCGCTCCACGGAGACGCACACGTCTCTGCCGGCGGTCTCGCTGACTCGATCGCTCCCGCGCCCGCCGTCGAGCCGGTCGTTGCCTGGGGTACCCGTCATCACGTCATCGCCGCCTCGGGCGCGGACCAGCATGCGGGACCGGCTCGTGTGGGCGCCGGAGAACCTCTCGTCGCCTGCCGTCCCGGCCACAAGCCACACCCCGGCGGGCACGCGGAGCCGCTCGATGCCTGCGAACCGGGAGCGGCGCACGAGCCCCTGCAACTTGGAGAAGCTGTCGCGTCCCGCGCCGCCGTGCCCGAGGTCGCCGCCGCCCTCGAGCCGGAGGTAGTCGCGGCCAGGTCCGCCGTACGCCTGGTCATCGCCTGGCGATGGGCTGCGTCGGTCGTCGGTGTACGGGTCGGCCTCCAGGCGGTCGTCACCGGCCGGCGAGGCCGTGGATCACGTCGACCCCGGCCGTCCCGACCAGGTGGTCGTTGCCCGCGGTGCCGACGAGGGTCGGAGCCAGGTCCGTGCACGAGCCCGCGATCGCCGAGGACGGCAGACCGCTGGAGGGAACGCCGACCGCGACCCCGGTCGCGAGGACCGCCACGATGCCGAGTGCCGCTCGTGTCCTGCGCGCCACGACGGCCTCCTTCGAAGGCCCCCGTGGCCGTGCCGGAACTGTACTCGCGCTCCGTTCCGGCCGCGACGGCCGGTGTCGGGTCAGGCCGGCCTGACCGCGCGGACGATCGCGCCGTGCATGCCCTCGGTCACCTCGTGGGTGAACTCGACGGTGGCGTCGGTGAACCCGGCCGCGGCCAGGCCGTCGAGGTACTCCTTCTTCGAGAGGGCGCCGGCGACGCAGCCCACGAAGGTGCCGCGCTCGGCGCGCTCCGCCTCGCTGACGTGGTCCTCGGCGACGACGTCGGAGATCCCGATCCGGCCGCCGGGCGTGAGCACGCGGTACATCTCCGAGAGCACGGCGGGCTTGTCCGTCGACAGGTTGATCACGCAGTTGGAGATCACGACGTCCACGGCGCCGTCGGGCAGCGGGACGTCCTCGATCGTGCCCTTGAGGAACTCGACGTTGTCGACCCCCGCCTCGGCGGCGTTCGCCCGGGCCAGCTCGAGCATCTCGTCGGTCATGTCGACGCCGTACGCGAACCCGGACCCGCCCACGCGGCGGGCGGAGAGGAGTACGTCGATGCCGCCGCCCGAGCCGAGGTCGAGCACCCGCTCGCCCTCCCTGAGCTCCGCGACGGCGGTCGGGTTCCCGCAACCGAGGCTGGCGGCGACTGCCTGGACCGGGAGCTCGCCCGTGAGGTCGGCGGCGTAGAGCGCGGCGCCGAAGGCCTTGTCCACCGAGACCCCGTCGTCGCAGCACGAGGCGGTCTCCCCGCAGCACGAGGCGCCGCTGCTGGTGTCGAGGAGGTCGAGCTGCCGGCCGGGGAGCACCTCGCTCTCGAGGGCGTCGCGGTTGCTGCCTCCGGCGATCACGGCCTTCGCCGCAGCGGCGTACCGCTCTCGAACCATCTCCCGGGTCTCCTGCTCGGACATGGCCTCTTCCTCTCGTATAGATGATCTTCGATGTGTCCACTATAGGTTCACATCGATAGTTGTCAATGCGTGTGGCAGACTGGGTCCATGCCCAACGGACAGTCGCTCCCCGTCATCGACCTGACGGCCTGCTGCGCGCCGGTGACCGACGCGGTCGTCGGGACGGAGGAGGCCGAGCAGCTCGCCCGTGCCTTCAAGGCGCTGAGCGACCCGAGCCGGGTCCGCCTGCTGTCCCTGATCGCCGCGAACGACAGTGGTGAGGCCTGCGTCTGCGACCTCACCGGGTTCGTGGGGCTGTCCCAGCCCACCGTCTCCCACCACATGAAACAGCTCGTCGCCGCCGGCCTCGTGACCCGGGAGCAGCGGGGCAAGTGGGCCTACTACCGCGTGAACGGCGAGGCCCTGGCGGCGCTCAGCGACGCGCTCGGGGTGAAGTAGCGGCTTACGCCTCGTCCGTTCGGCGTAAGCACGCCGGTCCAGATGCGCGTGTTGCCGCGAGCGGCCAGCCCCTTCACTGAGGACATGAACGCCCACGAGGAGCTGCGAGCCATCGAGGCCCTGGCGCAACGCATGGTCGAGCGGTTCACCGAGCTGCCTGCCCAGACGGTGATCGACGTGGTGGTCGAGGCCTACGCGCGGTTCGCCGACGCCCGGTTCCGTGACTTCGTGCCGGTGCTCGTCGAGCACGACGTGGTCGACCGGCTGCGCTTCGGCACCGAGACGGCCAGCCGGCGACTTCAGCCGAGGATCCCGTCCCAGAGGAGCTGACCGAGGTCGCGGTTCAGCTGCTCCACCGCCCTGTCCGCCGCGGCCGACACCCCCGTCCGGGTGCGGTAGTCGTGGCCGAGCGTCGGGAAGATCCGCAGCCTCGTGGGTACGTTGGCCTCCCTGAGCCGCCGGACGAAGCGGAGCGTGCCCTCGAACAGGGGGTCGTGTGCGCCGATCCCGAGCACCACCGGCGGAAGCCCGCCCAGCTCGGCCGGCGCCCGGTCCAGTGTCCAGCCCAGGGCCGGGACCACGGCCCGGTTCTCGGCCCCGTTCGCCGTCGGCTGGTCGGCGAGCAGCGCCGCCACCGGGATGCCGTGGTCCCGGCAGTGGAGCGCGACCGCGAAGGCGAGCGCCCCTCCCGCACCGTCGCCGGCGACGACCATCCGCCGGGCGCCGAACGCGTCGAGCCGTCCGTGCACCCAGCTCGCCGCCGCGACGCCGTCCTGGTGGGCCGCGGCGAAGGAGCCGTCCGTCGACCCGCAGTCCACCTGTACGACGGTCGCCGGCACTGTCGCACAGAGCCGGGCGGCGCGAGCCTGGTGCTCCTCCAGGGCGAGGCCATCGCCGTGGAGGTACACCACGACGGTGTCCGAGCCGGGCACCGGCCGCTGGATGCGCAGCCTGACCACGCGACCCGGCGCGGCCTCGACGGCGGCCTCCTCGACGGAGGCGACCGGGTAGGCACCGGTCATCGCCGGCCGACCCGACCGCCCGGCGAGCCCGGGGTCGCGGCGGGGACCGAGCTCGATGCCCAGGGTCCGGGCCAGGAAGTCGAGGCTGCGGGCGATGACCTCGGGGATCACGTCCGCGCCCTCGAAGACGTGTCCGCCGGCGGTCTCGAAGAGCTCGACCGGCACACCGAGTCCCTCGAGGTGGTCACGCAGGATCTTGCTCTGGGCCAGCGGCACGGTGGTGTCACCGCGGCCGTGCGCGATGAACACCGGCGGGCACGCCGCCGTGAGCACGTTGACCGGCGAGGACTCCGGGACGCCCCAGCCCCGCTCCTCCATGACGCGGGCCATGTCGGGACTGAACCCGGGCTCGCCGCCCTCCTCGTCCGTCGGGACATGAGCTCCTGTGGCGCCGTCCGCCGGAGTCAGGACCGCGGTGGAGGCGAGAGCCGGGAGGTCGGCCGGGCCGTACCAGTCCACGACCGCGGCCACGTGCGCGTCCGTGGCATCGGCTGCGGTGAGAAGCGCGAGGTGTGCGCCGGCGGACTCGCCCCAGAGCACGACGCGGCCTCCGTCGTACCCGAGGTTCTCGGCATGGTTGCGCAGCCAGGCCACCGCGGCCCCGACGTCGGTGGGGGCCGCGGGGAAGTCGGCCTCGCGGACCAGGCGGTAGTCGACGAGCGCGACCGCGAAACCCGCGAGCAGCAGCCGTTCCAGGAACCACGCCTCCTCGACCGCGACCGGGAACCGGCGCCGCGAGCCGCTCTCCCAGCCGCCGCCGTGCACCCAGACCACGAGGGGCGGCGGCCCCTCACCCGGCAGAGGCCGGGGGACGTGCAGGTCGAGGAACAGTGGGCGGTACCCGGTCGGCGTGGCGTAGCAGAGGGACTCCCACACGAGCTCGTCGACGCTCCCGCGCCGCGGCTGGGTGACGGCGTAGGCGTCCGGGCCGGCCGAGGTGGGCCCGGAGACCGAGGGAAGCATCGATGCTCGCCTGCCGAACCCGGGCAAGTCCTCGAGTGCCATCGCCGCCCCTGACTCGTCGTCGCCCTGGGACGCCAGTCTAGGCGCGGCCGGCGGTCTGGATCTCTTTACTTTTTCGGGATTCTCCGGACAAGGGTAGATCGCCTCGCACACACTTGCTTGGTCCTCATCTCGGGGGACTTCGTCCTGTTCGGGGGTTTCCTCTCATGCGTCGCGCCGTTCTCCGCGTCATGACGGCAGTGGTGGCTCTGGCTCTGCCCGGGCTGGCGCTCCCCGGCCCCCAGGTCGCGGCGGCTCCGGGCACAGGGCAGCCGAACATCGTCCTGATCACGACCGACGACCAGAACGTCGAGGACCTGCGGCACATGCCCTACACCCTCGAGCTGCTCGGCGGTGAGGGCGTGACCTTCGACGACGCGATCTCGTCGTACCCGTTGTGCTGCCCAGCCCGGGCGACGATCCTGACTGGCCAGCACGCCCACAACCACGGCGTGCTGGCGAACGAGCCTCCCGCGGGCGGCTGGGAGAAGCTGCGCCCGAAGGCCGACCGGACCCTCCCGGTCTGGCTGCAGAACGCCGGTTACCGGACCACGTTCACCGGCAAGTTCCTCAACACCTACGGCCGCACCGACAAGACCGAGGTGCCGCCCGGCTGGAACGACTGGCACGCGATTGCTCACCGGGTGTACGACTTCGACGACGCATGGGTGAACGAGAACGGCACGCTGGTCGACCACACCGGCGACTACCAGGCCGACATCACCCAGGACGTCACCGAGGAGGCGATCCGCCAGGGTGCCGAGGACGGCCAGCCGTTCTTCGTCTGGCAGTCCAACCTCGCTCCGCACGGCGCGTGCAGCACCGACGGCAGCAGCTGCACCTGGGGCCCTCCGGTGCCCGCGCCGCAGGACAGGGGCACCTTCGACGGGTTGCCGTTGTACGCCGAGCGGCTGCCGAGCTTCAACGAGCGCGTGGCCGTGGAGAAGCCGGCCAGGATCAGCAGGCTGCGCCGGCTCGACGCCGTTCAGGTCGCCGACCTCCGCGACCTGAACGAGAAGATCGTCGAGTCTCTGCAGGCGGTCGACCGCAACGTCCGCGACACCGTGGAGCTGCTCGACTCCCTCGGTCAGCTCGACAACACGCTGATCGTGTTCGCCTCGGACAACGGGTACCTGCTCGGCCAGCACCGCTGGAAGGGCAAGGTGCTCGGCTACGAGCCCAGCCTCCGGGTCCCGCTGATGATGCGCGGGCCCGGTGTCCCCGCCGGCGCGGTCGTCGACGAGACGGTCAGCCTCGTGGACATCGCGGCCACGCTGGCCGAGGCCGCGGGGGCCGTCCCCCTGATGCCGCTCGACGGGATCTCGCTGCGCGACGTCGCGCAGGGCCGCGTCGAGGGGTACGACGCGCTGGCGATCGAGGCCGGGCCGGCGTACAAGGACGTGCCCGACGACCAGTACCTCTACCGCGGTGTGCGCACCGACCGGTACACCTACATGGAGCACCCGGTCACGGGCGAGATCGAGCTCTACGACCGCGTTGCCGACCCCTACCAGCTCGACAACGTCGCCTACCGGCCCACGCACCGGGCCACCCGGGACGCCCTCGCCGCGATGCTCAGGCGGCTCGGTGACTGCGCAGGTGCGAGCTGCCACCAGCCGGCCGGCGCGGTGCCCGAGCCGGAGCCCGCTGAGGGCCCGGTCCACCCGGACCAGCTCGGCTCACTGGGCCGCGCCAAGCAGGTCGTCACCGTGACGGCCTCGCGCTGGAGGGCCCAGCGGGGGATCGCGGTGGCGTGGCAGAGGCGTGGCCGCACCTGGAAGGCCGTCCGCGGCCCGGTCCGGGTGCGCGTGGGCGAGGCCGGCATGGCACCCGTCGGCGACCGGGTGCCCGGCAGCACCCCGGCCGGCACCCACGCGGTCTCCACCGCGCTGGGCATCCGGCCGGACCCGGGTGTCGAGCTTCCGTACCGCCGGCTCGGCGGCCGCGCCCGTCTGCCGTTGGACCGCCGCTCGACCGAGACCTACAACGTGCTCCAGCGCTTCCGCTCGCCGAGCGCCACGTGGCGCCCGCGGGCCGAGGTGAGGTTCGCCGACTACCCGGGCAGCTTCGAGCGCGGGCTGGTCGTCGACTACAACCGCCCGCGGGGGACCTACTGGTCGCCGAGGCGCAGGCAGTGGATGGCGCGGGTCCCGGCGGACGTCCGTGCCGGCAGCTTCCTGCTGCACACCGGCCGGCGCGTGCCGGGTCAGGGCTGGGTGGCCATGCGGGTGCGTGACCTCGACTGGCTGCTCCGCTGGGCCGACCCCGAGGACAAGGGCACCAGGCTCGTCGTCGGCACGCCGCGGTACCTGCGCAACAACCTCTGAGCGGCCGCGTGCCCCCTCGGAGCGCTGTTCCGAGGATCGAGGCCGATGCGCGGGGTCAGTGCCGGTCTTCGATCTTCAACCGGGGCGGCCGCCCGTCGGGATCCAGCACCGTCCGGTAGGCGGGAGAGGCGAGCCAGCGCAGGAGCCGGGGCCTGCTCACGGCCGTGTGGAAGCGCAACCGGCCCGGCGGGCGCCGGCCCGCGCGCCCGCCGGCGTGCCAGCCGTCCAGCGCTGCCGCGCTTGCCCGGACGGTCTCGACAGCCTGTTCGGGGTCCAGCAGACCCTCGTCGTCGGTCCGGTCGAGATGCTCCCGCCACAGCCGGAGCCGCAGGTCCCGCGCGAACACGCGGGCGCCGTCGCCGAGCCCCGCCGGGTCACGGGGCTCCCTCTCGTCACGTCTCTCGTCGAGCACGGCGGCGGTCAGCTCGGAGTCGTGGGTCCAGGAGCGGCGGTTGAAGTTGTCGCTGCCGATGCTCGCCCAGACGTCGTCGATGATGCAGACCTTGGAGTGGACGTAGACCGGCTCACCGTCGTGGTTCTCCACGTCGAGCACCTGGACGCGGTCGCCGCCGGCTGCGCGGACCATGTCGACGGCCTCGGCGTGACCGAGCATGGCGGCGGGGACGCTGAGCCGTCCGTCCTGCTCGGGGAAGCGTGGGACGACGACGACCAGGTGCAGCCTCGGCTCCCTGCGGAGAGCGTCGGCGAACACCTTCGCCACGTAGCCGGACCAGAGGTACTGGTCCTCCACGTAGACCAGGCGTCGCGCACGCGCCAGAGCCTTGGCATAGCCTCGCGCCACACTCCGCTCGCCGTCCGGGGCGAACGGGTAGCCCGGCCGCCGGTTCGGGTAGGTCCGGAGGAGCTGCACCGCGCAGGCCCCGGCGGGCGCGGGCTCCGGGTGCCGCTGCGGCAGGTCGCCGGCCTCGCGGTCCAGGTGGCGGAGCATGTCGGGGATCGCCTGCCAGGGCAGGCGGGAGAGCGGCGCGGGGTCCTCCCAGCGCTCCCGGAAGACCTCCTCCACCTGGCCGACGACCGGACCGTGCAGCTCGACCTGGACGTCGTGCCAGGCCGGGCTTCCGCCGTACCACCGTGCGAACGGCTGCGGCTGCGGGTCGCCACCGTGGTCCGCGTCGTCCCGCCGGCTGTGTGCGAGGTCGATCCCCCCGAGGAAGGCGACGTCGTCGGCAGGCCGCCTCGCGTGCCGGACGACCACGAACTTCTGATGGTGGCTCCCGAACGGACGCACACGTTGGTCGAGGAGCACCTCGCCGCCGGCGCCGTTGACCTCCCGGGACAGGTCACGGTTCTGCTCGCTCGAGAAGCGGAGCCGGTCGAGGTGCGATCGCCAGAGCAGGCCCTTGACGACGGCTCCGCGACGAGCCGCGCCGGCGAAGAGCTGTGACACGGTCGGCCCGTCGTCCCGGACTCTCTCGTCCGGGTCACCGCGCCAGTCGGTGAACAGGACGAGGTCCCCGGCGCCCGTGCGCTCCAACGCGTCCGCAAGGGCGGACAGGTAGGCGCGGCCGTGGACCAGCGCCCGCACCTGGTTGGCCTCGGTCCATGGCCGGAGGCGCGTGCTCGGGTTGCCACGCTCCGACTCCGTCAGGAACCAGTCGTGAGCTGCTTCGCCGGCGTGTCCGGACGACGGCCGGCTCGCCGGAGGCTGCCGCTCACGTCGCGGGGCTCTCCCGAATCTGCTCACCTCACCAACGTGTCACAGCTTCGGGGCCACGGGGAGGCTGCCGGGTGCGGTTGTCGCCCCGCCCTGCGGTCACGACCGCGCGAGGTACACGGTGTTGGTGGACTCCCCACGCGTGAGCGGGTTCGGGAAGGTCACGACCTGCGCGCGTGCACCGTCGAGCACCGCGGACAGCACCGCCATGAAGTCCTCGTCCGGCGGGTCGTCGGACCACAGCGCGAAGACGCCCCCCGGCTTGAGGTACCTGCGCAGCGCCGCGAGCCCGGGCTCGGTGTAGAAGGACGCGTGGCTGGGGTGGAGCACGTGCCGCGGCGTGTGGTCGACGTCGAGCAGGATCGCGTCGTACCGCTCGGGCGTCGCCTCGCCGAACCCGTCCTCGCCGGCGACCAGCGCGAAGAAGTCGCCCTGGACGAGGCGGGTGCGCGGGTCCGCGGCGAGGCCGACGGTGTCCGGGAGCAGGTCGCGCCGGTGCCAGTCGATCACCTGCGGGATCGCGTCGACCACCGTGAGCGACCGGACGCGCGGGTCCTCCAGCGCCGTGGCCGCCGTGTAGCCGAGGCCGAGCCCGCCGACCAGGACGTCGAGGGAGCCACCGGTCGCCTCGGCCAGCCCGAGCCGGGCCAGCTCGACCTCGGCGGCGGTGAACAGGCTCGACATGAGGTACTCGTCGCCGAGCTTCACCTCGTACACGTCGACGCCGAGGGTCGGCTCGACGCGGCGGCGCAGGCTGATCTCGCCCAGCGGGGTGTCCTGCCAGTCGAGCTCCTCGAAGCGCCTGCTCATGCCGCGGTGTCTCCGTCCGGTTGCCGGGTCGTGCAGGATGTCGGTCAGCGCTCGCCGGCGACGAGCTTCTCGAGCACGAGGTGCGGGTGCTGCCGCTCCACGGCCTCGGCCCGCCAGCGGTCCGGGAACAGCGCGAGCAGCGCACCGTCGCTCCGGGTCAGCACCTCGACGCCGCGGAGGTCGTTGACCTCGACGGCGTGCTCGGTCGTGGTACGCCTGGCGTGGGAGTAGTCGAGCCGCGACATCTTGATCGGCGCGTTGAACTCGCTCGCCATCCGCGCCTGCGCCACCTCGAACTGCATCGGGCCGACGGCGGCGAGGACGGGGGCCTGGTCGCCGCGGACCTCGGAACGGAGCACCTGGACCACGCCTTCCTGGTCGAGCTGCTCGATGCCCCGGCGGAACTGCTTGTACTTCCCCGAGTCGGCGGCTCGCACGGACATGAAGTGCTCGGGTGCGAAGCTCGCGATCGGAGGGAAGGCCACGAACTCGTCCTCGAAGATCGTGTCGCCGACCCGCAGCGCGGAGGCGTTTACCAGGCCGATGATGTCGCCGGGGTAGGCGGTGTCGAGCACTGTGCGCTCGCGGCCGAAGACGGCTTGGGCGTACTTCGTGGCGAACGGGCGACGGCTCTCCGCGTGGGTGGCGATCATGCCGCGTCGGAACACACCCGAGCACACGCGGGCGAAGGCGAGGCGGTCGCGGTGCGCGGTGTCCATGCCTGCCTGCACCTTGAACACGAAGGCGCTGAACGGCGCGTCGACGTCGCGCTCGCCGCCGTCCCGGGCGGTTGTCGCGCGTGGCGGCGGCGCCAGGGCGACCAGCGTCTCGAGAAGCTGCGCGACGCCGAAGTTCAGGATCGCCGAGGCGAACATGAGCGGCGTCGTGTTGCCGGCGAGGAAGTCCTCCTGGCTGTGGTCCGCGCCGTCGGCCTCGAGCAGCTCGTGCTCCTCGACCGCGCCCTCCCAGTGGACGTCGTGAGCCGCCAGTGCGGTCTCGGGGTCGAGCCGCTCCTCGGGTGCCCGGGTCGCGCCGCCGGCGGTGCGGGTGTAGGCGATCATGTCGCCGCTGCTGCGCTCCAGCACGCCGCGGAAGTCGCCGGCGATGCCGACGGGCCAGGTCAACGGCGTCGGGCGGAGGCCGATCTCCTTCTGGATCTCGTCGATCAGCTCGAGCGCCTCCTTGCCCGGCCGGTCCCACTTGTTGATCACCGTGATGACCGGGATCCGGCGGTGGCGGCAGACCTGGAACAGCTTCAGGGTCTGGGGCTCGAGGCCCTTCGCGGCGTCGACGAGCATGACCGCCGCGTCGACCGCGGCGAGCACGCGGTAGGTGTCCTCGGAGAAGTCGGCGTGGCCGGGGGTGTCGACGAGGTTGATCACGTGGTCGTCGTACTCGAACTGCAGGGCTGCGGAGGTGATCGAGATGCCGCGCGCCTTCTCCATCTCCATCCAGTCCGAGACGGTGCTCTTGCGCCCGGCCTTGCCGTGCACGGCCCCGGCCTCGGAGATCACGCGTGCATGCAGTGCGAGCGCCTCGGTCAGCGTCGACTTGCCCGCGTCGGGGTGGCTGATGACGGCGAACGTGCGGCGTCGCCCGGCCTCGCGCCGTACGACGGGCGCCGGGACGTCGTTGGTGATCGGGTCGGCGCTCATGAGCTGTTCCTCGTCATCCTCTTCTGTCGGGTGATCTCGCGTCGCAGGTCGGCCGCGAACCCCTCGGCGACCTCGAGCTGCTCGCGGAGCGCGCCGACCCGGGCGTCCGCGGCCTGCCGGTAGCCCGTGAGCTGGTCGACCAGGCCGTCGCGTTCAGCGCCGTCGGTGTCCGCCTCGAGGCCGTCCAGCACGCCGAGCACGCGTCGCATCTCCTCGAGGCTGAACTCCAGGGGCTTCATCCGCCGGACCAGCCGTAGTCGCGCCAGGTCGGTCTCGGAGTAGAGCCGGAAGCCGCCGGAGGTCCGGGCCGACGGGGTCACGAGCCCTACCTCTTCGTAGTAGCGGATCGTGCGGAGGCTGAGGCCGGTCTGCTCGGCGACCTCGCCGATCTGCATGTGGTGGAGACTCAAGTGAACCCGTCGGTGGTCGTGGGCGCGAAGTCGTAACAGTACTCTGACGCTGCGGCAGAGTCACAATCGTCACGCGCCGCCCCAGGCGGGGGCGGTGAGCCGTCTCACCCTCACGTGCCGTCAGGGTGTTCCGGTGTGGGTCCTCGTCACCGCGCTCGAGCACGTCAGGGCCCCTGGCGCCGGCCGGAGAATCTTCTTCAACCGATTGGTTGACAAGGCCTCGACGGTGGGTCTACCTTAATTCAACCAAGTGGTTGAAGAAGGGTTGCTGAACGTGGCAGAGGACGATCTCTCCAGGGTCTTCGCGGCCCTGGCCGACCCGACCCGGCGCGACATCGTCGCCCGGCTGGCGGTCTCGGAC
>DASTPU010000241.1:0-10294 GCA_035762105.1 Nocardioidaceae bacterium | reverse complement strand
GAGGCGCGGACCCTCCGGCCAGGTATGAGGGAACAGTCCGGAGGGTCCGCAGCATGAGGAGCAGCGCCGCCGTCGAGACGACGACCAGCGCTGCGACGGGCAGGAGTCGGACGGCGCTCGGGGCGTCGGCCGCACGGTCGGTGAGTACGGCGGACGCCGCGACCGCGCTGAGCACGGCGAGCAGGACCAAGGCGGTCCGGCGGCGGGTCACGCCCACCGCCCCGGCGAGGAACGCCAGCGCGGCGACGGTCACGACGACACCGCCGATGAGCACCGGTTTGTCGGCGGTGCCGAACGTCTCGACCGCCCACTCCTTCACCGGCCGGGGCGCGGAGTCGACCGCCCTGTTGGCCACCGCCAGCAGCGGGGAGGTCGTTCCCGTCAGCACAGCGCTGACCGCCCCGGCGACGGCCAGCCCGGCCGCCCCGGCCAGCAGCCCGGCGAGACCGCCGGCGACCCGGGCGTCGCGTGCCGATGTCCGATGAGGCTCCATGTATCCGGTTCGTCGCCCGGCCCGGCCGGGATGGGTGTGGACGGGTGCCGCCGTGACCCGACTCCCCGGTCGGGCCGGCCCGCCCTTGTCGGTCACGCACTGAGGACCTCCGGCCCTGGCTGCTCCGGAAGCGACGCGCCGAGGCTGGTGGTGGAGGTGGTGACGGTGACTGCTCACCAGACCTACACGCGCCCTGAGCGCTACGAGACCGTCTCGCGCACCGAGCGGCGCCAGTCCCTGGGTCGCAAGCTCGTCGGCGGCTTCTACCTGACCATGGCCGGCGTCCACCTCGGTGTGGTGGCCGCGGACCCACAGTTCTACTCGACGTTCGCCGACGAGGCGCTGGTGCCCGCCCTGGAGACGGCGTGGGACGAGATCTTCATGGCCAACCCGGTGCTCTGGGGCACCGCGCTCTGCCTGGCCGAGGTGGCGATCGGCACGATGCTGCTCGTGGGCGGGCGGTGGACGATGCCGGGATGGTTCCTGGTCGTCGGCTTCCACCTGATGCTCGTGCTGATCGTGGGTCCGTGGATCCTCTGGTGGGTGGTGCCGGCGCTGGCGGTCGTCGTACCCCTGGCCGTGGCCGACTGGCTCCGCACCCACTGATCCCGGCGGGCCGGCGGCGCGACATACTCGGGGCACCCGATCTTGCTTCAGGAGCTTCCATGCGCGCTGTCCAGGTAGTCCGGCTCGAGGGCCCCGCCGGGGTCGACGTCGTCGACGTGCCCGAACCCACCGCGAGCGACAGCCAGGTGCTCGTCGACGTGCACGCGGTCGGTGTCAGCTTCCCCGACCTGCTGCTGTCCGCCGGGCAGTACCAGCTCAAGCCCGAGCCGCCCTTCCAGCTCGGTGTGGACTTCGCCGGCGTCGTGCGCTCCGCGCCCGAGGGGTCGGGGTTCTCGGCCGGTGACCGGGTCGCCTGCGTGCTGCCGTACGGCGGCGGTGCCGACGTCGTGGCGACCGACCCGGAGAGCGTCTTCCCGCTGCCCGACAGCATGAGCTTCGAGCAGGGCGCCGCGCTGCCGATGAACTACCTCACCGCGCAGTTCGCGCTCGGTGAGCTGCGCGGCCGGCTGAAGGAGGGCGAGACCGTCCTCGTGCACGGCGCCGCCGGCGGTGTCGGCACCGCGAGCATCCAGGTCGCCAAGGGGTACGGCGCACGGGTGATCGCGGTGGTCTCCACGGAGGAGAAGGCCCAGGTGGCGAAGGACGCCGGCGCCGACGAGGCCGTGCTGGTCGACGGCTTCCTCGCGGCGGTCAAGGAGCTCACCGACGGTCGTGGGGTCGACGTCGTGGTCGATGTGGTCGGCGGCGACCTGATGACCGACTCGCTGCGCTCGCTCGCCCCGCTCGGCAGGCTGCTGGTCGTCGGCTTCACCGCCGGCGCGATCCCCGAGGTGCGCGTGAACCGGTTGCTGCTCAACAACATCGACGTCCGGGGCGTCGGCTGGGGCGCCTACGCGATGGCCCGTGAGGGCTTCATGCGCCGGCAGTGGGAGGAGCTCCTCCCGATGATGGAGTCGGGTGCGGTGAACCCGCCGATCGGCACGTCGTACCCGCTCGAGGAGGTTCGCACCGCGCTCACCGACATGGCCGAACGTCGCGCGACCGGGAAGCTCGTCCTGACCCTGCGCTGATGGTCGAGGACCAGAAGGGGCGATCGGACCCGACCGGCCGGGATGCCGCAGGCCGGCGTCAGCCACCCGGCGGCGTGGGTCTCCTGGTGGTGGCCGTGGGCGCCGCGCTCGCCGTCGCCGCCGCGGCGTCGACCCTCGACCTGTTCCTCGCCATGGCGGCGCTCACGCTGCTCGCCATGGTCGTGTTCCTCTCGCTGCTCGCCACGGCGAGGGCCTTCGACGACGGGCCCGTGGGGCGCCTGCTCGGGGTGGTTCTCGGCTCGGTCGGGGCGGTCCTCTTCCTCCTCAGCGCGGGTTCCCCGGTCGGGCTGGTCATCCCGGTGGTCGCCGCAGGCCTGGCGACCGTCGTCGGCCGGACCTGGTGGTTCGTCGCTGCGACGGTCGCGGTCGGAGTCGCGGCCGCCGGCGCGACGTTGATGCGCTGAGCCCGCTCTTCCCGAGGAAGCCCGTCCGGGTCTTCCGCCACCCGCGCTCGACCGGCGACCATGGCGTCATGACCGAGTCGGTGGTGCCCGACGAGGGCGTGCACCTGACGAACGGGTGGGAGCCCGACGCGCCGCCCGACGACACGCTCATGAGGCGCGCCGTCCTCGTGCAGGCCTCGTGGCCGGTGGCGGTCGCCGCGGCGCTGGGCTGCCCGGCCCGACGGACCGACCGCTGGGCCGGGGCCCACATCGGGGACACCGGCGAGCTGACGAACCCCGTGATCCTGGTGCAGCCGGTCCCGGAGTCCGAGGCAGCCTCCCTCGTCGCCGAGGTCGCGGAGCTGATCCCGCCGACGGCCGCCTACTTCCTGCTCAGCCCGTGGCTGACCCCGGACTTCCGACCACACGGGCTCGCACTGCTCGGTCATCCGCCCCTGATGCTGCGCCTCCCCGCTCCTCGGTCCGGCCGAGACCCGGAGGACGTGCGGGTCCTCGAGGTGAGGGACGCCGACACGCTCGCGGTGGCGGAGCAGGTGCTCATCGCCGGCTATCCCATGCCGGGCAGCGCGCCGGGCAGCGTGCTCCGCCCGGGCCTCCTCGACGGCGCCACCCGGGTGTGGCTCGGGTACGTCGACGGGGAGCCGGTCTCCGTCGCGGCAGCGCACCAGGCCGCCGGGACGACGCTGGTGGAGTACGTCGCAGCACTCCCTGCCGCCCGGGGACGGGGCGCGGGCGCGGCCGTCACCTGGGCAGCCACTCTTGCGGACCCCGAGTCCCCGGCCGTGCTCGTCGCGAGCGACGCCGGCCGCCCGACGTACGAGCGCATGGGTTACCTGGCCCTGGAGCGCTGGACCGCCTGGCTGCGACCGGCCCGGAGCTAGAGGGGTAGGCCGCGCCCCGTGCGGCCTCAGCCCTCGAGGTCGGCGTACTCCGGGTGCTTCTCGATGTAGCTCTTGATGAACGGGCACTTCGCACGCAGCTGCAGGCCGCGCTCACGGACGTCGTCGAGCGCGCCGCGCGCGAGCGCCGAGCCGACGCCCTGCCCCTCGTAGGCGTCGTCGACCTCGGTGTGGGTGAAGACGCGGACGCCGTCGAGGTCCTCGTACTCCGCGAGGCCGGCGACGACACCGGCCTCGAGGGAGGCCTCGTACCGCTGCTGCCCGGCGTTCTCCTGGACTGTGATCTCTGCGCGTTCGGTCATGGGCCGGTTGTACCCGCTGCCCGCGCCCTCGAACCCCCGACACGGCTGGGCCACGGCGCTAGGGTTGCCGCGTGACGATCCTCGACGACGCCAAAGACGGCATGAACGCCTCGATCCGCCCGCAGGACGACCTCTTCGGGCACGTGAACGGGACCTGGTTCGACACCGCGGAGATCCCCGCGGACCGCTCGGCCTGGGGACCCTTCGTGGAGCTCTCCGACCTCTCCGAGCAGCGGGTCCGCGAGATCGTCGAGGACGCCGCGGCCGGCCGCCTCGGCGGGGAGAACGGCCAGAAGATCGGCGACCTCTACGCCAGCTTCATGGACGAGGAGCGGGTCGAGAAGCTCGGCGTCGAGCCGATCGCCGACATGCTCGCCGACGCGGCGAAGGTCGCCGACACCGGCGAGCTGCTGCACTTCATCGGCGAGCTCGAGCGCCTCGGCGGTGGCGGGCTGTTCGGGTCGTACGTCGACACAGACGACCGCAACTCCGACCGGTACATCCTCAACATCCTCCAGGGCGGTCTCGGCCTCCCCGACGAGTCGTACTACCGCGACGAGAAGTTCGCCGAGATCCGCGACGCCTACGTCAAGCACATGACCCGGATGTTCGCCCTCGTCGGCCGCGACGACGCGGAGCGGGCCGCGCGCACGGTGCTCGACGTGGAGACCCGGCTGGCTGCTGGGCACTGGGAGCGTTCCGAGACCCGCGACGTCCTCAAGACCTACAACCTGACCACGGTCGACGAGCTGGCCACGCTCGCCCCGAATGTCGACTGGGCCGCCTGGCGGGACGGTCTCGGTGCCTCCGAGCAGGTGACCGCCGAGAGCGTCGTACGCCAGCCCAGCTACCTCTCGCACCTGTCGACCGCGCTCGGCGAGGTCCCCATCGAGCAGTGGCGTGAGTGGCTCGCCGCGCGGGTGGTCCGCCGCGCCGCGCCGTACCTCCCCGCGGCCTTCGTCGAGGAGAACTTCGACTTCTACGGCCGCACGCTCAACGGCACCCCCGAGCTCCGCGCCCGCTGGAAGCGCGGGGTCGCGCTCGTCGAGGGCGCGCTGGGCGAGGCGCTCGGCGAGGAGTACGTCGCACGGCACTTCCCGCCGAGCTCCAAGGCGAAGATGGACGAGCTCGTCGCGAACCTGATCGAGGCCTACCGCCGCAACATCGCGGCGCTCGACTGGATGACCGAGCCGACCAAGGAGCGGGCCTACGAGAAGCTCGAGACGTTCAACCCCAAGATCGGCTACCCGAAGAAGTTCCGCGACTACTCCGCGCTCGAGATCCGCGCGGACGACCTGATGCTGAACGTCGAGGCGGCCGCCGCCTTCGAGACCGACCGTCAGCTGGACAAGATCGGCTCCCCGGTCGACCGCGACGAGTGGTTCATGCTCCCGCAGACCGTCAACGCCTACTACAACCCCGGCACCAACGAGATCTGCTTCCCCGCGGGCATCCTGCAGAAGCCGTTCTTCGACCCCGACGCGGATCCGGCCGAGAACTACGGCGGCATCGGGGCGGTCATCGGCCACGAGATCGGCCACGGCTTCGACGACCAGGGCTCGCAGTACGACGGCGCAGGCAACCTCAACGAGTGGTGGACCGAGGCGGACCGGGCGGCGTTCAAGGAGCGCTCCGACAAGCTGATCGAGCAGTACAACGCCTTCGAGCCGCGGGACCTGCCCGGCGAGAAGGTCAACGGCGCGCTCACCGTCGGCGAGAACATCGGCGACCTCGGCGGCCTGACCATCGCGCACAAGGCGTACCTGATCAGCCTCGGTGACGAGCCGATGCCCGAGCGTGACGGCGTCACCGGCTCGCAGCGCGTGTTCCTGAACTGGGCACACGTGTGGCGCACCAAGCGCCGCAAGGAACAGATGCAGCAGCTGATCACCGTCGACCCGCACAGCCCCGCGGAGTTCCGCGCGAACATCGTGCGCAACCTCGACGAGTTCCACGAGGCCTTCGACACCCGGCCCGGTGACGGCCTGTGGCTCGACCCGGAGCAGCGCGTCCGGATCTGGTGACCCCCGCGCCCCCTGCCCGCCTCCCGGGCGTCGATGGTTTACCAGGGTATGTAGGGAATTGTCTCCTCCCACGGGAAGCAGGCCGTGGGAGGAGACGTTTTGCCATGGGATGTGCCTGGGTAAGACCCGGTCGCGGGTGCACCGCCCGACCTAGACTCGAGTGAGCGCCCACGCAGGGGAGGGGGAGCCGATGTCGGTACGTCGATCGCCGGCCGCGCTGTCTCCTACCCGCGGCGCGGCGCTGTCCGCCGTACTCCTCCTGCTGACGCCGCTCGCCGCGTGCTCCGGCGACACCACGGCCGCCGTGCAGCCCGCGGCCGGGACCCCGAGCGCGACCGCGTCGCAGACGACGGGCGACCCGAGCGCCGGCGCGAGCCGGACCGACGAGCCGGACTCCACGGAGACGCCGCCGAGCGACCCCCCAGACGGAGCCGACAGGGAGCGAACCCGGCCGAGCAGGAAGGTCCTCGAAGGCGGCGGCTTCGCCCGGGCCGTGCCCGGCAGCGACGCCCCGGACCGCAAGGTCGACGTCGGGCCGCAGTACGCCGTGAGCGCCGACCTCGACATCCGTGAGATCGAGCGCCTGGTCAAGGCGGTCGAGCGGATCGCCCGCTCCCAGCGCGTCGAGCAGCCGCTGGCCACCGGCGGGTCGGTCGCGGCCGCCGTGGGCACGTTCAGCTACCGCTGGTTCGCCGACGGCACGGTCGCGCCCGACCCGGGCTGGGTGGCCGACAACATCACCTACGGGGAGGTTCCGATCCTCGGCACCGTCCAGTGCCACAAGGCGATGCTGCCGCAGCTGCGCGGCGCGCTCCGCGAGGTGGTCGCCCGCGGTCTCGCCGACGAGGTCCACCCCGAGGAGTACGGCGGCTGCTATGTCCCGCGGTTCATCGGCCGCGACCCGAAGCAGGGGCTGTCCCTGCACACCTGGGGCATCGCGGTCGACCTCAACGTGCCGGGCAACCAGCGCGGCGTCGCCGGCGAGATCAACCGCGACGTGGTCGCGATCTTCAAGAGGTGGGGCTTCGCCTGGGGCGGCGACTGGGCCTGGACCGACCCCATGCACTTCGAGCTCGCGGAGCTCGTCCGCACCCGCTGACCGGCCGAAGGGTCGGCCCCACGCCGCGGATCGTTCGTGACCACGATGTCATCCGAGCGGTTTGCAACGACGTCTTGCCCACGAACCAACCCGAGGGAGGCCTCAGACCAGCTGCTGTACGGCGTCCACGAGACGTGCGTCCTCGGGCTCGACCTTGGGGCTGAACCGGGCGACGACCCGGCCCGACCCGTCGACGAGGAACTTCTCGAAGTTCCACTGGATGTCGCCGCTGCGACCCTCCTCGTCCTCGGCGTCCACCAACGCGGCGTACACCGGGTGCCGGCCCTCGCCGTTCACCTCGATCTTCTCGGTCATCGGGAAGGTGACGCCGTAGGTCGCCGAGCAGAACTCCGCGATCTCCTCGGGACTGCCCGGCTCCTGGCCCAGGAACTGGTTGCACGGCAGGCCGACGACGGTGAACCCCTGGTCGGCGTACACCTCGTGCAGCTTCTCCAGGCCGGCGTACTGCGGGGTGAGCCCGCACTTCGACGCGACGTTCACGAGCAGCGCCGGCTTGCCACCGGTGATCTCGCCGAGCGTGGCGGGCGTGCCGTCGAGGCGGGCGATGGGGGTGTCGAGAAGGCTCATGCGCTGAAGCCTGGCATACCGCCCAAGGCGCGTCCGAGCACGTCCGGGCACGTCCGGGCACGTCCCGGCACCTCCCGGCGCGACCGCGACGGTTGCCAGACCGGCTCCCGGCGGTTTCGATGGAGCCCATGAGCGCCGACGCGACGACCACCCAGGACCGGGCCGTGCTGGCCGAGCTCGTCGGGGCGCTCCCCGACGGGGCCGTGACCACGGACGAGGCGGTCCTCGAGAACTACCGGCACGACCGTGCCCGCGACCCCAGCGCGGGCACGCCGATGGCGGTGGTCCGCCCGACCGACGCCGACCAGGTCCAGGTCGCCGTGCGCTGGGCCGCGCAGCACCGGGTGCCGGTCGTCCCGCGAGGTGCGGGCAGCGGGCTGTCGGGCGGCTCGTCGGCGCTCGACAACGGGATCGTGCTGAGCCTGGAGCGGATGCGCGGCGTCGAGATCGACGTGGCCACCCGCACCGCCGTGGTCGAGCCCGGCGCGTTCACCGCGGAGGTCAAGGCCGCGGCCGCGGAGCACGGGCTGTGGTACCCGCCGGACCCCGCGTCCTTCGAGATCTGCTCCATCGGCGGCAACGTCGCCACGAACGCCGGCGGCCTGTGCTGCGTGAAGTACGGCGTCACCACCGACTACGTCCTCGGTCTCGACGTGGTGCTCGCCGACGGTACGAAGGTGGTCCTCGGCGGCAAGCGGATCAAGGACGTCGCGGGCCTGTCCCTGCTCAAGCTGTTCGTCGGCAGCGAGGGCACGCTCGGCGTCGTCACCCGCGCGATCCTGCGGCTGATCCCCGCCGCCGGCGCCAGCTCCACGCTGGTCGCGACCTTCCCCACCGCCGAGGCGGCCGCGCACGCCGTCGTCGCGATCGGGGCGACGACCCGGCCGTCGATGATGGAGCTGATGGACGCGGCCTCGATCAACGCCGTGGAGGACTACAAGCCGATGGGCCTCGACCGGTCCGCGGGCGCGCTGCTGATCGCGCAGTCCGACGCCCCGGCCACCGCCCGGACCACCGAGATCGAGACCATGCAGGCGGCGTGCGAGAGCGCGGGCGCCTCGGAGGTCTTCGTGACCGACGACCCGGAGGAGGGCGAGCTCTTCGTGGCCGCCCGGCGGATGGTCGTCCCGGCCGTCGAGGCCCGCGGGACGCTGCTCCTCGAGGACGTCGGCGCGCCCATCCCGCAGCTGCCCCAGCTGATCGCCGAGGTCGCGGCGGTGGCCGAGGAGTACGACACGGAGATCGCGGTGATCGCCCACGCCGGCGACGGGAACACCCACCCGCTCATCGTGTTCGACCCCACCGACCCGTCGGCGGAGCGGCGGGCCCAGGACGCGTTCACCGAGGTCATGCGGCGCACGATCGCCCTCGGCGGCACGATCACCGGCGAGCACGGGGTCGGCCGGACCAAGAAGCCGGCCCTGCCCGACCAGCTCGGTCCCGAGGTGATGGCGCTGTCGCGACGGGTCAAGGACGCCCTCGACCCGGACGGGATCATGAACCCTGGGGCGGTCCTGTAAGTCCGGGCTGCAGGAGCTCGGCCTCGAGCTGTTCGCCCAGGAGGGGCACCGGCTGCCGGAGCTGACCACGGTCCGCGTCCCCGACGGGGTCGACTCGGCCTCCGTGCGCCGCTACCTGCTCGAGCGTCACGACATCGAGATCGGGCCGGCGCGGGGCAGCACGCCGGCTCGGTCAGGCGGATCGGGCTGATGGGCCACAACGCGCGACCTGACGCCGCGCTGCTCGTGCTCGCCGCCCTCGAGGACGCGATCAAGACCGCCGGCTGAACCGCTGACGCCACGCGCCGGTGGACGGCGTCACCCTGCCAGGAGGTGGGGTGACGCCGTTCACATTTTTCGTCGCTCGAACCCTTGTGCCGCCTTTACCCACGGTCCTAGGGTGCTGCGAACAGAAGACCGATTCCGTATCGCGGAACTTCGGGTCCACTGCGTCGACGGGAGAGATTCATGGGCACTCCAGAGGGCATCGAGATCACCGGCCAGATGCAGGACAGGTTCGACGAGATCCTCACGCCGCAGGCGCTGGAGCTGATCGGTCTCCTGCACCGGGAGCTCGACGCCCGGCGACTCGAGCTCCTCGACCGGCGGCACCAGCGGATGGACGAGCTCGCCGCGGGCGGAACGCTGGCCTTCCTCGACGAGACCAAGGACATCCGGGAGGACGACTCCTGGCGCGTCGCCGAGCCGGCTCCCGGGCTGGTCGACCGCCGCGTGGAGATCACCGGCCCCACCGACCGCAAGATGACCATCAACGCGCTGAACTCCGGGGCGAAGGTGTGGCTGGCCGACCACGAGGACGCCAACACCCCGCTGTGGGAGAACGTCGTCGGCGGTCAGCTCAACCTGCTGGACGCGATCACCGGCAACATCGACTTCACCAGCCCCGAGGGCAAGACCTACGCCCTCAACGAGGGTGAGCTCGCCACGATCGTGGTCCGCCCCCGCGGCTGGCACCTCCCCGAGAAGCACCTGCGCGTCGACGGGCAGATCCCGGCGGGCGGCCTCGTCGACTTCGCCCTGTACCTCACGGCGTGCGGGCAGAAGCAGATCGACCGGGGGCTCGGCCCGTACTTCTACCTGCCCAAGATGGAGTCCCACCTCGAGGCGCGGCTCTGGAACGACGCGTTCAACCTCGCCCAGGACTTCCTCGGCCTCCCGCGCGGCACGATCCGCGCCACGGTGCTCATCGAGACCTATCCCGCGGCCTTCGAGATGGAGGAGATCCTCTACGAGCTGCGCGACCACTCGGCGGGCCTCAACGCCGGCCGCTGGGACTACATGTTCAGCGTGATCAAGTGCTTCCGCAC
>DASTPU010000240.1:0-19744 GCA_035762105.1 Nocardioidaceae bacterium | reverse complement strand
CACGAACAGCTCGACCTTGGTGACCCCGGATCCGCCCGCGTCGGTCGCCGTGTAGGTGACCGTCCACGTCGGCGTCACGCTGACAGCAGGTGCGCTGGCCGACGACACCGGCGCCGTCGTGTCGGTGACGACCCCACCGCCGGGTGGCGGTGACGGCGGCGCCGAGTACACGGTCACCAGGTCCGCCGTAGTGGGCGCGGCCTCGATGTTCCCGTCCGGGTTGACCAGCGTCGAGTACGTGTCTGTGCCGATCGTGTAGAAGCTGTAGCTGCCGTAGGCGGCTCCTCCGGCCATGTACGAGAACTTGTAGTCGATACCTGCCCCGATGTCTTCGGCGACCTTCGTGTAGGTCGTCTCGTCCAGCGCCTTCGCGAAGAGCTCGACCTTCGCCATCCCAGCGACGTCGTCCGTCGCTTCGTAAGTCACCGTCCAGGTGTTGGTCGTCGTCGAGCTCGGCGCGATGGCGGCCGTCTCCGGCGCGGTGATGTCGTAGATCGTGCTGACGTACTTGCTCGTCGGTGGGATCTCGTCCACTCCTCCGACGGTTGCGACGGTGTAGAACCTGTAGACGCCCTCAACGCCCTCGGTGTCATAGGTGAACGCACCATCCAGGCCGCCGGGATCCGTTGCCAGGTCGCTCCCCGCGGAGATGAACTCGTCAGCACCCGGAAGCTCGACGAACAGCTCCACCTCGTCGACCGTCTCGGCCGCCAACAGGGTGTAGTCGATCTCGATGACCTCGTCCGAGTAGGGGTCCACCGAGGCCTGCGACATGGTGTCGACCTCGTCACCCGTCACGAACGGACGGCGAAGATACACCGCCGGCTCTACCGCGAGGTTCTCGACCGGCGCTGTTGCAGCGGCCAGTGTCGTGTGATCGTCTTCCTCGGCTACCTCGCGCCCCGTCAGGTTTCCGTTGGACACGAACACGACTTCAGAGCCGTCCGCGCTGATAGCCGGGTCGACTCCGTTGTTGACGGCGGTGCATTCGCCACTCATCCCGTCGATTCGGTACCCCGACGCTTCGAAGGCGTCCACAACGGGATTGGCAACGCTCTCCCGAACGAGCTCCCCGCCCTCACCCAGGTCGAATCGGTAGATGTCGGCCGGCTCGACGTATCCCTCGACCGTGGTGGAGACCCCACCAACTGTCTGGGTGCACGTCGCGACGCCGCCGTTGTCGTCGTCAGCGGTGAGTGCAGCCTTGGACTCGAAGGCGACGAAGTCGCCGTCGTTGCTGAGCACCGGTCCGATGCCCACGTTAGGCGTGATGTCGTCGGTGGCGTCGCCGCCGTTCTCGGAACCACCGCCACCCGGGCCAGACCGCGCCATCGCGATCATGGTGGGCTCAGGCGCAGGTGCCCCGGTCGTACCGTCCGCGAGGATGTCGGCCTCGCTGCCGTCCTCCATGACGCTGACGCGGCTGATCGCACCAGAAGTCATGTCCTTCACGAAGGCGTCGGTGTCCCCGTTGGTGTCGTCCGCGACGAGGTTGGTCGCATCGGACTCGAAGGCCACCAGGGTGCCGTCGGCGCTGACGCTCGGCCCGTAGATGGGCGAACTGATGCCGTCGCCGAGCACGAGCTCGCCTTCCGCCGTACCCGGCAGGGCGCTCACGGTGAGGGTCGTCTCCTCAGCGCGGTCGCGCAGGTACACCTGCTGGTAGGTGGTGGTCGTCTCGCCCTCCTGGACCCCCTGGAGCACGCTTGCGTCTGACGCGAAGGCGACGTAGTTCCCATCTGGGCTGATGTCGGGTTTGATGGCGTTGCCGTTGACGATCACGTTCTCGTTGGTCACGCTGACCATCTCGGTGTCATCGGTGTCGCGGTCCCGGACGTACACCTTGTTGGGGCCGCCCCCAGGCTCACCCTGCAGGACGTCTTCGTCGAGGGTGTCATCCATGGACTGAAAGGCCACGTAGCGGCCGTCGTCGCTCAGCGAAGGGAAGTCGACCACAGCGGCGGCGCTCTGACCGTCGTCACCGAGGCTCACGAGCTCCGGCTCGGCCAGGGGGTTGGTCCAGTTGAGTACCCAGATTGACTGGCCGCCCACACCGCTGCCGTACTGCGCCCAGGTCACCCAGGCGCCGTCCGCGCTGATGTCCGGGTTGAACAGGAATCCCTCGGCCACACGCTTGGCGAGGCCGTTGTCACGGTCCTTCACCCAGACGCCGGCGAACGCCTCGCTGCGCCCCACGAACACGACGTAGCGACCGTCGGCGCTGATGGCCGGGAGCTCTCGGCCGGCACTGCCTCCGTCATCGGAGATCCATTCGGTGTACTCCGTAGGCAGGTCGAGGATCGGTGCGGCCGCCGTCGGGACGAGAACGCTGCCTGAAGCCACCAGGGTCGCCGACGTCAGGCACAGGAGTGATTTCGAATGCTTCATAAGTGAAGCCCCTTCCTTCCGATGCGGCTCCCCCTCGGGGTCGCATCACGTTCAGGCTGCTCCACACTTGTGCAGTGCAACTAGAACGGAAGGTCCCAAACCTTCCGGTAAAGGTCTCGATCCATATAGCCCGGGAGGGACGCGACAAAAGGACCACCTTGCCTATATCGCTGCGCCGAAGGTCCCGAGAACCCATAAACGTGATCAGTTGCGCAAATGTGAATATCTGCTTGTCCCCGAGCCGGGGCCCCTAAGCAGCGCCCAGGCCCCGGCTGAGCCGGGGCCTGGGCGCCATCGCCAGAGTTCAGCGGTCGACACGCATCGGCGTGCGCATCGCCGCCTTGTTGCCCGCGAGGTCCTCGGCCTTCACGACCACGACGTACCGGCCGCTCTCCACCAGGTGCCGGTCGGCGTCCCTGCCGTTCCAGTACTTGGTGACCAGGCCCCGGCTCACCGCCGATGGAGCCAGCCTGCGGATCGGCTCACCCTCCTGGCGGACCACGACGGTGAGCCGCACCTGCTCGGTCACCCGGAACCGCAGCGCCAACCGAACCTGCTCGCCGATGTCGAACGTGTACGGCCCTTGCCCCATCCGACGACGGATCACCGGCGGGGTCGTGTCGACCTTCGTCACGCAGTCCGCGGCGCCCGGCGGGTTCTCGACGTTGCCCGCCCTGTCCGTGGCCACCGTGTAGAACGCAAACGCTCCCTGGCGCGCCGCGGCGTACTCGAACACTCCGTCGGCCCGCGTCGCGGTATCCGTCATCACCTTGCTGAACGACGCCGCACCTGGCGCGCGCGCCCACAGGTCGACCTTGGCCAGTCCCGAGCCACTCGCCTCGTCGGCAGAGGTGTAGCGGACCCGGACGCCGGTCGAGGTCGAGTACCTCGGCGACGTCGCCGTCGACACCGGTGCGCTCACATCTGTCGGGTCACTCGGAGGTGGAGTCGTGTCGTCACCGGGGGGAGGAGTCGTGTCACCGTCGCTCGGAGGTGGAGCCGGCGCACGGTTGTTGGGGAACGCCTCCGGCATCAACCGGCGGAAGAAGACGTCCAGCTGTCCGCCGACACCGTCCGGGGTGCCCAGGTCGTTCCAGGCGGCGTACACCTTCGAGCCGTCGGGAGCGAAGCGGAGCTGCACCTCGGCCTGGGCGGACGCACCGGCTGCCATCGTGTCGTTGCGGACATAGGTGTCGCCGTAGTCCCGGCTGAACGTGTAGTAGATGTCCCGCGGCCCCTTGCCTGAATCACCCGGAACCGGGATGTCAGCGTCGCTGGCGGAGACGTCGGCGCCGTCGTCGCCACCCTCGGCCTCCTGCGGGGACCCGGTCCCCCACGCCTGCCAGACAACCGACACATCCTGGGTGTCTTCCGGATACGGCACGCCAGGCGCCGTCCCGGATCCCTCGGAGGCCGGGATAGAGCCGGGAAGCCCGAAGAGCCGAGGCTCGATCGCCGTCTCGTCGAACCCGTCCAGACGGGTCAGGTTCTGCGCCGGCTCGAACTCCCCTGGCCCGACCGACCGGCACTCGGGCGCCAGCAGCGCACCGCTGACGGGGTCGTTGAAGTAGCGGCAGCTGGTGACTCCGTCGCCGTAGTACGGCGCAGAGGCGGGGGCAGCCGTGTACGACTGCCCACCGTCGAAGGACCTGCGCACGTAGTAGTTCTCGATGTCCAGGCCTTGCAGGTAGAGATCCCAGTTCGCAGTCCACAGGTAGCCGAGGGCGAGGAAGTCGCCCTTGATCATGCCGCGGTGACCCCGCGCGCTCTCGAGGGACGAGTCGGCGGTTCCGTCGTCGAGATTGGGCGCCGTCTGTTCCCAGGTCACGACACGAGGAGCTCCGGTTGTCGGGTCCTGCGCGCTGGTGAGTGCCGTAGTGGCACTCACGTTCGTAGGCTCCGTCAGGTTGCCGAGCCGGAACGGGTTGTCGACGACCGTGTCCGAGTCAGGCACCACGAACCGGCGGGTGATGAAGTCCGCCGCCCCGGCCTGTCCGTCAGGGCCCATCCGGTACAGGATCAGCCCCACCGTCCGCGAGGCCCCCATCTGTCCCATGGGTTGGGTGATGTACCGGACCCGCCGGCCACTCTGCGCGGGATCGCTCACGAGGTCCCCCCTCGCGTCGACATCCGGGGCCGCGAAGGCGAACGCGTGGTGCAGCACCTGCTTGCCGGACTCGACCTCACCGGTTGAGCCGGCCTTGGTCTCCTCGTAGCCGTAGGCGACCCAGGCGCCGTAGACCGTCCTGCCCTCGGCGGCATAGCTGTACGGCGACAGGTTCACGGCCGGCCGGGTGGCCCCGACGACGGCCGGAGAGCCACCTGGCTGCTGCGCGTTGTCGGACACCGGCACGGGCACCGAGAACTTCTCCGCCGGGCGCGGGCGAGCCGAGATCTGCGCCGGGTCGTCGGGGTCCGCAACAGGGTCGGACACGGCGGCGTCGAAGCCGCGCATGGTCAGGTAGGAGTACCAGACGTCGGTACCGGGGTGCGGGTTCGCACCGGTCCATCCTTCGCCGGGGCCTCGGGCACTGCCCGGGTTCAGGCCCTGCGGATCCTCGGCCCAGGCGATGACGAAGCCTGCGTTCGGTGCGGAGTTGACCGCCAGCTGCATGGCGTAGCGGGCGCCCGACGTCAGCCGTTCGGGCTGGTACCAGGTGATCGCCCCGGTCCCCTTGTCCACGAGCCCACGGACGGCCCACACGCACTTGTAGGGCACCTCGCCGACCTCGGGATAGCCCTGAACGGCGTAGTCGACGGACTCCTGAGGCAGCTTGACGCCGTGGAGGTCGGGCGTCTCCATCTGCTCGTAGGCCGGGAACCCGCTCGCGCAGTAGGTGCTCGTCCATGCCACGAGCGCCTTGTTTCCCTTGAGCGTGAGAGCAGGCTTCGAGACCAGCCCCGGGTATGCCACCGAGCCGATCAGGAAGGAGGACCGGTCCGCAGCCATGCTGAGGTTCGTCCGCTGCCAGGTGTCGCCGTCGTCGAGCGAGTAGGCCGCCCAGACGTCGTCACCTGCCGCCGGATCCACCGCGTCGTCGGTGTACACCGAGAGCAGGGGCCGTGCCTCGTTGCGGGCTTCCACGAAGCGCCCGCTCGCGTCGCGGTACACGACGTCCACCGGGTCGCCCGACGCGTTGCGCGAGGGGACGTAGAAACCGAACCCGTCGATCTTCGCCTTGGACGAGGCGAGAGCGGGCGTCTGGCTGACGTTCCGGACGAAGGTCGGCCCGTGGGCAGAGCCGGACGTGTCCCCGACCGCGGCTCCGGCCGGGATGCCGACGAGGGCCAGGGTGAGGGTCGAGTGGAGCAGTGCTCGGCGAATCTGCATGGCAGCATCCCCATGGATCGGGCAGGCAGGGCCCGAACCGTCGCCTGCCGAGGGTGGCGCGAAATGCGTCCGTGAACCGACGTTCTCGCCGGGATTGTCCTGTTCGGCAGTGTCTTGCAGCAGGTTCTTGGGGAGGCCAAAGGCCGTCGTCCCTGATCAGGACGCACTAGTCCAGACGTGCGCGATGGCGTCAGAGCGCCCGGAACCGGGCGTCCCCGACTTCTGTGTCATCCGCAGGACCCCTCGAGGTACCAGACGCCCGTGGCATCGTCAGCTGCTTGATCTCCTCGATCTCAACGGGCTGCGCGACAATCGCCGGGTGCACGCCGACCAGGAGCTCCGCGGTGGCTGGCTCGCGCTCGCCGCGGTCCGGTTCGCCGCCGAGCTCGGGATGCTGGCCGCTCTGGCGTACGTCGGATGGCGGCTCGCCGCGGGGAACCAGGCCCTCGGCATCACGCTCGCCGTCGTACTCGTGGCCCTCGCGGCGACGGCCTGGGGACGCTGGGTCGCGCCGCGGGCCGAGGGACGTCTCGAGGATCCGGCCAGACTGGTCGTGGAGCTCGCGCTCTTCGGTGCCGCCGTCCTGGGGCTCGTCGTCGTGGGCGCCTGGTTGCCGGCCGGCGTCCTCGGCATCGCCTACGCGGCCAGCGCGCCGGTCGGCCGACGAGGACACTGAGCGTCGCATGCAGTCGAGACCACCCGACCTGACCGACGTCGGCGTCGGTCGACGAGCTGCGCGGACCGCAGAGGTTCGACCGCCCTTGCCGCCGCGCTCGGCGCAGCCACCACCGCGCGGGAGGCCGCGCTCGCCTTCGTCGTCGCTCCGGTCCGCACAGCCCGCGGAGAGGTGGTGGTCCGGCTCGACGACCGGTATGCCCTGGCCCTCTACCCGCACGTCGACGGTGCGGCCGGCGGCTTCAGCGACCGGCTCACCGGCGAGGAGACGTCCGAGGTCGTCGCGATGCTGGCGGCGCTCCATGCCGTACCGAACCAGGGGCTCGGTTCGGAGACGTTCGTGGTCACCGGTCGGGGCGAGCTCGAGTCCACCCTGCAGTCAGTCTGGGCACAGCCCGCGGCGCGTACGTCGAACGCCTCCACGCGCTCCTGGAACGGCACGGCGACGGCTGGGTCGGCCGCTCGTCGAGCACGACCGGCTGCTCGACGCGGCGGGACCGCAGGACGACCGGATGCGCCTCGGTGGAGTACACCGCCGTCACGGGGAGGCCGCTGCAGCCGGAGCTGCTCGCCCGTTACGAGCTCGCGTGGTCGCTGGGTCCTCGGCGCAAGGCCGTCAGCGGCGGCGGGCGGTCCCGAACACGCCGCGGAAGATCTCGCGGGCCGCGGTGCGGGCCAGGTCCTTGGCCACCGGCGAGGTGAGGATGTCGTGCACGATGCTGCCCTGCTCCTGCGGCGCCGGCGACGACTTCTTCGGGTAGCTCACCTTCTTCTCGACCGGAGCCTCCTCCGCCTCCGACCGCGCCTTCTCGGCCTCGGCCGCAGCGGCACCGGCCTCGAGCTTGCGCGCGAGCATCTCGTGGGCGGAGTCCCGGTCCACCGCCTCGGCGTACTTCGCCTGGAGCGGCGAGCCCGCGACGACCTGGTCCAGGACCGCCGGCTCGGCCGGGCTCATCCTCGACTCGGGGGCTCGCAGCATGGTCCAGGCGACCGGGGTGGGTGCGCCCCGTTCGTTCATCACGGTCACGACCGCCTCGCCGATGCCGAGGGAGGTGATCACCTCCCCCAGGTCGTCGTACTCCGAGGTCGGGTAGGTGTTCACTGTCGCCTTGAGCGCCTTCGCGTCGTTGGGCGTGTGCGCGCGGAGCTGGTGCTGCACCCGGGAGCCGAGCTGGGCGAGCACCTCGTCGGGTACGTCGGTCGGGCTCTGCGTCACGAAGAAGACGCCCACGCCCTTCGACCGGATCAGGCGGACCGTCTGGGCGATCGCGTCGAGGAACGCCTTCGAGGCGTCCCGGAACAGCAGGTGCGCCTCGTCGAAGAAGAACACCAGCTTCGGCTGCTCGATGTCACCGACCTCGGGGAGGTCGTTGAAGAGGTCCGCGAGCAGCCACATCAGGAAGGTGGAGAAGACGGCCGGCCGGTCCTGGAGCCGGGGCAGCTCCACGAGCGAGATCACGCCGCGTCCGTCGCCGGTGACGCGAAGCAGCTCAGCGGTGTCGAGCTCGGGCTCGCCGAAGAACGCGTCGGCACCCTGGTCCGAGAAGGCGATCAGCTCGCGCAGGATGACGCCGGCGGTCGAGGTGGCCAGCCCGCCCAGGCTCTTGAGGTCGGACCTGCCCTCGTCGGAGAGCAGGAACTGCACCACGGAGCGGAGGTCGGCGAGGTCGAGGAGCGGCAGCCCCGCCTTGTCGGCGTAGTGGAACACCAGGCCGAGGGAGGACTCCTGGGTGTCGTTGAGGCCGAGGACCTTCGAGAGCAGGGTGGGGCCGAAGGACGAGATCGTCGCGCGCAGCGGTACCCCGTTGCCCTCACCGCCGATGGCGAACAGCTCGACCGGAAAGCCTCGTGCCTCCCAGGCGTGTCCGACCGCCGTGGAACGGGACTCGATCTTCGGCCCGGGCTCACCGGGCATCGCGAGACCCGAGAGGTCCCCCTTGATGTCCGCGGCGAAGACCGGGACGCCGTTCGACGAGAGCTGCTCGGCCAGGAGCTGGAGGGTCTTGGTCTTGCCGGTGCCGGTCGCACCCGCGACCAGGCCGTGCCGGTTGACCATGCCCAGCGGGATCCGGACCGGGGCCCGGACCACCTGGTCGGGCCCGAGCATCAGGGCACCGAGCTCGAGGGCAGGGCCCTCGAACGAGTACCCGGCGGTGACCGCCTCGGTGATCGCGCTGGTTTCCGTCTCGCTGCTCACCCCGGCAGCCTAGCCAGAGCCGTCACCTATGCTTGGCCGCTGTGATCTTCAAGCGCGTCGGCGACCACCGGCCCTACCCCGACCACGGCCTCTCGCCGCGGGACTGGGCCGAGCTCCCGCCTCGCCAGGTCCGCCTCGACGAGCTGGTCACCACGAAGGAGGACCTGCACCTCGGCGCCCTGCTCGACGAGGACTCGACCTTCTTCGGCGACCTGTTCGCCCATGTGGTCGAGTGGCGGGGTGAGCTCTACCTGGAGGACGGCCTGCACCGCGCGCTTCGTGCCGCCCTCCAGCAGCGTCAGGTCCTGCACGCGCGCGTCTACCCGATGGAGGGCTGACCCGTGGCTCGCCGTGCGATCACCTCTGCGTTGACGATGCTCGCCCTGATCGGCCTGCTCGTGCTGGGCGCGGTCTGGGGCTGGAACTCCCTCTTCGCCCCGCTCCCCGAGGACGTGGTCGGCGCCGAGGAGCCGGCCCCCACCTGTGACACCCAGAGGGTCGCGGCCGGCGAGCGGCTCCGCACCGACCAGGTGCAGGTCAGCGTCTTCAACGGCGGCAGCCGCTCCGGCCTGGCGGGGCAGACCCTCGACGCGCTGGTCGAGCGGGGCTTCCTTCCCGGCGACATCGGCAACGCGCCCTCCGACCTCGAGGTGCGCAAGGTCCAGGTGTGGTCGACGGTGAAGGACGACCCGATGGCCCGCCTCGTCGCCCGGCAGTTCGGCAGATCCGTCAAGGTGCGCTTCTCGGACGAGGACCTCGGGCCAGGCGTCGACGTCGTCGTCGGCGACCGGTACCGCAACCTCAGCCGGGCCCCCCGGACTATCCGGGTCGAGGAGCCGCTCGAGTTCTGCGTATCGATGCTGCCCTCCGACGTCGCCGGCTGATCAGTCCTCGTCGGCCCACCAGCGGGCCAGCCGGCCCGAGCGCGAGACCTTCCTGAGCCGCTCCTCGGTCTCCTCACGCATCTTGCGCGGGGTGACGACGAGCAGGTCGTCCCCGCGCCGCAGCACGGTCCGGTCCATGGGGACCTTGGTCTGCCCGTCGCGCACGATCAGCGCCACGGACGCTCCGACCGGCAGCCTCAGCTCGCCTACCTCGACACCGTGCAGGCGTGACTTCTTGGTGATGTTGACCTGCAGCAGGTCCGCCGCGATCCGCTCCAGCGGGGCCGCCTCGACGTCGAGGTCGCGCGGCTCACCGCTGTAGGCGACACCGAGCTTGGTGGCGACCCAGGGCAGGCTCGGCGCGGTGAGCACGGTGTAGATCACGACCATCACGAAGACGATGTCGAACAGCTCGGTCGCGCGGGCGGCCTCGTTGGCGAGCGCGATGGTGGTGAGCACGATGGGGACGGCGCCCCGCAGGCCCGCCCAGGACAGGAACGCCTGCTCGCGCCAGGTCATCCGGCAGGCCCACGAGCAGGCCACGACCGACATCGGCCGTGCGACGAAGGTCAGGATCAGGCCGGCGGCGACGGCGTACCCGACGTGCGTCAGGGAGATCCGGCCCGGCTCGGCAAGCAGGCCGAGCATCACGAACAGGCCGATCTGCGCCAGCCAGGCCACGCCTTCCGAGAACGACCGGGTCGCCGCGCGGTGGGGAAGCTCGGAGTTCCCGAGGACGAGGGCGGCCGTGTAGACCGCAGCGAACCCGGAGGCGTGGACCACGGCCATGCCGGAGTAGGCGAGCACGGCCAGGGCGAGCACCGCGATCGGGTACAGGCCGGAGGACGGCAACGCCACCCGGCGCATCACCCAGGCGCCGCCGAAGCCCACGGCCAGGCCGCCGAGCACCCCCACCGCCAGCTCGTAGACAACGATGCCGGCGAAGCCGAGGACACCCTGGTCGAGGGCGGCGTTGGTGCTCACCAGCGTCACGAGCAGCACCGTCGGCGCGTCGTTGAGACCGGACTCCGCCTCGAGGACGCCGGTGATCTGCCGCGGCAGCGGCACCCGCCGCAGCACCGAGAACACCGCCGCCGCGTCCGTCGGGGAGGTCACCGCGCCGAGGAGCACCGCGAGCTGCCAGTCGAGGCCGAAGATGTAGTGGGCACCGACCGCCATCACGGTCACGCTGACCGCGACGCCGAGGGTGGCCAGCGCGACGCCCATCCGCATGGAGGGCCGGATCTCCTGCCAGGAGGTGGTGAGACCACCTTCGGCGAGGATCACGACCAGGGCGGCGAAGCCGAGTGCGTGGGCGACGCTGGCGTTGTTGAACTCGAAGGCCGGGCTGATCTCGCCGAGCAGCACCCCCATCAGGAGGTAGATCAGAAGGCTCGGCAGGCCGACGCGGACGGAGGCGCGGACCGCGAGGATCGCGGCGAGCATGATCAGGGCGCCCACCAGCAGAACGGTGTCGAGCTGGTGCACGTCGAAGCTCATACTCACCTCCGACGTCGCGACCCTGTGCGCCTCATCCTAGGGCGGACCGGGGTCAGGCCGGAGGCAGGCCGAGCACCTCGCGCACGGCGTCGTCGAGCCGGTCACCGCGCGCCGGGTCGCCGACGAAACCGGTCACGAAGGCGAAGGCGTAGTCCCCTGCGTCGCTCCACCAGCCGAAGCTCCCGCCGACACCGCCCATGCCGATGCCCTCCGGGTCGACGCTCACCCCGAGCCCCCAGGAGGACTCGATCCCGAGCACCCTGTCGTGCCCGACAGCCTGGGGCCGCCTCACCTCGGCGAGCAGGGCCGAGGACAGCAACCCACCGCGCATCAGCTCGACGTAGAGCCCCGCCACGGCACGGGCGGTGCCGTGGCCGTTGACCGCACCGATCTCGGCCTGCCGCCACTGCCTGGAGTTCACCACCGCCGGGTCGAGAGCGCCCGGCGGGTTGCCGAGGGACCGGTGCATCAGCGGGTCGTAGGCCGCCCATCCCTGCCAGAACTCCTCGTCGTACCCCGTCAGCTCGACCACGCGGGCGAGCTCCGCCGGTCCGAGCCCGATGTGGAAGTCGAGGCCCCGCGGCTCGCAGACCTCCTCGCGCAGGAACGTGCCGAGGCTGCGGCCGTCCACGCGCCGCACGACCTCGCCGAGCAGGTGGCCGTAGACGAGGGCCGCCTCGCCGTGCGCGGTGCCTGGCTCCCACAGCGGCCGCTGTCGTTCGAGCACGCGGCACATCCACTCGTGGTCGTACAACGCCCTGGTCGGCAGGTTCTCGTCCAGCGCGACCACGCCTGCCTGGTGCGCGAGCACGTGCCGGACGGTCGCGTTCGCCTCGAAGTCCGGCCAGTACGTCGACAGGGGAGCGTCCAGGTCCACGGACCCGCGGTGGACGAGGAGGAGGACGCAGAGCGCAGCGAAGGGCTTGGTCACCGAGTACGGCATGACGATGCTGTCCTGGCGCCAAGGGCGTGTGCGTGCGGCGTCGGCGTACCCGCCCCACAGGTCCACCACCCAGTCGCCGTCGTGCCAGACCGCGACGGCCGATCCCGTCCCCTGGCTCTGCGAGACGACCTGCTCGAAGACGTCTCGGACAGGCCCGAAACCGTGGGCGACCTGGCCGTCGAGGGGCACCGTGGACATGGCGCTCATGCTCCCACCCCGGCGGCTACGGTGAGCCCATGCCCGACCCGCACCCGCAACAGCGCCTGTCCGTCGCGAGCCGGGCGAACGTCCCGCCGTTCCACGTCATGGACCTGCTCGCCGCCGCCGCGGAGCGGCAGCGGACCCACGGCGACCTGCTGAACATGGTCGCCGGCCAGCCCTCCACGCCGGCACCCCGGCCGGTGCGTGAGGCCGCGAAGCGGGCGCTGGACCAGGACGTCCTCGGCTACACCGTGGCGCTCGGCATCCCGGAGCTGCGCGAGGCGATCGCGGTCCACCACCAGAGGGTCTACGGGCTCGACGTGGGCGTCGAGGACATCGTGGTGACCACCGGCTCGTCGGGCGGGTTCCTCCTCGCCTTCCTTGCGGCGTTCGAGGCCGGTGACCGGGTGGCCATCGCGCGGCCCGGATACCCCTGCTACCGCAACGTGCTCACCGCCCTCGGCTGCGAGGTGGTCGAGCTGCCCACCGGGCCGGAGACACGCTTCCACCCGACCGTGCAGATGCTCGAGGACCTCGACCGCCCGGTGCGCGGCCTCGTCGTGGCCAGCCCGGCCAACCCGACCGGCACGATGCTCGCCCCGGAGGAGCTCGCCGGGCTGGCCACGTGGTGCGAGACCCACGGCGTGCAGCTGATCAGCGACGAGATCTACCACGGCATCGAGTACGCCACCCCGATGCAGCACGCCACGGCCTGGCAGACCTCCCGCGAGGCGGTGGTGTTCCACTCCTTCTCGAAGTACTTCTCGATGACCGGGTGGCGGCTCGGCTGGATGCTCGTCCCCGAACGGCTGCGTCGGGCGGTCGACGTACTGACCGGCAACTTCACCATCTGCCCGCCGGTGCTGTCGCAGCACGCTGCGGTCGCGGCGTTCACGCCCGAGGCGTACGCCGAGGTGGACGGGCACGTGGCGAGGTACGCCGAGAACCGCGCACTGCTCCTCGACGGACTACCCCGGCTGGGACTGGACCGGCTCGCGCCGGCCGACGGGGCGTTCTACGTCTACGCCGACGTGTCCCACCTGACCGACGACTCCATGGCCCTGTGCCACCGGCTGCTCGCGGACACCGGCGTCGCCACCGCGCCGGGCATCGACTTCGACACCGTCGACGGCGGGAGGTTCCTGAGGTTCTCGTTCGCCGGCGCACCGGTCGAGATCTCCGAGGCGCTGTCGCGGCTCGGCGCGTGGCTGCCGACCGTGCCGAGGAGCTGAGCCAGCGTCTCGATGGTCCTGCGCAGCAGCGTGACGAGCACCTGCTCGGGGTCCGTCACGCAGGCCTGCGCCACTCCGGCAACGGCCTGGTGCACGACGGCGGGGGCACCTCTCGACACGAACGCGTCGCGGCGGCTCGACGCCGTGTCGATGAACTGTCGGGCCCACGCCTCGGCGTCCGGCACGAGCGCCAGCGTCTCGCGCGCCCGGGTGGAGAGGTGGTGCTCAGGCAGCCCGTCGAGCTCGGCGAGGACGGCCTCGCAGCGCAGGATGCCGACTGCGAGCGCGCGCTGTCGGGACATCGCCACGACCGGCAGGGCGGTCAGCGCGGCCTCTCGCGCGATCCAGGTGTCGATGCGGGGGTCGTCCCCCTTGAGACCGACGACCGACGGGATCAGGGGCACCAGGTCCTGGCGGGCGCTGTCGCCGACGCGGTCGTTGATCTCGCGGGCCATGGCCGCGAGCAGCGGCTGCGTGCACTTGGGATGGTCCGACCATTTCTCGCCGGCGAGGAAGGAGGCCATCTCCATGAAGCACGCGCCCTTGCGAGGGTTCCGGTGCCGTCCGGGAGAAAGTGTCGGCACGAAGTCGGGGATTCGGCTGTCATTCTTCATGTGACCAGCTCCCAGGCCGAGGAATGCGGACCCTCAACAGTGTGCGACTGATCGCGCCGATGCACCAGACTCCACCTGCCCGGCACCGGCGTCACGTCCACCGGACCGCGTTCACCCCCAGCTGTCGGCCCTGTTCTGCGCACGCTCACGGAGGCGTGGGATGAAACCGTAGAGGTTCTCGCCGGGACACGCGGTCTGGTTCGTCCGTCGGTGGCTGAGCACCGCGGGCAGCCGGACCAGCTCACCGGCCGGGATCAGGTCGCTGCCCTTGGAGTAGACCCGGATCTTGCGCGCGTTCGGCGCGCGGCCGTCACGGTCGAGCTTCCACGCGACGAGCCGGACCAGGGCGCCCTTCGCCCGCTCGTTCAGACGAGTCCGTTCGGTGTTGCCGATGTAGGCGACCCCGAAGGACGCGTGGTTGAAGCCGAGGGTGTGGGCACCGCGCACTCGCTTGCGGAAACCACCGGCACGACCCACCCAGATCCGGCCGAACCGGTCCACGAGGAAGTTGTAGCCCAGGTCGCTCCAGCCGAGCTGCTTGGTGTGGTACCAGTACATGCTCCGGATGATCCCGGGGACATCGGCGCGCGAGTACCTGTTGCGACCCGCGGTGTGGTGGATGTGCGCGTGCTTGATCTTGTCCAGGTAGACCGGGTCGCTGGTCCGCCACCGTTCCCGGGCGCCCCAGTCCTCCCGCAGCCGCAACCGCGGCATCGGCGCCCGTTCGACGCGACGCGTGCCCGAGCGCGCGAGCAGCGTGGTGGTGACCGTGGCGACCGCACCGCTCCGGCGGGCTGCGGTCCGGTCCGCCGAAGGTTCCGGGTTGTCGCCGGGATCGATGAGGACGACGGTGAGGTCGCGGCGCCACTCGGACACACGGACCCGGACGGCCTCGGAGGTGTCGACCCAGATCGGCTCGGTGGCCGGGGCGCCGGCGAACGGGTGGACCTCCTGCCATGACGACCAGTCACCGCCGGACCGGGTGCGTACCTCGACGTGCGGGTCCTCGCCGCGCCCCCAGGTGACCCCGACGGTCGAAAAGGCTCGGCGGGCGCTGACCAGCTGACCGCGGGACCGCGTGGCGCCGCGGTCGAGGTCGACGGACCACCCGCGTACGGCGGTGGACCCCGTCTCGGTGGCTGTGGCTCGGGGGACGGTCTGAGGTATGGCCGCCGGGACGGCGACGAGGAGGGTCGCAACAGCGACCACGTGACGGGTGGGCATCGTTCGTGTCCTTCCAGTGGACGCGAGCGGGGGAAGTGCTCTCCGTTGGTGGGCCTGGTCCTCAAGTAAAGGACGGCAGGACGGCGGATCCGGTGAGGCTCGCCGAGAGAACAGCGACACCCCTAACGTGAGACCCGTGGGCTACACGTTCGAGGCGCGGCCCCTGACGCCGCGGAGCTGGTCGGATCTCGAGGACCTCTTCGCCCTGCCCGGCGGGTCGATCGTCCGCGGCTGCTGGTGCATGTTCTACCGCCGTAGCGGCAAGGTCTCCGTCAGTGGCTCGGAGGCAGAGCACAACAAGCAGCAGCTGTGCGCGCTCGTCGACGACGGAGTGGTCCCGGGGCTCGTCGGCTACGTCGACGGGGTACCCGCGGGGTGGATCAGCCTCGGCCCTCGTGAGGACTACGCGAAGCTGCGCCGCTCCCCGATCATGAAGCCGGTCGACGACACACCGGTGTGGTCGGTCGTGTGCACCTACGTCGCTAGGTCCTACCGCGGTCGAGGCGTCCAGCACCGCCTGCTCGACGCAGCGATCCGGTACGCCCGCGAGCAGGGCGTGCGCACCGTGGAGGCCTATCCGGTCGACAAGCCGGAGCGTAGCCACGACGACTTCATGTTCTTCGGCTCCCGGAGCCTCTACGAGAGGGCCGGGTTCAAGGAGGTCGTACGCCGGTCGCCGACGCGCGTCGTGATGCGGAGGAACCTCCGGCCGCGGGTCAGCGGTTGAGGTGGTGCGCGAGCACGGCGTGGTGGTCCTCGCCGTCGCCGGCCGACGGGCTCACGTGCACGGTCGCCTTGGCCAGCTTGGGTACGCCGTGCAGCAGCCTGTGATGGGCATCGGTGGCGATGTCGTGGGCCTCGACCACGGTCAGCTCGGCATCCACGACGACCCCCACCTCGGCGTACACGCGGTGTCCGATCCACCGCAGCCGCACGCTCTCGACCTCGCGAACACCCGGGGTGTGCTCGAGGATGTGCTCCGCGGCCGCGACCAGGTCCGGGTCCACCGCATCCATGAGCCGTCGGTACATGTCCACCGCGGCGCCCTTCAGGACGAAGAGGATGGCGACGGTGATCAGCATGCCCACGATCGGGTCCGCGAGCGGGAAGCCGGCGAGCACGCCGAGGGCGCCGAGCACGACGGCGAGCGAGGTGAACCCGTCCGTGCGGGCGTGCACCCCGTCTGCGACGAGCGCGGCTGAGCCGACTTGCCGGCCGACCCTGATCCGGTACATCGCGACCAGCTCGTTGCCGGCGAAGCCGACGAGACCGGCAAGGACGACCATCCAGGCGTGGCTGAGCGGCTGTGGGTCGACCAGGCGGCGCACGGACTCGTAGCCGGCCAGCACCGCCGAGAGAGCGATCATCGCCACGATCAGCACCCCGGCCAGGTCCTCGGCGCGGCCGTACCCGTAGGTGTACCGGGACGACGGCGCCCGTCTCCCGACGGCGAAGGCGGTCCACAGCGGGATCGCGGTCAAGGCGTCGGAGAAGTTGTGGATGGTGTCCGCGAGCAGGCCCACGGAGCCGGTGAGGAGCACGATTCCGGCCTGGGCGAGCGCTGTGACGAACAGCGCGACGAGGCTGATCTTGACGGCCCGGATGCCCTTGCCGCTCGACTCCAGCGCCGAGTCCACGGAGTCGGTGGCGTCGTGGCTGTGCGGCCGGAACAGCTCGTCGATGACGCCCCGGATACCGCGGTGCTCGTGGCCGTGCTCGTGGTCGTGCTCGTGGCTCACGGCTTCCTCCGCAGCTCAGCAAGGTCGGGGGTGCGTATGTGTGCATTGTGTACCACCGCGCCCGCCCTGCGTTCACCTTCGCGTTCGAGTCACTTCCTCCAGCGCACCGACGAACGCGGCGGGCCGCTCGATATGCGGGACATGTCCGGCGTCCTCGATGACCTGCAGCGGCCATCCGAGTCGCCTGCTCGCCTGCTGGGCAAGGCCAAGTGGTACGAAGCGGTCCCGTTCGCCCCACAGCAGTGTCGTCGGCACGCCGATACGCCCGAGCTCCGTGTCGGGGACCTGCCTGGTGCAGCTGCCTATCAGCTGCCGCATCGTCCGCTTGACGTGCGGCACGACTGCGCGAGACCGCGTGTAGGCGCTGAATGCGTCGTACCAGTCCGGATCTTGCCGGCGGGCGCGGTCGAGGTCGACGAACGCCCAACGGTCGAATCGCTCGGCATTCGCCGCGGTAGGACGCAGCGCGAACCGGATCGCCACGACGCGTAGGCCCATCGGCATCCTGTACGGCCCGACTCCGGGAGCGCCGTAGACCACCAGCCGACGAAGCAGATCGCCGCGCCGGCCGGCGAACCGCGCGGCGAGGGTTCCCGACAGGGAATGAGCGACGAGCGTCGGGGGTTCCTCACACGTCAGCCGGAGCAGCGCCCCCAGCCATTCGTCGAAGGCCATGCCATGCAGCCGGGCGGCCGGGTCGGATTCTCCGAGGCCTGGAACGTCCGGTACGACGAGGCGGTGGTGGTCGGCGAGGCGGGAGATCACGGGCGCCCAGCACGTCCCGCCGCACTCGATTCCGCCGTGGAGCAGGACCAGCGGCGGACCCTGTCCACCTTCGAGCACCGATGTTGAGGTGCCGTTGACGTCGAGTCGATGCTCCTCGACGGGGAGACCGCTCAGAAGCCGGACCCGCGCCGACTCCCCCGGGCCCACCCGCTTTCCGTTCCGCGTCCGTACCCGCACGACCAGTCACCTCACACCGACAGTCCAGCGCCACTTCAGAACCTAGGCACCGGACACGGCTGCCGCTTCCACAGAAGTACCCATCCCTGGAAGACCCGGCGTGAGCCACTGGACCCGGGCACGAACGGCAGGCCTCACAACGAAGGACCGGCATTGCCCTCGACGTGAGTCACAGGGACGTCGGAGAGGCGGGCGATGCGGTGCGGCAGGTCCATGACCAGCCACCGAGACAGTCGACGCGGCAGGGTCGAGACGACGACACCATCGAAGTGCTCCTCGTCGAGCAGCTCCTGGGCTCGGCCGACCGGCAGCGCACCAACGACCTCTCCGCTGGCTTCGATCCCGGAACGCCGCAGCCGCGCGAGCTCATGGTCCAGCCTGCCCTGGGCCAACGCCGCCGCGATCTGGTGTGCGTCCGGGATGACTCGGTCGATAGGCGGATAGTCCCACTGGTGGAGACCTTCGGTGTCCGTGACAGGCACGAGGAAACGGAACGTGCAGGGTCCCGCGCTGCTGAGCTCGTCCAGCTTGGCGGTGAGCTGTTCGCCGCCGATCGTCTGGTTGGCCACGATGAGATAGCGGGCCATGCAATTGCTCCCAACGCTGCGACCGACTGCCCCGTCGTCGGCGGTCGGTGCACATTCTAGGGCGGGATCCGCCCCACAGCATCCAGCTCATCGGGCCGGTCCCGTCAGCCGGCCGGCCTCTCCAGCTCCGCGCGCATCGCGTCGGCAAGCGCCATCGCCCCGGACATCGGCCGCACCATCACGAAGAACTCGTCGATGAGCCCGTCGTCGTCGACATGCACGAAGTCGCAGCCCTCGAGCTCGCGGTCGCCCACACGAGCCCGGAACACCAGCGCGTGGTCGGCGGCACCCTCCGCTCCGATCTCGCGGTCGTAGCGGAAGTCCTCGAAGACCCGGGAGACGGCCCGCAGGATCACCCCCACCACCTCACGCCCGCGGTAGGGCGTGTGCACCACAGGGCTGCGGAACTCGACGTCCTCGGTCATCAGGGACAGGACGCGGTCGATGTCCCAGGACTCGACGGCTTCTCGGAAGGCGTGCATGGGTGAAACCTATCCAGACAGATAGTTGACACTTCAACAGTGGCCACGTACGGTGGAGCTATTCCATTGAACCTTCAACTTTTGGAGAACTGCCATGGGTCTCTTCACCCGCTCCCCCAAGACCACCGACGACGTCGCCCAGGTTCCCGCCGCGGTGCCTGTGTCCGTGTTCGACGCCGGTACGACGGCCATCGACGACATCGCCGGCGACTACACGCTCGACGTCACCCACACCCGCCTCGGCTTCTCGGCCCGCCACGCGATGGTCACCACCGTCCGCGGCCAGTTCGCGGAGTTCGAGGGCACCGCGCACGTCGACACCGTCAACCCGGGCGCCTCCTCGGCCAAGGTCGTCATCAAGACCGCCAGCATCGACACCCGCAACACCGACCGCGACGGCCACCTCCGCTCCGGCGACTTCTTCGACGCCGAGACGTTCCCGGAGATCACGTTCGTCTCCACCGGCGTCGAGCGCGTCGACGGCGAGACCTGGCGCGTCAGCGGCGACCTGACCATCAAGGACGTCACGAAGCCGGTCTCCATCGACTTCGAGTCGACCGGCTCCGCGGTGGACCCGTTCGGCAACCTCCGCGTCGGCTTCGAGGGCAGCACGACCATCAACCGCAAGGAGTGGGGCCTGACCTGGAACGCCGCGCTCGAGACCGGCGGCGTGCTTGTCAGCGAGAAGATCAAGCTGGAGTTCGACGTCTCCGCGATCCGCAACGCGTGAGCGTCTTCCCCACCCCGACCGTGGTGAGCGGCGGCTCTTCGGACGCCGCCGCGC
>DASTPU010000239.1:0-15174 GCA_035762105.1 Nocardioidaceae bacterium | reverse complement strand
CGACGACCGGTGCCTGCTCGGCCCAGCCCGCGGGCCTCGCCGCGGCACGTTCGGCCGCCTTCGTCACGCCGTGCCCGACGTAGGGCACCGCGGCGAGCAGCCGCTTCGTGTAGTCGTCCTTCGGCGCGGCGAAGAGCTCGGTCGCCGTCGCCTCTTCGACCACCCGGCCCTGGTACATGACCGCGACGCGGTCGGCGAGGTCGGCCACGACGCCCATGTTGTGCGTGATGAGCACGATCGCCGTGCCGAACTCGTCGCGGACGCGGCGGAGCAGGTCGAGGATCTCGGCCTGCACGGTCACGTCGAGCGCCGTCGTGGGCTCGTCGGCGACGAGCAGCTTCGGCTCGCAGGCCAGCGCCTGCGCGATCATGGCGCGCTGGCGCTGGCCGCCGGAGAGCTGGTGCGGAAAGCTGTCGAAGCGCCGCTCGGGCTCGGGGATCTCCACCATCCGGAGCAGCTCGAGCGCGCGCTCCTTCGCCTCCTTGGGGCTCATCGTGAAGTGTGCCCGCAACGTCTCCACGATCTGGAAGCCGATCGTGTACACCGGGTTCAGCGCAGTCATCGGCTCCTGGAAGATCACCGAGATCTCGTTGCCCCGGATGTCGCGCATGCCGGCTGCGGACATGCCGATGAGCTCCTTGTCCCGGAGCCTGGCGCTGCCGGTCGCCCGGCCGTTGGGCGGCAGCAGGCCGACAAGCGACATCGAGGACTGGGTCTTGCCTGATCCGGACTCCCCCACGATGGCGAGGACCTCGCCGGCGTCGACGTGGTAGCTGACGTCCACCGCAGCGGGGTACCACGCGTCGTCGACCCAGAACGAGACGTTGAGGTTCTCGACCTCCAGGATCCGACCGTGCGTGCCCGGGGTGGACCCGTCGCTGCTGCTGGTCACCGTTCACCTTCCTGCGTCGAGATGCGTGAAAGAGTTGCGCCATGGGAGAGACCAGGACGTACCGTTCGGCCTTCTCGCGTGCGCTGGCAGTCGTTGCGGTCGTCCTCAGCGTCGTGCTGCTGGTGTGGATGGCGCTGACCGCCGAGCCGCGCGCGGCGCTGAGGTACGGCGCACCGGTGGCTCTCGTGGGGGTGCTGGCCTGGCTGGCGTTCTGGCGCCCGCACGTCGAGGTCAGCGACGGCGGCGTCGAGATCCGCAACGTGTGGCGCACCGTCCACGTGCCGTGGCCGGCGCTGGCGGACATCGACAGCAGGCTGGGCCTCCGGCTGGTGACGGCCTACGGCAGCTACCAGGCCTGGGCGGTGCCGGCCCCCCGTCGTACCAGAGGTGCAGCGCCCGTCGAGCCGACGGAGGCCGCGATGTGGGTCTCCGAGCGGTGGGACGAGCTGCGTGACGCCGGCTACCTCGACGACCCGCGGCTGGAACGCCCCAGGGCGCAGACCCGTCTGCACACCGGCGCGATCGCCGTGTCCGTCGCCCTGGCCGTGCTGACCGTCGTGCTCGCCCTCGTGCTCTGAGACGGGCACCGCGGCGGTCACCTCCCCGCCCCTGTGTCGGGACGCCCGGCCTGCTCGGCCTCGAGTGCGCGCCGCATCCGCCGAGCCGACGGGATCCGCCGCTGCCGCGGGTCGAAGGCGTCGCGCAGACCGTCACCGATGAAGTTGATCGACAGCGCGATGACGATGATGAAGAGGCCGGGCCACCAGAACAGCCACGGCCGCGTGCCGAACGCCGACTGGTACTGCGAGATCATCGTGCCCAGCGACACGTCTGGGCTCCGGATCCCGAAGCCGAGGTAGCTCAACGACGTCTCGAGCAGCACGGCCGCCGACATGAGCAGCGTGGTGTTGACGATGATCACGCCCATGGCGTTGGGCAGCATGTGCTTGCGGATGATCCGGAAGTTGCTCGCCCCGGCGACCCGGGCCGCGTCCACGAACTCTCGTTCGCGCAGGCTCAGGAAGTCGCCGCGCACGAGCCGCGCCATGCCGGTCCAGGTGATCAGGCCGAGTGCCACCGCCAGCCACAGCGCGCCACCGGAGCCTGCGAGCTTGCCGAGGACCGCGCCGATCACGATCACCGGGAAGGTGATGATCAGGTCGGTGAAGCGCATCAGGGCCTGGTCGACCGTGCCCCGGTAGAAGCCTGCCATGGCGCCGACCGCGATCCCGATGAGCGTCGAGAGGAGCCCGATGATGAACATGACGATCAGCGACGTCTGCACGCCCTTCATCGTCCGGGCGAAGATGTCGCGGCCGATCGTGTCCTGGCCGAACGGGAAGTCGCCGATCGCGAAGCCCGGTCCGCCCAGCCAGGTGGGCAGCGACATCGTCGGCCGGCCGCCCGGGTTGGCGACGTCGTGGAGCCCGGAGTGGTCCCACTTCCACCACCCCGGGATCGGGCCGATGCCGATGGACGTGAACGCGAGCAGGGCCACCACGGTGATGCTGATCAGGCCGATGATGGCGCCCTTGTGCCTCAGGAACCGGCGGCGGACGATCTGGCCCTGCGAGAGACCCTCGACCTCCTTGAGCGCGATGGCGTTCTCGAGTCGGTCTGCGCCGGGGGATGTCTGGGGCGGTGTCTCGATGGTCATGACTGGACTCCTCGGAGACGGAGCGAGACGATGCGCTGGTTGCTCATGCGTTCACCCGGATCCGCGGGTCGAGGAAGGCGTAGAGCAGGTCGGCGACGAAGTTGGCCAGCACCGCGAGGATGCCGACGATCAGGAGGTAGGCCATGATCGGGTCGATCTCGTCGCCGCCGAGCGACATCACGAACAGCCTGCCCATGCCGAACCAGTTGAAGATCGTCTCGGTGATCACAGCTCCACCGATCAGGGTGATGATGTCGACCGGGACGATGGAGGCGAGCGGGATCAGCGAGTTGCGGAAGGCGTGGCGCATCACCACGGTCCGCTCGGTCAGGCCCTTCGCGCGCGCCGTGCGGATGTAGTCCTGGTTCATCACCTCGAGCATGCTGGCTCGCGAGTAGCGGGTGTAGCCGGCGAACGAGATGAGCACCAGCGCGAGCGTCGGCAGCAACAGGTGCGTGAACGAGTCGAGGGTGGTGATCCAGAAGCTGCCCGACAGGCCCGGGGTCTTCGGGCCGATCGTCGCGATCGGGCGCCCCTTGATCAGGCTGGACTCGGAGTAGACCTGCCACACCGCCATCACACGGTCCACGAACAGGAGGACCGACATCGGGATGGCGGCGACCACCGCGGTGCGCGCGGACTGCTTCCAGTCCGGGCCGCCCCACGCCCAGCCGATGAGCACCGAGACGAGCACGGCCACGGCCAGCAGGGCGAACATGATCAGCCAGCTCGCGCCGACGTAGTAGTAGAAGTACTGCAGCGGGTAGTAGAGCGCGACACCGACGCCGACCGTGGTGAGCGCGGCGTTGCGGGCGCGCTTGTTCCGCAGGCCCGTCGACAGGTGGGTCGCGAGGAAGGCGATGCCCACCCCGCTGAGTGCCATGCCGACGATGCCGATGCCTGGGTCGGTGAGCCACCCGGTCACGTCGATGTAGACGAGGACGGCGAGGGTGACGAAGAACGAGGCGGCCAGGACCTTCAGCTTGCGCGCGGCCTCCCCGCCGGCCATCCCGGCCCAGGTGAGACCGGACAGCAGCGACAGGACGAGCATCGTCGTCAGGGCGATGTCGGGGTCGTTGAGGAAGGTGTTGAACTCGATCGCGCCGTACTGCTTGAGGAGCACGGCCACCCAGAACACGGGCAGCGAGTACAGGAGGAACGACATGAAGGTGACGCTGTAGTCGTAGCCGCTGTACTGCCGCAGCGCGCTGACGATGCCGACCGCCACCCCGAGAAGGATCGCGAGGATCGTCGACGCGGTGACGAGCTGGATCGTGGTGGCGATCGCACCACCGAGGAGCTCGGTCACCGGCTGGCCCGATCGCCAGGCCGTGCCGAGGTCGCAGTCCCCGACGAGGCACTTGCTCGCGCCGGCCAGCCAGTCGACGTAGCGGACGACGACCGGTTCGTCCAGCTGGAGCTGCGCGATCCGGCCCTCGATCAGCTGCTCCTTGTTGGGCGCCGTGCTCGTCCGCAGGTCGTTGAGCGGGTCGATGGCGATGTCCGTCAGGACATACATGACGAACGTCGAGGCCAGCACCACGAGGGCGGACGTGACGAAACGCCGGAGAATGAAGGTGAACATCGGTTGAGGTGCCTCACGGTTTCTGCGTGAACAGACACTCGGGCCCCGAGACGACGTGACGGTCGGTCACGGAGAGCCCCTTGCACCCCGCAGGGGTGCTGCCACCGGGTCGGCGGCAGCACCCCCACGCGGTCTTGCAGCTGGGAAGGAGCCAGGGCGTCAGCCCTCGCCGCCGCCCGCCTCCCACTCCCAGAAGCCGTGGAAGATTCCGGGAGAGATGGCGATCGTCTGGATGTTCGAGATGTTCTCGTTGTAGGCGACGATGCCGGGGAACTGGTAGATCGTGACGCCGAATCCGTCGGCCCAGAGGATCTTCTCCACCTCGATCTGGATCTCGAGCTGACGCTGCGGGTCGGTCTCGGTCTGGAGCTCGTCGTAGAGCGCGTCGACCTGCTCGTTCTTGAAGCCACCGAAGTTGTTGACGCCGTCGCTGCTGTGGTTGGCGTCGGACTCGGTCACCGCGGTCGAGGTCGACTGCCAGCCGAACTCGGTCGCGTCGTAGGTGCCGCTGCCGAGCAGCGAGCCCCAGTCGGCGTTGCTCTTGTCGATCACGTTGAAGCCGGCCTGCTTGGCGGACTGGCGGATCAGCTCGAAGGACTCCTCACGACGGACGTTGTCGGCGGCGAACAGGAAACGCACGTCGACCGGGGTCTTCACGCCGGCGTCGGCGAGCAGCTTCTTGGCGCCCTCGATGTCCACCTCGGCGAACTCTGCGGAGCCGTTCTGCTCGGCCATCTCGTCGTAGCCGGGCGAACCAGGCGTCAGGTTGAAGGAGTCACGCAGCTCGGCGTCCGGCTGCAGCGGGACGATGAGCTTGTCGAGGATCTCCTGGCGCGGGATCGTCTTGAGGAAGGCGAGGCGGACGGCCTTGGCCTTCTCCTCGTCGCCGCCGTAGCTCTTCGGGTCGAACGGACCACCGTTGTTGTAGGTCAGGTCGACGTGCTCGTAGGTGCCCTCGACCCCGGTCTCGACGGTCAGGCCCTCGATGCCCTCGAGTGCCTGGAGGACGTCGGGGCTCGACTGCGGCGCGATCAGGTCCAGCTCGCCGTTCTGCAGTGCCTGGACCGACGCCAGCGGGTCCTCGTTCCAGCGGATCGTGACCTTCTCGATCTGCGCACTCAGGTCACCGGTGTAGTCGGGGTTCGCCTCGAGGGTCATGAACTGGTTCTCCTCGAACTCAGTCATCTCGTAGGCACCGCTCGACAGACGGAGCAGCTCGTCCTCGGGGAACGAGGTGTAGTTGAAGCCGGTGTTCCAGAAGTTGGCGACCTTGCCCAGCGTCTCGTTGTCCTTCTCCTGGACCGCGGTGATGAAGGCGTCCTTCGCCTCCTGAGGGTCGCTGATGTCCAGCGCCTTCATCGCGGTTGCGTGAGCCGGGACGCCGATACCGAAGGCGGTCTCCCAGTCGGCGAACGGCTTGTCGTAGCTCAGCGTGATGGAGCGGCCGTCGTCGCTGATCTCCGGGGTCTCGGTGACCAGCTGCATGCCCGGGCTGCCGGAGTCGAAGTACACGCCGTCGGTCGGCTTCGGGTCGCCGGTCTCGGGGTCACGCTCGACGGCGTCTCCCTCGACGGTGTTCAGCGCGCTGCTCAGCGCGGCCCACGACAGCAGCATGTCCGCCGCGTCCACGGGCGTGCCGTCGGACCAGGTGACGTCCTCGTTGACGGTGTACTTCACCTGCAGAGGGTCGTCGGAGAGCTTCTCGTAGGTGCCGAAGGACTCGTCCGGAGTGAGCTCGAGGTCCGCGTTGTAGTAGTTGAACCCGGCCTGCATGAGGTACAGCACGATGGCGTTCGCGGTCGCGTTGCCGTTGCTGCTGTCGTCGTTGTAGGAGTAGAACGGCTGGTTCCACCCGATGTTCACCGAGGTGTCGCCGACCGGGCCCTGCTCCTCCTCGGCGGCCGGTGGCGCGCACGCCGCGGCAGCCATGCCGAACGCGGCAGCTGCGACAGCAGCCGTGATCCTTCTCATCTTCACGATTCCTCCATGAGACGGCGCACGGCGCCGCACACTCTGCGAATGGGTCCAGACACGGACACCGAGAATCCCCCGTGCCTTTCCGGGACACTAGTCCCAGAACCGGGCATACGGAGGGCGCAGCAAACGTTCCGGAACCTCATCGTTACCCAAGTGAGACCTGGGTCACGTCGAGCACGCTGACGGTGCGGATTTCGCGCAGCGGCGACTCCACGCACCGGCCGACCGCGTAGGTCCGACCGCCTGCCCGGGCGTACCCGAGGCCGTGCCGGGAGACGGTCAGCCGGTTGGCCTGCCCCCACTCGCCGTCACCGGTGGCCAGGACGTACGACGCTACGTGGAACAGGCCGCGGTGAGCAGGGGCGACAACGAGGGTCGCGCTCACCGCGGCCTGTCGGCTGGTGCGGTGCGGTTCTTCCGGAGCGGGGTCAGCTCTCGCCCGGCTCGTCGACCGCGTGGATCACGTCCCGCTCCGACGCGAAGTGGCACGCCGACGGGTGCCGGGAGGTGTCGCGGGTGACGAGGAGCGGCTCGTCCTGGGCGCAGAGGTCCTGGGCCTTCCAGCAACGGGTGCGGAAGCGGCATCCCGAGGGCGGGTTGGCCGGGCTGGGGACGTCACCCTCGAGCACGATGTGGTCCCGGTGCCCACGCAGGCGCGGGTCCGGCACCGGCACGGCCGAGAGGAGGGCCTGCGTGTAGGGGTGGGTCGGGTGCTCGTAGATCTCGTCCTCGTTGCCCATCTCGACGGCCTTGCCGAGGTACATCACCATCACCCGGTCGGAGATGTGACGCACCACCGACAGGTCGTGCGCGATGAACACGTAGGACAGCCCGAACTCGTCCTGAAGCTGCTCGAACAGGTTGACGACCTGCGCCTGCACCGACACGTCGAGAGCCGAGACCGGCTCGTCGGCGACGATGATCTTCGGGCGCAGGGCGAGCGCGCGGGCGATGCCGATCCGCTGGCGTTGGCCACCCGAGAACTGGTGCGGGTAGCGGTTGATGTGGTCGGGGTTGAGGCCCACCACGTCGAGCAGGTCCTGCACGGCCTTGCGCTGGTCCTTGCCGGCCAGGACGTCCGCGTGGATCTTGAAGGGCTCGCCGACGATGTCGCCGACCGTCATCCGAGGATCCAGCGAGGAGTACGGGTCCTGGAGCACGATCTGGATGTCGCGGCGCATCCGCCGCATCTCGCGGCCGCTGAGACCCGCCATCTCCCGGCCGAGGATCTTGATCGACCCGTCGGTCGGCCGCTCGAGCCCCATGAGGAGGCGGCCCAGCGTCGACTTGCCGCAGCCGGACTCACCGACCACGCCGAGCGTCTCGCCCTTCTTCAGCTGGAACGAGACACCGTCGACCGCCTTGACGTGGCCGATGGTGCGCTTGAAGACGATGCCCTGGGTGAGCGGGAAGTACTTCTTGACGTCGCGTGCCTCGAGGACCACGTCACCGTCGACATCGGCCGGGACCTGCCCGGTCTCGGTCACGGGGGTGCTCATGAGTTCAGGACCTCTTCCCAGTAGTGGCAGGCGCTGTCACGGTTTCCCGGCACCTGGTACAGCGGCGGCTCGTCGGTCTTGCAGCGGTCCTTGGCGAACGCGCAGCGAGGGTGGAACGCACAGCCGGAGGGCGGGTCGGTCAGGGCCGGCGGAAGACCCTTGATGACCGTGAGCTGCTGGCCCTTCTGGTCGACGCGGGGGATCGACTCGAGCAGGGCCTTGGTGTAGGGGTGGGCCGGTCGCTCGTAGATGTCGTACACGTTGGCGCGCTCGACGGCGTGACCGGCGTACATCACGCAGATCTTGTCGGCGACGTCCGCCACCACGCCCATGTCGTGCGTGATGAGGATGAGGCCGAGCTGCATCTCCTGCTGGAGGTCGGCGAGCAACGACATCACCTGTGCCTGCACGGTCACGTCGAGAGCCGTGGTCGGCTCGTCGGCGATGATGATGTCGGGCTGGAGCGCGAGCGACATCGCGATCATCACGCGCTGTCGCATACCGCCGGAGAACTGGTGCGGGAAGTCGTTGACCCGGGACTTCGCGGCAGGGATGCCGACCATCTCGAGCAGCTCGACCGCCTTGGCCTTCGCCTCCTTGCGGCTCGCGCCCGAGTGCTGGCGGTACAGCTCGCCGAGCTGCCAGCCGACGGTGAAGACCGGGTTCAGCGACGACAGTGCGTCCTGGAAGATCATCGCGATCTTGTTGGCCCGGATGTGCCGGCGGGTCTTCTCGTCGAGCTGGAGGATGTCGACTCCGCGGTAGCGGACCTGTCCCCCGGTGACCTTGGCCGGCGGGCTGTCCAGGATGCCCATGATCGCCTGCGCGGTCACGGACTTGCCGCAGCCGGACTCGCCGAGGATGCCGAGGGTCTCCCCGGCGTTCAGCGAGAAGCTGACCTTGTTCACCGCGTGGGCGACGCCGTCGCGGGTGTGGAACTCGACCTGGAGGTCCTCCACCTCGAGCAGGGGCGCGGAGGTGTCGAAGCTCAGCTGGCTGAGCGACGCCGCCGCCCGCTTGGAGCTGGTGGGGTGGTCTTCGGTAAGGGTCTGGCTCATGTCATGAGCTCCTCATCGGTTGCGGGGGTCGAGCGCGTCACGCAGCACGTCCCCGAGAAGGATGAACGCGAGCACGGTGATCACGATGAACGAGGAGGGCAGCACCAGCAGGTGCCAGTACCCCGCGAGCGCGAGGTTCTGTCCTTCGTCCACGAGCAGACCCCAGGACACCGTCGGACGCTGGTAGCCGACGCCGAGGTACGTCAGCGTCGCCTCGGCACCGATGAACGAGCCCAGGTTGATCGTGGAGATGACGATCACCGGCGCGATGCTGTTGGCCAGGACGTGCTTGCGGATGATGAAGGAGTCACTCGCACCCAGGGCGCGAGCCGCGTCCACGTAGTCCTTCTGCTTCGTCGCGATCACACTGCCTCGCATGACCCGGGTCAGCGAGGTCCAGCCGAAGACCACGAGCACCGTCGTGATCGTCAGGATGTTGCGCTCGGGGAAGATCGCGAGGAACACCAGCGCGCCGAGGAGGAACGGTAGGCCGAAGAAGATGTCGGTGATCCGGCTGATGATCGTGTCGCCGAAGCCGCCGAAGTACCCGGCGAGCGTGCCCAGGAGGACGCCGAGGAATGCCGTTCCCGCGGTCGCCAGGATCGCGACGATGACCGACTTGCCCGTGCCGTAGACCAGCGAGGACCACATGTCGCAGCCGGTCGCTGTGTAGCCGAACGGGTGCTCGCCGGTCGGCTTGACCCGCGCGTTCTCGAGCTGGCAGGCGCCGCTCGCCGTGGGCGACGTCTCCGCCCACAGCTGCGGGAAGAACGCCATGGACAGGATCACCAGCACGAGCACCGAGGAGATCCAGAACACCGGGCTGCGCATCAGCTCGTAGCGGACGTCGCCCCAGAGGCTACGGTTCGGGCCCTTCTGGGGGGTCTCCGGGGTGAGACCCTCTCGGGGGGCGGCCGTCTGCGCGGCGGTCACGTCACTCATAGCGGATCCTCGGGTCGAGCGCGGCGTACAGGATGTCGACAAGCAGGTTGGAGACGAGGAACACGATCGTCAGGATCGTGACCACACCGATGATGACCGGGGTGTCGTTCGCCTCGATCGCCAGGAAGACCAGCTGTCCGACGCCCGGGATGTTGAAGATGCCCTCGGTGACGAGCGCGCCGCCGAGCAGGATCCCGACGTCGATGCCGATGTAGGTCACCACCGGGATCAGGGAGTTCCGGAGCGTGTGCACGCCCACGATACGTCGGGTCGTGAGCCCCTTCGCACGGGCGGTCCGGACGTAGTCCGAGCGGAGGTTCTCGATCAGGCTGGTGCGTGTGAGCCGGGCAACGGCGGCGAGGGAGAACGCGCCCAGGACCAGTCCGGGCAGCATCAGGCTGAGCCACGGGTACTCGGCGTTGTAGCCGACGTTGAACATCTGCCCGAGCCAGTCCGGTGCCCAGGAGCTGTTCCGGAGCTCGAGACCGAGCTTGAGGCCGATGAAGAGCTGCGCGAGCGTGCCGAACACGAAGACCGGGAAGGCGATCAGCAGCACCGTCGAGAACCGGACGAAGTTGTCGACGAACTTGTCCTTGCGGAGGCCCGCCAGCACGCCGATCACGATGCCGACGATCGTCTCGAAGGCCAGCGCGATGACGGTGAGGCGCACGGTCACCGGGAAGCGCTCGAGGAACAGGTCGGTCACCTCGCGGCCGCGGAAGTTGATGCCGAAGTCACCCGAGCCGTACTGCGCGAGCCGGTCCACGAAGAGCCCGACGCAGGGGTTTCCGGGGGTGTCCAGGCAGTCGTCGTCGAGGTTGTAGTCGGCCCTCATCTGCTCGATGATCGCGGCCGGCGGCGCGTTCTCACCGAAGAGTGCCCGGACCGGGTCGCCCACGATCTGGATGGTGAGCGTGCTCAGGATGTGAAGCAGGAAGAGGGTGCCCAGGATGACCGGGATGAACTGAATCAGTCGGCGGGCTACGTAGCGCCCCATGCGGATCCTCTCTAATTCGACCGCGCACCGGTGCGGGGGCCGAGCCTACCGGCCCGGCCCCCGCCCTGATGATGTGCTAGCTGCAGTCGATCACTGGTTGACGGTGATCTCGCCGAAGGCGACCTCACCCTGGCCAACGTCGTAGCGAACGTTGCTGACGTTCTCCCCGTACCCGACCGGGTTCACGCCGCTCCACATCGGGATGATCGGCATCTCCTCGAGAGCGATGTCTCCGGCCTGCTGGTAGAGCTCGATGCTCTCCTCGATCGTGCCGGCCTGGTCGGCCTGGGTCAGCATGTCGTCGAGCTCAGGGTTCGAGTAGCCAGTGTAGTTCGAGTCACCGCCGGTGCCCACGATGGGTCGGAGGTAGTTCTCCGGGGACGGGTAGTCCAGGGACCAGCCGAGACGGAACGGACCGGTGAACTTCTGGCCGTCGAGGAGCTCGAGGTACTGCGCCCACTCCGTCGCCTTCAGCTTGTAGTCGAAGCCCAGGTTCTCCTGGACCTGACGGGCAGCAGCCTCGACCCACTGGTCGTGACCGGCGTCGGCGTTGAAGTAGTACGTGATCGTCGTGCCCTCGGGGTTGACGCCGGCCTCGTCGAGGAGCTGCTTGGCCTGCTCCGGGTCGTAGGTGCAGTAGTCGCAGGCGTCGTCGCGGTGACCCGGGATCGGCGGGGTCGGGATGTCGGTCGCGGGCTTGGCGAGACCGTTGAGGACCTGGTCCACGATCAGCTGGCGGTCGATGGACATCGAGATGGCCTGACGAACCGTCGGGTCGTCGAACGGAGCCTGCTTGGTCGGGAAGCCGAGGTAGGTCAGCGAGGCCGTTGCGTCCTCGATGAGGCGGTCGCCGAGAACACCCTTGGCCTCGAGGTAGACCTCGGGCGAGAGGGTCGGGATGACGTCGAGGCCACCGTTCTGGAGGTCACGGAACGCCGCGGTGGGCGAGGTGTACATCTTGAACTCGATGGTGTCGGCGTTGGCCGGCTGCTCACCCTGGTAGTCGGCCCACTTGGTGACGGTGATGCCCTGGTCGTGGCGCCACTTGCCGTCCATCATGTAGGGGCCGGTGCCGATGGGGGCCTCGTTGCAGGCCTTGACGTCGTCGAGGCACTCCTGCGCGATGGGCGCGAAGGCCGGCGAGTAGCTCAGCATGGCGCCGAACTGCGAGAACGGGCCGTTGAGGGTCACCTCGAAGGTGGTGTCGTCGACCTTCTTGAGGCCGGCCATCTCGGCACCCTTGCCCGCGCCCTCGATGCGGCTCATGAAGCCGGCGGTGGACTGGGCGTTCTTCGGGTTGGCGGAGTAGTTCCAGGCGTTGATGAACGCGTCGGAGTTGACCGGCTCGCCGTTGTGGAAGGTGCGACCGTCCTTGAGCTTGATCGTCCAGACGGTCTGCTCCTCGTTGGGCTCGATGCTCTCGGCCAGGCCGTCGAACACGAGCTCGCCCGACTCGAAGTCGACGTTGACCAGCGGGTCGTTGACCAGGTCGAGCACCGCGCTGCACTCGGACTCGTAGCAGTTCGACGCGGGCGCCAGGTAGGACGGCTCGGTGAGGTCGACCGAGAAGGTGCCGCCCGGTGCGCCGGTGGCTTCACCCGCCTCGGGGGTCTCCTCCGTGGTGCTGCCGCCGCCGTCGCCTCCGCCACACGCAGCGAGCCCAAGCACAAGTGCCGCTGCTGCAGCGGTCACCCGCAGTGGGTTTCTGACTCGCATGAGTCCTCCTTGTTGATTTTGTGCACGAAAGGGTGCTCGTGGCCCCCATCCTTTGCACCGCTCAACGGGTTGGAAAGGGGGCGCGCCGCATTGTTACCTGACCGTGCCCCGTCGTTATGAGTCTGTGTCCGACCGATTATCGGACGACAGGCCGCCGGTTCGGGCTCAGGCGACCACGGCGCCGCGCAGGACGATCCGCCGCGGCTCCTTCAGTGCGCCGAGGTCCTCGAGCGGGTTGCGGTCGAACACGACGAAGTCCGCGGCCGTCCCCTCGGCGAGGGTGCCGTCGAGACCGAGCCACTCCCGTGCCCGCCAGGAGGCGGCACCGAGCGCGTCCTGCGGCGTGAGCCCGTAGGTCACCAGCTCGAGCACCTCGTCCCCGATCAGCCCATGGGGCAGCACCCCGCCCGCGTCGGTGCCCGCGTAGATCGCCACCCCCGCCTCGTAGGCGGCGCCGATGGTCTCGCGGCGACGCGCGTACAGCGACCTCATGTGCTCGGCGTACTTCGGGAACTTCTCCTCCCCTGCTGACGCGTAGCCCGGGAAGTTCTCCAGCTGCCTCACGGTGGGCACGAGCGCGACGCCGTTGGCGACCATGGTGTCGATCAGGTCGGTGTCCAGGCCGGTGCCGTGCTCGATGCAGTCGATCCCGGCGTGGATGAGGTCGGGCAGGGCGTGCTCCCCGAACACGTGGGCGGTCACCCGCGCCCCCCGGTCGTGGGCCACCTTCATGGCCTGGTCCAGAGCCTCCCGCGTCCACGAAGGGGTGAGGTCGCCTGCTTCCCGCTCGATCCAGTCGCCCACGAGCTTGACCCAGCCGTCGCCGCGGTCGGCCTCCTGCGCGACGTACTCGGGCAGCTGCTCCGGCTCGATCTCGTGGGCGAAGTTGCGGATGTAGCGCCTGGTGCGAGCGAGATGACGGCCGGCCCGGATCAGCCTGGGAAGGTCGTCCCGCTCGTGGATCCACGAGGTGTCCGCCGCCGAGCCGCAGTCGCGGATCAGCAGGGCGCCGGCGTCCCTGTCGGTGAGCGCCTGCTGCTCCTGGACGTCCTCGGGGACCGCCCCGTGCGCGTCGAGACCGATGTGACAGTGCGCGTCGACCAGGCCCGGGACGATCCATCCCTCGGCCACGAGCTCGGCCGAGGCCTGCGGCTCGTAGGTGACGCGACCGTCGACGACGTACAGGTCCTTGGCCTCACCCTCGGGCAGGACCACTCCCCGGAACTTCAGTGCGCTCATGGCGCCCGACGCTACTGCTTGGGCAGGAACTTCGAGAACTCGGAGGGCAGCTGGAAGTCGTCCGGGTCCAGGTCCTCCTGGCCGGCGGGCAGCCCGAACGGGTTGGCGCCGGCGGCGGGTGCCTTCTGTGCCGCAGCCTTCTGTTCCTGGGCGCGCTTGGCCGGGTTCCCGGAGCCACGCTTGGCCTTGCCCTTCTTGGGAGCCTGCTTCCCCTTCCGCTTGGCCATGCCCATGCCAGGCATCCCGGGCATCCCCGGCATCCCGGGCATCCCGCCCCCCTTGGCCATCGACATCATCATCTTGCGGGCCTCGAAGAACCGGTCCACGAGCTGGTTGACGTCGGCGACCTGCGTGCCCGAGCCCCTCGAGATGCGCGCACGCCGCGAGCCATCGATGATCTTCGGGTTCTCGCGCTCGGCCGGCGTCATCGACTGGATGATCGCCTGGACCCGGTCGATCTCCCGCTCGTCGAAGTTCTCGAGCTGGTCACGGAACTGACCCATCCCCGGGAGCATCCCCATGATCTTGGTCAGAGACCCCATCTTGCGGATCTGCTGCATCTGCTCGAGGAAGTCGGTGAGCGTGAAGTCGCCGCCCTGGCCGGTGAGCTTGGCTGCCGCCTTGGCGGCCTGCTCCTGGTCGAAGGTGCGCTCGGCCTGCTCGATCAGGGTGAGCATGTCGCCCATGTCGAGGATGCGGGAGGCCATCCGGTCGGGGTGGAAGAGGTCGAAGTCGGTGAGCTTCTCACCCGCGGACGCGAACATCACCGGCTTGCCGGTCACCGAGGCGATCGAGAGCGCGGCGCCGCCTCGGGCGTCACCGTCGAGCTTGGTGAGCACGACGCCGTCGTAGCCGACGCCTTCCTGGAAGGCCAGCGCCGTGTTCACGGCGTCCTGGCCGATCATCGCGTCGACGACGAACAGCACCTCGTCGGGGGAGACCGCGTCACGGATGTCGCGGGCCTGCTGCATCATCTCCTCGTCGATGCCCAGGCGGCCGGCCGTGTCGACGATCACCACGTCGTGCAGCGTGCGCCGTGCCTCCTCGACGCCGCCGCGGGCGACCGCCACCGGGTCGCCCACGCCGTTGCCCGGCTCCGGGGCGTACACCTTCACGCCGGCACGCTCGCCGTTGACCTGGAGCTGGTTCACCGCGTTGGGACGCTGCAGGTCGGCAGCGACGAGCAGCGGGCTGTTGCCCTGGTCCTTCAACCACAGCGCGAGCTTCGCGGCGAGCGTGGTCTTTCCGGAGCCCTGCAGACCGGCGAGCATGATCACCGTCGGCGGCGTCTTGGCGAAGCGCAGCCGCCGGGTCTCGCCCCCGAGGATCTTGACCAGCTCGTCGTCGACGATCTTGATGACCTGCTGGGCGGGGTTCAGCGCCTGGCTGACCTCCTCACCGCGGGCACGCTCCTTGACCGCGGCGACGAACTCCTTGACCACGGGCAGCGCGACGTCGGCCTCGAGCAGGGCGATCCGGATCTCGCGCGCGGTCGCGTCGATGTCCGCCTCGGACAGCCGGCCCTTGCCCCGGAGGTTCTTGAAGGTCTCGGCAAGGCGGTCAGAGAGAGTCGCAAACAATGGTGGTCAGTCCTCGTGTCGACGTCGCAGGC
>DASTPU010000238.1:0-4186 GCA_035762105.1 Nocardioidaceae bacterium | reverse complement strand
GTCCACCGTCTTGGGCGTCGGGTCGACGATGTCGATGAGCCGCTTGTGCGTGCGCATCTCGAACTGCTCGCGGCTGTCCTTGTACTTGTGCGGCGAGCGGATGACGACGAAGACGTTCTTCTCCGTCGGCAGCGGCACCGGGCCGGCGACCGTCGCGCCCGTGCGGGTCACCGTGTCGACGATCTTGCGCGCCGAGCTGTCGATGACCTCGTGGTCGTAGGCCTTGAGCCTGATGCGGATCTTCTGTCCCGCCATGGCTTCGCGTAGCTCTCTCTCAGTCGTTCCGCTGCTTCATCGCGAGCCGTGGGGGCTCGCGGCGCCCGGGGTTCCGAGCTTGCCGGTGGTGCGGGCTCCGACCCCCGAGGTCGGGCGTGTCGCGGCATCCTGCACCGCTCGCGTCCTGTCGGCCCGCGAGGCGGGCTGTCCGGCACGGGGGTCGTCCACCCGGCCTCAGCCGGGCGCCGACGCGCGGGACCCGCAGAGCGGAGCGCGCCGAGCAACCGGGACAGTCTGCCAGAGGCCTGCCTGGAGTAGCCAATCGGGTGGCGTGCGCGGTCGCGGCACGCCCCGCCGCCGGCGGTGCGCCCGCCTCCTGCGGAGACGAGCGGGTCGGCAGCGGACTCGAGAGTCCCGCCCGGCAGCCGCGCGCCGCGGCGGGGAGCGGACCGAGCTGTCCGCTCCCCGCCGCGGCGTCAGGCTGACGTCAGGCGAGGATCTTCGTGACCCGGCCGGCGCCCACGGTGCGGCCCCCCTCGCGGATCGCGAAGTTCAGGCCCTCCTCCATGGCGATCGGCTGGATCAGGTCGACGGTCATCTCGGTGTTGTCACCCGGCATGACCATCTCGGTGCCCTCGGGGAGCTTGACGACCCCGGTGACGTCCGTCGTCCGGAAGTAGAACTGCGGACGGTAGTTGTCGTAGAAGGGCGTGTGACGGCCGCCCTCGTCCTTGGACAGGATGTAGACCTGCGCCTCGAACTTGGTGTGCGGCGTGATCGAGCCGGGCTTGGCCACGACCTGGCCGCGCTCGACGTCCTCGCGCTTGAGGCCGCGCAGCAGCAGGCCGACGTTCTCGCCCGCCTGGCCCTCGTCGAGCAGCTTGCGGAACATCTCGATGCCGGTGACCGTCGTGCTCTGGGCCTTCTCGCGGATGCCCAGGATCTCGACGGTCTCGTTGACCTTGAGGACACCGCGCTCGATGCGGCCCGTGACGACCGTGCCGCGGCCGGTGATGGTGAAGACGTCCTCGACCGGCATGAGGAACGGCTTGTCGATCTCGCGCTCCGGCTGCGGGATCGACTCGTCGACCGCGTCCATGAGCTCGGCGACCTTGGCGCCCCACTCGGCGTCGCCCTCGAGCGCCTTCAGCGCCGAGACGCGCACGACCGGCAGGTCGTCGCCCGGGAACTCGTACGACGAGAGCAGCTCGCGGACCTCCATCTCGACGAGCTCGAGGATCTCCTCGTCGTCGACCATGTCCGCCTTGTTGAGCGCGACCACGATCGCCGGCACGCCGACCTGGCGGGCGAGCAGCACGTGCTCCTTGGTCTGCGGCATCGGGCCGTCGGTCGCGGAGACCACCAGGATCGCGCCGTCCATCTGCGCCGCACCGGTGATCATGTTCTTGATGTAGTCCGCGTGGCCGGGGCAGTCGACGTGCGCGTAGTGGCGCTGCTCGGTCTGGTACTCGACGTGCGCGATGGTGATGGTGATACCGCGCTGCCGCTCCTCCGGCGCCTTGTCGATCTGGTCGAACGGCGTGAAGGGGTTCAGGTCCGGGTACTTGTCGTGCAGCACCTTGGTGATGGCCGCGGTCAGCGTCGTCTTGCCGTGGTCGATGTGACCGATGGTGCCGATGTTCACGTGCGGCTTGGTCCGCTGGAACTTCGCCTTACCCACTGGGGGTCCTCCTCGGTGCTGGATTCTGGAAGCCGTACCGCTCGATGCGACGTCGAGCGGGGAGTCTACTGGCAGGGCTGGGGAGGGATCGGGCGGCGGTCGCTGCCCGCTCCCCCGGGGTCACTCGCCGCGGACCTTCTTGATGATCTCCTCCGCCACGTTGCGCGGGACCTCGGCGTAGGAGTCGAACTGCATCGTGTACACGGCCCGGCCCTGGGTCTTGGACCGCAGGTCGCCGACGTAGCCGAACATCTCCGACAGCGGGACCAGCGCCTTGACGAGCTTGGCGCCGCTGATGTCCTCCATGGCCTGGATCTGGCCGCGCCGGCTGTTCAGGTCGCCGATGACGTCGCCCATGTAGGACTCCGGGGTGCGCACCTCGACCGCCATGACGGGCTCGAGGAGCACCGGGTCCGCCCGGCGCGCGGCCTCCTTGAAGACCATCGAGCCGGCAATCTTGAACGCCATCTCGGAGGAGTCGACGTCGTGGTAGGCGCCGTCGAGCAGCGTCGCCTTGACGCCGACCATCGGGTACCCGGCGAGCACGCCCTGCTCCATGGCCGACTGGATGCCCGCGTCCACGCTGGGGATGTACTCGCGCGGGATGCGACCGCCGGTGACCTTGTTCTCGAACTCGTAGAGGGCACCGGTCTCGGACTCCAGCGGCGCGAAGGTGAGCTGGACCTTCGCGTACTGGCCGGAGCCGCCCGTCTGCTTCTTGTGCGTGAAGTCGTACTTCTCGACGGGACGGCGGATGGTCTCGCGGTAGGCGACCTGCGGCTTGCCGACGTTGGCCTCGACCTTGAACTCGCGCCGCATCCGGTCGACCAGGATGTCGAGGTGCAGCTCGCCCATCCCCTTGATGATGGTCTGGCCGGTCTCCTCGTCCAGCTCCACCTGGAAGGTGGGGTCCTCCTCCGCGAGCTTCTGGATCGCGGTGGAGAGCTTCTCCTGGTCGCCCTTCGTCTTGGGCTCGATGGCGACCTCGATGACCGGGTCGGGGAAGGTCATCGACTCCAGGACGATCTGCTGCTGCGGGTCGCAGAGCGTGTCGCCCGTCGTGGTGTCCTTCAGGCCGATCATCGCGTAGATGTGGCCGGCGCGGGCCTCGTCGACCGGGTTCTCCTTGTTGGAGTGCATCTGGAACAGCTTGCCGATGCGCTCCTTCTTCTGCTTGGTCGAGTTGACCACCTGCGAGCCCGCGGCGACCCGCCCGGAGTACACCCGGACGTAGGTCAGCTTGCCGAAGAACGGGTGCGAGGCGACCTTGAACGCGAGCGCCGAGAACGGCTCGGAGGCGTCCGGGGCGCGGGTGACGTGCACGCTCTCGTCGTTCACGGCGTGACCGATCATCGGCGGCACGTCCAGCGGCGAGGGCAGGTAGTCCAGGACGGCGTCGAGCATGGGCTGCACGCCCTTGTTCTTGAACGCCGAGCCGCACAGCACCGGGTACAGCTGGCTGGAGACCGTCAGCGCGCGGATACCGGCCTTGATCTCCTCCGGCGTCAGGTCCTCGCCGCCCAGGTACTTCTCCAGCAGCGTCTCGTCGGCCTCGGCGACGGTCTCCACCAGGTGGTGGCGGTACTCGGCCGCCTGCTCCGCGAGGTCGGCCGGGATCTCCTCGATCGTGTAGGCCTCGCCCTTGCCGGTGTCGCCGCGCCAGGTCAGCGCGCGCATGTACACGAGGTCGATGACGCCGACGAAGTCGTTCTCGGCACCGATGGGCAGCTGGACCACCAGCGGCGTGGCGCCGAGGCGCTCGGAGATGGTGCGCACCGTGAAGAAGAAGTCCGCGCCGAGCTTGTCCATCTTGTTGACGAAGCAGATGCGCGGGACGTTGTACTTGTCGGCCTGCCGCCACACCGTCTCGGACTGGGGCTCGACGCCCTCCTTGCCGTCGAAGACGGCGACGGCACCGTCGAGCACCCGCAGCGACCGCTCGACCTCGACCGTGAAGTCGACGTGGCCGGGCGTGTCGATGATGTTGATCTGGGTGCCCTCCCAGAAGCAGGTGGTGGCGGCGGAGGTGATGGTGATCCCCCGCTCCTGCTCCTGCTCCATCCAGTCCATCGTGGCCGCGCCGTCGTGGACCTCGCCGATCTTGTAGTTGATCCCGGTGTAGAAGAGGATCCGCTCGGTCGTCGTGGTCTTGCCGGCGTCGATGTGCGCCATGATGCCGATGTTGCGGACCTTCTTCAGGTCGGTCAGCACGTCCTGTGCCACGGTGTGTCCTCGCCTCTTCGTCTGCGCGTGCGGTCAGCGGTGGTGCGGGCGGTTCGCGCCCGGACT
>DASTPU010000237.1:0-7884 GCA_035762105.1 Nocardioidaceae bacterium | reverse complement strand
CCGTCGTCGAGGAGTCGGCCGAGGCCGGCTCCGACGCAGGGTCCGAGGCCGGTTCCGACGACGGCGAGCAGTGACGACTCCGTTCGCCGCTTCGCTGCAGAAACCGGGTACGACACGCACCCTCCTGGCAGAGAAGGACTCCGGCGGATCTGTGGTCTCACAGGTCCGCCGGACCGTCCTTCCGGGCGGCCTGCGCGTCGTCACCGAGACGATGCCCGGCGTCCGGTCCGCCACCGTGGGTGCGTGGATCGGCGTCGGCTCCCGTGACGAGACGCCGAAGCTCTCCGGCGCCTCTCACTTCCTCGAGCACCTGCTGTTCAAGGGCACCCCGACGCGCTCGGCGATGGACATCTCGATCGCGCTCGACACCGTGGGCGGCGAGTTCAACGCGTTCACGGCCAAGGAGTACACCTGCTTCCACGCGCGTGTGCTCGACCAGGACCTGCCGCTCGCGGTCGACGTGCTCGGGGACATGATCACCTCCTCGCTGATCACCGCCGAGGACGTCGAGGCCGAGCGTGAGGTGATCCTCGACGAGATCGCCATGCACGACGACGACCCCGACGACGTGGTGCACAACCTCTACGCCGAGAAGGCGTGGGGCGCGTCGCCGCTCGGGCGTCCGATCGCCGGCACGGTCTCGTCGATCGAGTCGCTGACCCGGGCCCAGATCACGCGGTACTACCGCACCCGGTACCGCCCCGAGAACATCGTGGTCGCGGCCGCCGGGAACGTCGACCATGCGTCCGTCGTACGCCTGGTGAAGAAGGCCTTCGGCAGGAACGACTTCCTCGCCGACACCGACGTGCGCCCACAGCCGCCGCGCCAGGCGGACCGTCCCAAGCGGACGACGGCGGGGGAGATCTCGCTGAGCCGGCCGTTCGAGCAGGTCAACCTCGTGCTCGGCGTGAACGGTCTGGTCCGCACCGACGACCGCAGGTACGCCCTGGGCGTGCTCAACGCGGTGCTCGGCGGGGGCACGTCCTCGCGCCTGTTCCAGGAGGTCCGAGAGCGGCGCGGTCTGGCGTACTCCGTGTACTCGTTCGCCTCGCACTACACCGACAGCGGCATGTTCGGCGTCGGGGTGGGCTGCCTGCCGGCGCGCATGGACGACGTCCTCGACGTGGTGCGCACCGAGATGCAGCGCCTGGCCGACCAGGGCATCAGCGACGAGGAGCTCGAGCGCGGCAAAGGCCAGCTCCGCGGCGGCCTCGTGCTGAGCATGGAGGAGTCGGGCACCCGGATGTCCCGGATCGCCAAGGCCGAGCTGCTGTACGACGAGCTCCCCGGCATCGACGAGGTCATCGGCCGGATCGACTCGGTCACGGCCGAGGAGGTCCAGCTCCTGGCGAAGGAGCTGTTCGCCCAGCCCGAGACGCTCGCCGTCGTGGGCCCGTCCGGCACCGCGGGCTGAACGGGCTTCGCACCCTTTTGCGGGGGCTCGGGACCATCGTCGTCCGGCGGCGGGCCCTCCGGCTCTGGGACCGACCTGCTCCCGGGTGTCTCATGGGGGTTGGGACGAGGAGAGCCCAGGTCGGTTGAGAGGACCAGGGAACCGGGAGACCGGAACTCCGGCCAAGATTCCGACGTCGAGTCATTCGGCAGCCTGACCCTCCCCGTCCCGCACATGCACAGGCAACCGACGGCCGCCGCTCCCTGAGCAGCGGCCGTCGGCGTCTTCCTGTGCGCTCACGAGCGCTCCCCGGGGTGACGCAGCTCGAGGGACATCCGCGGTGAGCCGGAGCCGGGCAGCGGCATCGCGGGTGCTGGGACCGGGCCCGCTGCGCCCTCCTGACCCCGGTAGGTTGGGCGCGTGACGACGAAGATGAAGGTGGGCGTTCTCGGCGCCCGCGGCAAGGTCGGTGCGGAGGTCTGCCGGGCGGTCGAGTCCGCCGAGGACATGGAGCTGGTCGCCGCGGTGGACGCGGACGACTCCATCGACGAGCTGGTCTCCGCCGGCGCCGACGCGGTCGTCGACTTCACCCACCCGGACGTGGTGATGGACAACCTGGAGTTCTGCGTCGACCACGGCATCCACGCCGTCGTGGGAACGACCGGCTTCGACGACGGCCGGCTCGAGCAGCTGCGCACGTGGCTGGCCGCGTCGCCCCGGACGGGAGTGCTGATCGCGCCGAACTTCTCGATCGGCGCGATCCTGATGATGCGGTTCGCCGCCGAGGCCGCCCCGTTCTACGAGTCGGTCGAGATCGTCGAGCTTCACCACCCGGAGAAGGCCGACGCCCCGTCCGGGACGGCCCGTCGTACCGCCTCGCTGATCGCCGAGGCCCGCCGCAAGGCCGGCTCCGCCGCGATCCCGGACGCGACGACCACCGCCCTCGACGGAGCCCGTGGTGCGGACGTGGAGGGGATCCGCGTGCACGGGCTGCGGATCAGGGGCCTCGTCGCGCACCAGGAGGTCATCCTGGGTGGGCCGGGGGAGACGCTGACCATCCGCCACGACTCCATGGATCGGATCTCGTTCATGCCCGGTGTGCTCCTCGGCCTGCGCAAGATCGCCTCGGCGCCCGGCCTCACGGTGGGGCTCGAAGACTTCATGGGCCTCGACTGACGTGCCTTCTCCGAGACAGGGCTCTCCTCGGCCGGGGGCGTCCTGATGCGCACCAAGGCCCTCATCGCGCTGATGGTGGTGATCCTCGTCTTCTACGCGGTCCTGCTCGGCGCCAAGGGTGTGGCCTTCATCGCCAGCGGTGAGCCGGCGGCCGTGCTCCTCGGCGTCGGTGTCCTGGTGCTGCCGCTGCTCGGGCTCGGCCTGGTCTGGCGCGAGATCGTCTTCGGTCGCCGGTCCGCCGAGCTTGCCGCCGCCCTCGAGGCGGAGGGCGGCCTGCCCGTCGACGACCTGCCGCGACGTCCGTCCGGGCGGGTCGACCGCGCCGCGGCAGACGAGGCGTTCGGCGCGCGGCAGGCGGAGGTGGAGTCCTCCCCAGACAGCTGGCAGGCGTGGTACCGCCTCGCGCTCGCCTACGACGATGCCGGTGACCGGACGCGAGCACGTGCCGCTGTCCGCCGTGCGATCGAGCTGTACGACGGGCAGGGCGGGCGCGGCTGAGGACACAGCCGCCGCCTGGCGGAGGCGCCGGCGGAGCCCCCGCCGGGGCACTGCGCCAGAATGAGCCCATGCCTACAACTGTTGCGCCCAACTTCTCCATCGTGACCCTCGGCGTCACCGACCTCCAGCGCTCCGTCCGCTTCTACCGCGACCTCGGCTGGGAGCAGCGTGGCGACGTGGCGAACGGCATCGTGTGGTTCAGGACCTCCGGCAGCTGGGTCGGGTTGTTCGGGTACGAGGAGCTCGCCGAGGACGCGAACGTCGAGGCGCCCCCGGTCGACGAGCAGCCGGCGTACCGCGGCATCACGCTGGCGATCAACCTGCCGACCGAGGACGCGGTGGACCTCGCCTTCGTGCGCGTGCGCGAGGTGGGCGGCACGATCGTGAAGCCTCCGGCGCACACCGAGTGGGGCGGCTACTCCGGCTACTTCGCCGACCCCGACGGCATCCTGTGGGAGATCGCCCGCAACCCCGGCTTCCCGATCGACGAGCACGGGCGTATCGAGATCCCCTGACCGGTCGGCGCATCGGTGTTCTGCGAGAGGGCTCTCCGGTGAGGACCCGGGCGACCTTCTCGCAGAACAGCACGGGCCACCGGCAGGCACCGGGTCAGAGCAGGCGGATGACGGCGGCGGTCAGCGCGGCCGCGAGCACCACCACGATGAACGGCGCCCGCAGCAGCAGCGCGACCATCGCGGCCAGCAGGCCTGCAGCGCGGGCGTCGAGGACCAGGGACTGACCCGACGCGAAGACCTGCACCGCCACCAGGGCGGCCAGCAGGGCGACCGGGATCAGGTCGGCCACCCGGTGGACGAGCGGGTGCTCGAGGACCGACGCGGGGATGGAGAGCCCCGCCAGCTTCAGCAGGTAGGCGCCGAGGGCGGTGACCAGGATGGCGGTCCACATCACGGGTGCTCACCTCCGCTGGGCAGGTCGTCGCGGTCGGGAACCTCGGTCGGGTCGTCCTGGCGCCCGGCGACCATCCCGACGGCGAGGGCGACGAGTCCGGCGGCGAGCACCGGCACACCCGCGGCCGTCACCGGCACGAGGGACAGGGCCAGGGCCACGGCGAGCACCGCGGTGAGCTGGTTGCGACGGTCGCGCAGGCGCGGCCAGAGCAGGGCGAGGAACGCCCCGCCGACGGCGGCGTCGAGTCCGTAGGTCCGAGGGTCGCCGAGGGCCTCACCGGCCAGCGCGCCCCCGAGCGTGGCGAGGTTCCACAGGGTGAAGACGGCGAGGCCGGTGCTGAGGAAGCCGATCCGGGCGTCGGCACGGGTCTCCCTGGTCACCGACATGGCCGTGGACTCGTCGATCAGCAGATGAGCGGCACCCGCCTTGCGCCAGCCGGTCCAGCCGAGCAGCGGCGCCAGGCGCAGCCCGTACAAGGTGTTGCGGGTGCCCAGGAGGAGACCGGTGACCGCGCCGGAGACGGGGGCTCCGCCGGCGGCGACGACGCCGACGAGGGCGAACTGAGACGCGCCCGTGAACACCAGCAGGGACAGGGCGCACGTCTGGAGGACCGAGAGCCCGGCCGCCACCGAGATGGCGCCGAAGGAGATCCCGTAGGCGCCGGTCGCGATCCCGACCGCGATCCCGTCCCTGATGATCGAGCGCTGGGCGGGTGTGACGGTCACCCGGAGAACCTAGTGCAGCCGGTGACGGCGTGCGCGCTCGGGAGAGGCCTTCGGACCGGACGAGTGCAGGAGGAGGTAGGCGGCGGCGGCCCCGACCGCCAGGCCGACGCCCGCGCCGGCGCTGATCAGGATGGGGTAGGGGATCGTGTAGGCCGCCCAGGCGCCCCCACCGACGAAGACGAGCAGCGCGGTCACGGCCACGAGGACCCGGTAGACCTTCGGCAGCGGTCCCAGCACGTCGACCTCCATCCCCCGTGGGCCCCGTCGCGGGCCCTCACCTGTTCAGACGAACGAGGCACCCCGGAGGTTGCCATTTTCGGAGATTCGAAACTATCCCTGTCAGTTTTCCTCGGAGAGGTCGGTGTGGAGGCGCACCTGCTTCACCAGCACCTCGCCGTCGCCTCTGAGGTCGAGCTCGCGGTGCGCGCCGTCCGGCGCCCAGCCGGCCGCGCTCACGAAGGCACGGACCTCGTCGTCGGTGCTGTTGAGCCACATCACCGCGCGCGTGAACCGGTCGGCCCGGAGCGTGTCCGCGCACGCCTGCAGCAGCCGCGACCCGTGGCCCTGGCGCACGTGGTCGGGGTCGATCGTCAGCTCGGAGACCTCGCCGTCCAGGATCGGGTCCGCGTCGGGGTCGGGGCACGGCGTGGTGATCGCGAAACCGCGGACGGTGTTGCGCTCCAACGCGACCAGGACCCGGTTGCGGGCGTCCTTCGGCTTGGTCAGCGAGCTCTCCCAGGCGGCGGTGAACGCGTCCGGGTCGAGGGTCTCCAGCACGTCGGTGGGCAGCAGCCCGTCGTACAACTTGCGCCAGGCCTTCACCTGCACGCCGGCGATGGCGGCGGCGTCATCCGCCCAGGCGACGCGGACGGAGACGTCGGCGGTGGGGGAGCCGGGTTGGGTGCTCATGCCGCCCATCCTGTCAGCACCTGCGCGGTGTTACAGCCCGCCGCCTGACCGGAGTGTGAGGTGTAACACTTCCTTGTTAGGGTGGTCACATGTACGGCAACGACTTCAGCGTGCCCGAGCGGCAGCAGGGCCCACCCCGCGACAGCGGTACGACGGACGCGGCCGGTGCGCCTCCAGCGGACCCACCGGGCTTCCAGGAGCTCGTCGACTCCGACGGCCGGATCGAGCCGCGCGACGCGATGCCCGAGGGGTACCGCAAGACGCTGATCCGGCAGATCGCGCAGCACGCGCACTCGGAGATCATCGGCATGCAGCCCGAGGGGAACTGGATCAGCCGCGCGCCGAGCCTGCGCCGCAAGGCGATCCTGATGGCCAAGGTCCAGGACGAGGCCGGCCACGGGCTGTACCTCTACGCCGCAGCCGAGACCCTCGGCGTGGACCGGGCGGACCTGCTCGACGCGCTGCACACCGGCCGGCAGAAGTACTCCTCGATCTTCAACTACCCGACCGTCACCTGGGCCGACGTCGGCGCGATCGGCTGGCTCGTCGACGGCGCCGCGATCGTCAACCAGGTCCCGCTGTGCCGCTGCTCCTACGGCCCCTACGCCCGCGCCATGGTGCGTGTGTGCAAGGAGGAGTCGTTCCACCAGCGGCAGGGCTTCGAGCTGCTGCACACGCTGTCGCACGGCACCGAGGCGCAGAAGGCGATGGCCCAGGACGCCGTGAACCGCTGGTGGTGGCCGAGCCTGATGATGTTCGGGCCGTCCGATGCCGAGTCCACCCACTCCGAGCAGTCGATGAGGTGGGGGATCAAGCGGTTCTCCAACGACGAGCTGCGCCAGCGGTTCGTGGACATGACGGTCCCGCAGGCCGAGGCGCTCGAGCTGACGCTGCCCGACCCCGAGCTGCGCTGGAACGACGAGCGCGGCCACTACGACTTCGGCGAGATCGACTTCACCGAGCTGTTCGAGGTGATCAAGGGCAACGGGCCCTGCAACAAGCAGCGCCTCGAGCACCGGGTCCAGGCCCACGAGGAAGGCACGTGGGTGCGGGAGGCCGCGGCTGCCTACGCACGCAAGAGGGAAGCACGCACGACGGGAGCGGTGGCATGAGGATCCGACCGGGCGACGCACACGTGGAGGGGAGCGCCGCATGAGCCGGGACTGGCCGCTGTGGGAGGTCTTCGTCCGATCGAGGCGCGGGCTGTCGCACACCCACGTGGGGTCGCTGCACGCCCCCGACGCCGAGATGGCGCTGCGCAACGCCCGCGATCTCTACACCCGACGCCAGGAGGGTGTGTCCCTCTGGGTGGTCCCTGCCTCGGCGATCACCGCGTCGAGCCCCGACGAGAAGGACTCGTTCTTCGACCCGGCCGCGGACAAGATCTACCGGCACCCGACGTTCTACGAGGTGCCCGAGGGCGTGGAGCACCTGTGACACAGCTCGAACCTCATGTCCGCTACGTGCTGACCCTCGCCGACGACTCCCTCGTCGCCGCCCAGCGGCTCGGTGAGTGGATCGCGCGCGCCCCCGAGCTCGAGGAGGACGTTGCCCTGGCGAACATCGGCCTCGACCTGCTCGGCCAGTCCCGGTCCCTGCTGACCCACGCCGGCAGGCTCGAGGGGGAGGGGCGTGACGAGGACGCCCTGGCGTACTTCCGCGACGAGCGCGACTTCCTCAACGTCCACCTCGTGGAGCGGGAGAACGGCGACTTCGCGGTCACCATGGCCCGGCTGCTCCTGCTCTCGACGTACCTCCACGAGCTCTGGACGGCGCTGCGCACCAGCACCGACGAGACCCTCGCCGCGATCGCCGCGAAGGCGGTCAAGGAGGTCGACTACCACGTCGACCATGCCCGGATGTGGGTGCTCAGGCTCGGCGACGGCACGGACGAGTCGCACCGCCGGATGCAGGCCGGCCTGGACGCCGAGTGGCCGTACGTCGACGAGCTGTTCGACGGCTCGCACATCGACCCGGCCCTGCTCGAGACCGGGACCGCCGTGGACCCGGCGATGCTGCGTGAGGCCTGGCAGATGCGGGTCGCCGCCGTCGTGTCCGAGGCGACACTGACCCTGCCCGACGTACGTCCCGCCGTCACCGGCGGCCGGCGAGGGATCCACACCGAGCAGATGGGCTACCTGCTCGCCGAGATGCAGCACCTCGCCCGCTCGCACCCTGGGGCGACGTGGTGATGACGACCCGCACCCGCAGCGCCTGGGAGGTCGCGGCGACGGTGCCGGACCCGGAGATCCCCGTGCTCACCATCGAGGACCT
>DASTPU010000236.1:0-41921 GCA_035762105.1 Nocardioidaceae bacterium | reverse complement strand
TGGCTCAGGACGGGCCGTTCGTCTGGGCGATGCGCCACGACTGACGCCGCGCCGGCGCAGCCACCGTCTTCCGCGCGGCCATTCCCGGGCGGATACTCGGCAGATGACCACGGGGGACCACGTCATGATCGCGACCGGACGCGGCGAGCTGCCGGCCTACGTCGCGGTGCCCACCACTCCAGGGCCCTGGCCCGGTGTCGTCCTGGTCCACGACTACGCCGGGATGAGCGCGGACCTTCGCGCCCAGGCCGACTGGCTCGCGGCGGAGGGCTTCCTGGCCGTGGCGCCGGACCTCTTCCACTGGGGGACCCGGCTGAGCTGTCTGTGGACGGTCATGCGGGACATCGGGGAACGGCGGGGCCGGACCTTCGACGACATCGAGGCCGCGCGTCGCTGGCTCGTGGACCACGACGGCTGCACGGGACGGATCGGGGTGATCGGCTTCTGCATGGGCGGTGGCTACGCGCTCGCGCTCGCACCCGGCCGTGGCTTCGACGCGTCGAGCGTCAACTACGGCGGCTGCCCGTCGGACGCGGAGGAGTGGCTGAAGGACGCGTGCCCGATCGTCGGCAGCTACGGGGCCGCCGACGCCTCGCCTCTGGGGCGCGCCGCCGGGATCCGGCTCGGCAGGCTGCTCACCGAGCTCGGCATCCCGCACGACGTGAAGGTCTACCCGGGCGTGGGGCACGGCTTCATGAACGACCACGACCCGGCCGACACCACGCCGATGCTGCGGCTCCTCGCCCGGTTCTCGAACACGCGCTTCGACGAGTCGGCCAACCGTGACGCGCGGCGACGGATCGCGACCTTCTTCGACACCTACCTGCGAGACGGCGCGGACGCCGGGCGCGACGACACCGGCGGCTGAGCAGGGTCAGAAGTCGTGGTGCGTGCGCGCCTCGGCGATCACCTGGTCGAACACGGCCCGGTCCAGCACGGCGCCCTCACGTCGTACGGTGTGCTCCTCGATGCGCAGCACCCGGTCCAGCCGGACCTCGCTGGGGCGGCGCTCGTGGTCCCAGTCGCCGGTGCCGATGTCCATCCAGTACCGCCCGTAGCGCGCCTCGTCCTCCGCGTCGAGGTCGTGGTCCTGGCTGGTGAGCTGGAGCGCGAGCAGCGTCCCGCCCTCACGTCCGATGACGAGCACCGGGCGGTCCTTGCCCTGTGACGCGTCCTCGTCGTACGGCACCCAGGCCCATACGACCTCTCCGGGGTCCGGTGCGCCGTCGAGGTCCGGCGCGTAGTGGATCGAGCCTCCCGACATGTCGACGGGCGGAGCCGCCGGCGACCCGGTGGCGCCGCGCGGGACGAACGGCTCCGGGTGCGGAACCTGTCCCGCCGGCGTGTGAAGCGGGTCGGTCGTCTGACGGATGAGGGTGCGCATCAGCTTGCCCAGTCGGCTCATGCACGGGACTGTAGCCATTTCCGGCGTACCGACACCTGCATCGGCCAGACTGTCGGCCATGCCACGCCTGCCTGACGAAGACCCCCACCTCGCCACGGACAGCGAGCAGGCCGTGTGGGCCGCGCTCTGCGAACAGGCCGGGCCGGCCGACCTGGTGTTGCCGAACGTGCGGGTCACGCACCACGGCGAGGACCGCGAGGTGGACTTCGTCGTCGGCTTCGCGGGCCTCGGCGTCGTCGCGGTCGAGGTGAAGGGCCGGTCCATTCGCTACGAGGGCGACCGCTGGACGATCGAGCGGGACGGCCACCGCGTCGAGGTCGACCCCGTCGAGCAGGCACGGGACGGGATGTACGCCGTCCGCGACTCGCTCTACGGCCACCCCGGCTGGCGAGGGCGTTCGGGCATCCGGTTCGGCCACGCGGTCGTCCTCCCCTTCGACAGCGTCGACCACGGGTTCACGCTGCCGGACTGCCCGCGCTGGCGGGTCACCGACCGCACCGAGATGGCCGACCTGGTTCCCCGCCTGCGCCGGGTCCTCGAGATGCAGGAGAGCGGCTACCGGCTGGCCGACACCGACGACCTCGACGTGATGGACGAGTGGCGCTACGGGCGGATGCCGCTCCAGCGCGACCTGCTCGCCCTTGCGGACGACCGGGAGGCGGAGGCCGACCGGCTGACCCAGGACCAGGGCGCGCTCCTCGACGCGATCAGGCTGCTGCCGCGCGCCGAGATCCGCGGCGGGCCGGGCAGCGGGAAGACCTGGCTGGCCATGGAACAGGCCCGGCGGCTCTCGCAGAGCGGGCTCCGCGTGGCGCTGCTGTGCTACTCACGTGGCCTGGCGTCGTTCCTGCAACGTCGCGCGGAGGGCTACAGCCGCAAGGCGAGACCGGCGTACGTCGGGACCTTCCACGGCCTCGGCCTCGCCTGGGGTGCCGAGGAGCGCGGCGACAACGACAGCGAGTACTGGGAGCGCGAGCTGCCCGAGCTGATGGTCTCGCTGGCGGCCGGGCTCCCGCAGGGACACCGGTACGACGCGGTCGTGGTCGACGAGGTGCAGGACTTCGCCGAGACCTGGTGGGCCGCGCTCCTGGCGGCGTTGAAGGACGCGGAGACCGGCCGCGTCTACGTCTTCTCCGACGAGGGGCAACGGGTCTTCGCGCGGTTCGGCGACGCGCCGGTCTCCATGCCGACGCTGCTGCTCGACCAGAACCTCCGCAACACCCGGCAGATCGCGGAGACCTTTCAGTCCCTCGGCACCACCCGGATGCGGGCCGTCGGCGGTGACGGGCCCGAGGTCTCCTTCGTCGAGTGTGCGTGGTCCGACGCGGTCGAGGTCGCCGACGACCAGGTCGAGTCGCTCCTCGACACGTGGCGGCGCGAGGACGTGGCGCTGCTGACGGTCGGGTCACGGCATCCCTACCAGCAGCACCTCCAGCAGACCCTGGGCCAGGACGGCTACTGGGCGACGTACTGGGAGAAGGAGGAGGTGTTCTACGGCCACGTACTCGGCTTCAAGGGCCTGGAGAGACGGGTCGTGGTGCTCGCCCTCAACCAGCAGGACCGGCGGGACAGGTCGCGGGAGCGGCTCTACGTCGGGCTCTCCCGGGCGACCGACGTTCTCGTCGTCTGCGGCGACCCGGACTACGTCAGGGACGTCGCCGGCGAGGCCACGCTGCGCAAGCTCAGGGGCCATGCGTGAGGACGATCCGCGTCGCGACGTACAACCTCTACCTGGGTGCGGACGTGACCACGGTGTTCACGGTGGCCGACGCCGAGGAGCTCGAGGCGCAGGCCGGCCGTGTCCTCGAACAGCTGCTCGGCACCGACTTCCCGAGCCGGGCGGAGGCGATCGCCCGGCTCCTCGTGCGGGAGGGGGTCGACGTCGTCGGCCTGCAGGAGGTCGCCCGCTGGTCCCGGGAGGTCGAGCCGGGCCGCAACGAGGTGTGGCTCGACTTCCTCGGTGAGCTGCTGGACGCCCTCGCGCGGGCCGGCGCGGAGTACGACGTCCACGCGCTCACCGAGAGCTTCCGCGGCGGTGCGAGCGTCGCCGGGCGCGAGGCGATGTCGGTCCTCGGGCACAACGCGATACTGGTCCGACGTGCCAGCGGGCTCGGGGTGCTGGCGGAGCGGACCGGCCGCTTCTCCACGACCCTCGACGTGGTCACCAAGGTGCCGGGTCTCGTGATCGACATCGCGCGCAGCTGGGGCTGGGTGGACCTCGCGGTCGACGGTCGCTCGGTGCGCCTCGTCAACACGCACCACGAGGCCTGGGACGACAGGGTCCGAGCGCTGCAGCGCGACGAGCTGCTCACCGCCATCGCTTCGCCGGGCATTCCGGTCGTGGTGGTCGGCGACTTCAACGAGGTGCCGTCGAAGGTCGGCATGCCGGCGGAGTACGTCGACGCCTGGGCCGTCGCCGGCGACGGAGGACCGGGACCCACCTGCGGGCAGCGCGCCGACCTCACCGGCGAGTCGAACCTGGCCGTCCGCATCGACTACGTCTGGGCGCGGGACGCCGAGGTGACCGGCTGCCGGGTCGTCGGCGACCGGCCCGAGGAGCGCACGGCGGCGGGCCTGTGGCCCTCCGACCACGCCTGCGTGGTCGCCGACGTGCAGCTCTGACGTTCGGGGCCGGTTTTCGGGCGGCTGGACGGGGGAGCTGCACGTCCTCCGGGCACGCGTCCCTGGGGCATGCAATCGCGGGTCGCGCCTGGTCGCGCCCGGTGGGTCCGGGTGTGGGCCGGTACGTCGGACGTGCCGGCTGCATGTCCGACGGGCCGCCGGCAGCCCGTCGTACGGCGCAGCGGGAGGTCGCCGTCAGTCGGCCGGGCGTCGTCGCATCGCCTTCACGTCGCTGCGCCGCTTCTTCCCGGCGAGCCGGCGCTCCTTCGACCCGCGGGTCGGCTTCGTCGGACGGCGCTTCGGAGCGGGCGGGGAGAACGCTCGTTCCAGCAGCTCGGTCAGCCGGACGCGGGCCGCCTCGCGGTTGCGGAGCTGGGAGCGGTACTCCGACGCGGTGACGCTGATCGTGCCGTCCACCAGCCGGTGGGAGAGGCGGGCGAGCGCCCGCTCGCGGAGCCGCTGCGGCACCGACGGGGAACCGGCGAGGTCGAAGAGGAGCTCGGCCCGGCTGTCGGTGGTGTTCACCGACTGGCCGCCCGGGCCGGACGACCGGCTGAACCGCCAGGACAGCTCGTGCTCGGGGATGCTCACGCCGGCGGCGCGGATGCCGTGCGAGCTCACGAGTTCTCCGGCAGGAGGGTGTGCGGCTGGGCGCCGACCTGCGCGATGCAGCGAGCGGCCATCTCCATCGCGAGGTCCGGGCCCCCGAGGAGGAACCCGGCCGCGAGCGCGTCGCCTGCCCCGGTGACGTCGACCACCGGCCCCGGCAGCGCGTCCCTGTGGTCCTCCACGCCGTCGATGACGAAGGAGCAGCCGTTCTCACCGCGTTTCAGCACGAGCACGGTGGTGCCACCGGCGCCGAAGCCCTGGACCTCCGGCCCGTCGCCGTGCCCCTGGGTGGCCGCCCACTCCTGCTCGTTGGCGAGTACGACGTCGGGGCGCATCGACTGCCACACCCGCCGGAACCGGGAGGCCCCGTAGGTGTAGATCAGCGCCGCCGAGGACAGGTCCACCGCGACCCGGGTTCCCTGACGGTGCGCGGCATCGGCGAGCTCGACGAGAACCTGCGGATGTGGGGCACGGAAGATCGCGTAGCCGGAGACGAACAGCCAGTCGGCGCCGTGGAGCCAGGGACCGGGCCGGACCTCCTCCAGCCACGACGACGTGCCGGGGTCCGAGGCCAGCGAGCGGCCGCCCTTGGACACCATCGAGACCACGGTCCCGGCGCGTCCCGTCACCGGTCCGTGCACCTCGATCCCCTGCTCCTCGAGCGCCTCGTCGACGAACTTCCCAGGGCCTTGGACCGCCCGTGGCCCGAACAGGCGGGCACGTCCGCCGTACTCCTGCACCCACCCGGCCACGTTCGCGGCCTGGCCTCCGGCGGCGAACTCGATGTGCGCCGGGGTGTCGTCGTCGGGCACGAGTCCCTGGGGGACGTCGACGATCACGTCGAGCATGATGTCGCCGAGACATGCGACGAGCACGTACTGCCCCATTCCGTCCAGCACCGTCCGGCACAATGCCGGGGTGAACCTTCCCCTCCGCCTGTCCGAAGAGGTCTCCGACGCTATTGCATCCGGTGCGGGCGTGGTGGCATTGGAGTCCACGATCATCAGCCACGGCCTGCCGAACGAGACCAGCGCGCGGACGGCCCGCGAGATCGAGGCGGACGTGCGCGCGGCCGGCGCGGTGCCGGCCACGATCGCCGTCGTCGACGGGATCGTCCGGGTGGGCCTGGACGACGACCAGCTGCTGCGGGTGGCCGAGGGCGCGGACGTGGTGAAGGCCAGCATCCGCGACCTGCCGGTCGTCGTCGCCCGCGGTACGACGGGGGCGACCACGGTCGCCTCGACGTCCTACCTGGCCCATCTCGCGGGAGTGAAGGTGTTCGCGACCGGCGGTCTCGGAGGAGTCCACCGCGGCGCCCGCGACACCTGGGACGAGTCGGCCGACCTGGCGGCGATCGCCGCGGTGCCGGTGACCGTCGTGTGCGCCGGGGTGAAGTCGATCCTCGACGTGCCGGCGACGCTGGAGCGGCTGGAGACGCTGTCGGTCGCCGTGCTGGGCTTCCGCACCGACACGTTCCCGGGCTTCTACATCCGCGACACCGGTCTCCCGGTCCCGTGGCGCGTCGAGGGACCGGCGGAGGTGGCCGCGGTGATGCGCGCTCGCGACGCGCTGGGCCTGCGGCAGGGCATGGTGGTCGCGAACCCGATCCACGACGCCGACGAGATGGACCACGTGCTGCACCAGCAGACTCTCGAGTCCGGGATGGCCGCGGCCGAGAAGGCAGGGGTGCGGGGCAAGGACGTGACGCCCTTCCTGCTCGCGTGGTTCCACGAGCAGACCCGGGGGGCGAGCCTGGCGGCCAACGTCGCGCTGGTCCGGTCCAACGCCCGCCTTGCCGCGGAGGTCGCGGCCCACGTCGTGTGACGACCACGAAGGCCCGCCGTCCGAGGACAGCGGGCCTTCGTGGTCTTGCATGCCGGACCGGGAGCGCCTCACGGCGCGTGGCCGCTCGCAGCGGCTTGTTTTGGGACCCGGGGCTGCCGCGGCCCGGCACACGCTCGATTGTACAAGCGGGGGCGTCCCGGAGCAGGCGATGCGTTCAGAAAAGCTGCCCGTCCACCTCGAGCCGGGCCGTGTGCTCGAGCTGCTCGGCCATCGTGGCGAGCTTCGCGGCGGACAGGTCGTGGGCGTAGGTGGAGCGGGCGTCGTCGTGGACGCGGTGGGCTCTTCCGGCCGACACGACCCGGGCGAACGCCGCGGCTCGGTAGAGGGTGTCGGCGAAGTCGCCGCGGGCGACCCCGCGCAGCACCTGGTCGACGAGCCGGCGGACCTCGTCGGGTCCCGGCGGGTCGACGACGCCGGCCACCACCTCGTGCACGGGCGTGTGCCGACGGCCCTCGTCGAACTCGGCGGCCGCGGCAGCGGGGTCGGCGTACACCCACGCCCGGAGCAGGTAGAGGCGCCACAGGCACCCGGCCAGCGAGTCGGCCGGGGACCCGGACCACAGGTCCGCCAGGGTCTCCAGCCCCTCGGTGTCCGCGAGCGCCACGACCCGCTCGACGACCTCCTCGTCGGCGTGGTCGCGGGCGCCGCGCACGAGGAGGGTCGCGGCGCGGTCGGCGGCCTCGGTCCGCAGCGCCGGGTCGTCGTCCGTGGGGATCGCGTGGAAGTGCGCCGCGCCCGGCAGCGCGGGGCGGTGGTGGCGACGTGGTGTCTCGGACATCGCCGACCAGACTACGACGACCGGCTCACCTCATGGGCGGGAGCGCGTCGGTCGCCTCCAGCACGCCGAGCCCGGTGATCTGGAGCAGGTCCACGACGATCGACCGGATCTGGGCCAGCACCACCTCGGCGGACAGGTCGGTCGAGCGCTCCACCCCGGAGCTCCGCTCGCCGAGCCGGAGCAGGTGCTCGCGCACGCCGCTCGGCATCTCGTCCCGCTCGAGCGCGGCGGCCATCTCGTCGGTGGCGTCCGCGAGCTCGGCCACCAGCGCGATGTAGCTGTCGGGGAGCAGCTCCCCGCGGTAGTGGGCCGCGGCCACCCTGCGGACGAGCACGCGGGTGTTGCGCATCGCCCGGTCCATCGGCTCCACCAGCTCGACCATGCGGCGCACCTGTCCCCGGTGTCGCCGCGCGAACGGGGAGGAGCGCACTACCGAGAGCCCCTCGTCGGCCGCGGCCTGCAGCTCTCGGATCAGCGACTCGGTGGTGCGCGCGTTGGCGAGGGTGTCCATCGCCCGGTCCAGGTCGCCGTCGACCGCGGTCTCGGCAGCGGCCCGCAGCAACGACGCGATCTTGCGTACGACGACCGCCGCCCTCTCCCGGGGACGGCGCAGCGGCGCACCCGGCACCACCGCCGCGGCCAGCAGGGCGACCGCACCGCCGACGAGCGCGTCGGTCCAGCGCAGCAGCGCCTGGTCGGGCTGTGGCAGCAGCGTGACGACGATGATCGACTGGACCGCGGCCTGGGTCACCAGCAGGCCCCCGGTGTCGAGGAACAGGGCGACCGACATGGCGAGCGCGACGACCAGGGCGAGCGACCACCAGCTGGTGCCGACCCACAGGACGAGGAGGTCGGCGACGAGCACGCCGACGGCCACGCCCACCGTCACCTCGGCGACCCGGCGAAGCCGCTGGCCGTACGACGTGCCCAGGCTCACCACCGCTGCGATCGGCGCGAAGAAAGGGGTGTCGTGGCCCAGCACGTCCTTGGCGATCACCCACGCCAGGGCCGCGGCCACCGCGGCCTGGCCGATGTGCCACGACTTCGAGCGCACCCGCGCGACACGCGAGCGGACCGAGACCCTGCTGTGTCGCCAGGCACGGTCGAGGATGTCGCTCAGCTCGCTCACGAGGTTGATGCTGCCAGAGCGCCACCTAGGGTTGGGGGATGGACCAGCGACGCATCGGTGACCACCACGTAGGCGCGATCGGGCTCGGCGGCATGCCGATGTCGGTTCGTGAGCACAACGACGAGAGCCTCGGCATCCGGACCATCCACGCCGCACTCGAGGCCGGCGTCACGCTGATCGACACCGCCGACGCCTACTCGTGGGACGAGGAGAGCTTCGGCCACAACGAGGAGCTGATCGCCAAGGCGCTCGAGGAGTACGGCGCCGGGGCGGACGTGCTGGTGGCCACCAAGGGCGGTCACACCCGACGCGGCCGTGAGTGGCACCTCGACGGCCGTCCGGAGTACCTCCGGGTCGCCTGCGAGGAGTCGCTGCGCCGGCTCGGGGTGGAGGCGATCGGTCTCTACCAGCACCACCGGCCCGACCCGGAGGTCGACTACGCCGAGACGATGGGCGGGCTCAAGGCACTGCTGGACGACGGCCTGATCGTTTGGGCCGGCATCTCCAACGCCGACCTCGAGCAGATCCGGCTCGCCTACGAGATCCTCGGCGACGGGCTCGCCGCGGTCCAGAACGAGTTCTCACCGAGGTTCCGCAGCTCCCAGCCCGAGCTCGACCTGTGCACCGAGCTCGGCGTCGCCTTCCTGCCGTGGAGCCCGCTCGGCGGCATGAGCGAGGCAGGCGAGCTCGGGGACAGGTTCCACGCCTTCGCCGAGGTGGCCGCGGACCACGGGGTGTCACCGCAGCAGGTGGCGCTGGCGTGGGAGCTGTCGAAGTCCCCGGTCGTGGTCCCGATCCCCGGCGCCAGCCGGGTCGAGTCGGTCCAGGACTCGGCGGGCGCCGTGGGCCTCGTGCTGAGCCCGGAGGAGCTCGCCCGGCTCGACGCGTCGTGACTCAGCCGAGCTCGGCTGCGGCCCGCTCGACGCCGCCGACCATCGGCTCCTCGCCCGCGGGGTAGTTGTAGTCCTGGCCGATGCCACGCATCTGGAGGACCGAGACCAGGTTGCCGACCCGGACCAGTCCCTGCGCGTCGAAGTACCCCTCGTCGGGGAGGCCCCCCTCGGGCGGGCCGTAGATCAGCAGGTACCAGCCGCCCTCCCCGCCGCGGACCTCGACCGGCTCGAAGCCGGCGACGGACCTCCTGTCGTACTCGCGGAGCCGTTGCTCGCAGTCCGTGCGCCAGGACCTCAGCACGGCGTACGCCCGCTTGGCCGTCATGCCGTCGGGGAACTCCGCGACGAGCTGGCTCGCGCTTCCCGGGTCGTCGGGATACCTCTTGCCGCTGAAGGTCCGGACCGCGACCCTGCTCGCCCCGATCGACGCCATCGCGAACTCGTGGCAGGTGCCGAACGGCTCCTCGCCCTCCTCGTCGCGCTCCGTCGCCACCTTCCAGGTCCACAGCTCGTTGAAGGTGGGCATCTGCCCGGCGGTGAGCAGGCGGTCCGACAGCGACCTGGGCCCGGCCGGCGTGGACGGCGAAGCAGGCTCCGACGACTCCCCGGGGGAGGAGGACGCGGGCCCGGTCGGCGCGACCGAGCCGCTGGACGGCTCACCGGACGGCTCGCTGGAGGGCTCACCGGACGGCTCACTGGGGGAGGCCGAGGAGGGTGTCCCGCTCGGCGCGGTGGCGCTGCGGACCGGCTGCTGCGACCCGCACCCGGTCACCACCAGGGCCAGGGCCGACACGGCCAGCGTGCCGGTGACACGGCGGCGACGAAGCAGCATGGGTGGTCCTCCCGAGTCGCGGTCCGTGCGGTGCCCGTCAACCGTAGGCGGGCGGCTGCCGGTGTGCCCTGCGCCACGCCGCGCCACCGCCGTACCTCGTGGTACCGGCCGGTACGGTGAGCAAGGCACGAGGCGAGGAAGGTGGTACGGCGCGTGGGCGTTGGTCGACGCACGAAGGCTCTGGTGGGCGGCACGGTGCTGTGCGCCCTCATGGCCGGGTGCACGACGACCGATCCCGAGCGCAACACCGCGCCGTCGCCCAGCCCGGTCACGTCCAGCTCGGTGCCTCCCGACCCGGTCACGATCTCGCTCGCCGTCTACGGCGAGGAGGGCTACCTCGAGGCGTACGACGCGCTGGTGGACGCCTTCACCGACGAGTACCCCCACGTCACCGTGGAGCTCGAGACCTACGACGACGCCGAGGCCCTCGTCGAGGCGGTCCGGGGCTCCGACGCTCCGGACGTCTTCCTGATGGACCACACCCACCTGCCGCAGCTGGTGGAGGACGAGCTCGTCGAGCCCGTCGACGCCATGCTCGAGGAACGCCAGGTCGACTTCGGCGACGGGTACCAGCGCGGCGGCCTGACTGCCTTCGCCGCCGACGCGCGGCTGCAGTGCATGCCGCACGACGTGTCACCGGTGGTCGTCTACTACAACCAGGATCTCGTCGACCTCGGCCGCCTCGGCGGCGAGGAGGAGCCCCCGCCGAACGCTCTCGACGGCTGGACCTGGGAGATGTTCACGGCCGCCGCCCGCCAGGCGTCGCGCGGCCCGGCGAGCGGGGTCTACATCGAGCCGTCGCTGGCCTCGCTCGCGCCGTTCGTCTGGTCCGCCGGCGGCGACATCGTCGACGACCCGCAGGCACCCACCACGCTGACGCTGTCCGCCGGGGACTCCCGTGAGGCGCTCGAGCAGGTCCTCGCCCTGGTGCGGGACCCCGACGTCACGCCCACCGGCGCGGAGCTCGAGAAGCAGGACGCGGTCGACCGGTTCACCCGCGGCAAGCTCGGCATGATCCTCGGCACCCGCGCGCTCACCCCCGTCTTCCGTGAGGCCGCCGACCTGCGCTTCGACGTGATGCCGCTCCCGAGCCTCGGGCGGTTCCGCACCGTCGCCGACATGACCGGCTACTGCATCTCGTCGGCGACCGAGGAGGTCGAGGCCGCCGGTGACCTCCTGGCGTTCGCGGTCAGCAAGGGCGGCGCGTCGATCACCACCCAGGACGGGTACGTCGTGCCGTCGAACCTCGAGGTCGCCAACTCCGCGGTCTTCATGCAGGAGTCCCAGCAGCCGGCCAGCTCCTTCATCTTCAACGAGGGCGTCCGCCGGGCGCAGTCGCTGCCGTACCACCCGGACTGGCCCGAGCTCACCGAGCAGGTCGCACCCGACCTGGACCGGATGTTCTATGCGCCCGTGATCGACCTCGACACCATGCTCACCGACATCGACGCGGAGTCCGTGGAGGTGCTCGCGCCCGAGGACGCCGCAGAGGAGTGAGCCCGGGTCGCGGGACACCGTCGCGACCATGGAGCCCGAGCCGGCACCGGCCCCGGACGGCGCCCGGTGCGACGTCGTGCTCAGGTTCGTGTGACCCGGGCGGTCACTCCTCGTCCTCGGCGGTGGGGGCGGGCTCCTCCTCGCCGGATGCCGCCTTGTCCGGTGCCGTCACCACGGCCCGGATGAGGATCTCGTTGGTCAGCTCGACCTGCCACTCACGGGCGCCGAGGTCACGAAGCCTGTCGGCGAGCGCGTCGGGCAGCTCGTGCTCCCCGACCTCCGGCGGCTCCCACATGAGGCGTCGGACGAAGTCGGGCGTCATGAGGTTCTCGACCGGCAGGTTGAGGTCGTGGGCCAGCGCGGCGAGCTCGGTGCGGGCGGTGCCGAGTCGCGCCGCCGCCACGGGGTCACGGTCGGCCCAGGACCGAGGAGGCGGCGGTCCGTCGTACCGGGCGGCCAACGGGGGCAGCTCGTCGTCGGGCAGCTCGCGTGCGGTGCGGATCGCCTCGACCCAGCGGCCGGCGTAGCGCTGCGCGCCGCGGCCCTTGAAGCCCTTGAGACCCAGCAGCGTGGCGCGGTCGCGGGGGAGGGCGTTGGCCGCCTCCACGATCGCGGAGTCGGGGATGATCCGCCCCGGCGTCACGTCGCGCTGGGCGGCGATCGCGTCCCGGGCCTCCCACAGCTCCTTGACCGCGGCGAGCGCGCGGCGGCCGCGGGCGCGGTGCATGCCGGAGGTACGCCGCCAGGGGTCCTGGCGGGGTCCCTTGGGGATCGCGTTGACGAGGTAGTCGAACTCCTGGCGCGCCCACTCGGCCTTGCCGGACCGCTCGAGCTCCTCCTCGAGCGCGTCGCGGAGCTCGATCAGCACCTCGACGTCGAGCGCGGCGTACTCCAGCCACGGCTCGGGCAGCGGCCGGGTCGACCAGTCCACCGCGGAGTGCTCCTTGCGCATCCGCCGGCCGACGATCGTCTCGACCAGGGTGGCCAGGCCGACGCGTGGGTACCCGAGCAGCCGGCCGGCCAGCTCGGTGTCGAACAGCGACGCGGGCTGCATGCCGAGCTCGGTGAGGCAGGGCAGGTCCTGGGTGGCCGCGTGCAGGATCCACTCGGCGTCGCCGATCGCGTCGTTGAGTGAGGTCATGTCGCCGAACGGGATCGGGTCGACGAGCGCGGAGCCCGAGCCCTCGCGACGCAGCTGGATCAGGTAGGCGCGGGCGGAGTAGCGGTAGCCCGAGGCGCGCTCGGCGTCGACGGCGACGGGGCCGGTGCCGGAGCGGATCGCCGCCGCGACCTCGTCGAGCGCGGCCCCGGTGTCGACCACGGGGGGAAGCCCGTCGCGCAGCTCGAGGAGGGGGACGTGGGGCTCCTCAGCCGTCTTCTGCTCCGCGGAGGTTCCCGGGTCGGACGGGTGGGACGGTGGGGTGGAAGCCATCAGCTACGGCCGCGCTGCCCTCGGCGGCTCGGCAGCGGGGCCACGCCCTCGGGGACCGGCGGCAGACCGGCGGCGGTGCACAGCAGCTCACCCCACGCCTCGACGTGGTCGGCGACGTCCCCCACCGGCGTCCAGGACGCCCGGATCTCGAGCTGGGCGGTCGGCTCCTCGTCGGCCATGCTCCCGAAGCTCTCGGACGAGACCTTGGTGACCGTGCCGGAGGGCGCGGCGTACTCCGCGCCGTGCGCCTGCAGGGCCTCGGTGAGCCAGGACCAGCCGACCTCGCCGAGGAGCGGGTCGTTGGCCATCTCCGGGTCGATCTCGGCGCGGGCGTAGGCCACGCAGCGGAACGTGCCCTCCCAGGCGTCGTTGCCCGCCGGGTCGTGCAGCAGCACGAGCCGGCCGGTGCCGACGTCCTCGCCGTCGACGGTGACGTCCGCGGACAGAGCAGATGCGTAGGGAGCGATGCGCTGCGGGGCCGGCATCTCCTCGCAGAAGATCTCGGGTCGCAGCCGCGCGGCGTGCATCCGGGCAACCGCCGTGAGGAACTCCTCAGGCGTCGCCGGTGCCTCCACACGGGGCTCTTGTCGTGCGGCCATGCGGTCATGGTAAGCCGGATCACCCCGGCCGAACCGCCGACGCGCCGCCTGACCTGCGAAGATGAACGCGTGCCTGCAGCCTCCACGACGAACCCCGCCGTCCACGACTCCGCCTTCCTCCGCGCCGCCCGAGGGGAGGACGTGCCCTTCACGCCCGTGTGGTTCATGCGGCAGGCGGGCCGCTCGCTGCCGGAGTACCGCAAGATCCGCGAGGGCGTGCCGATGCTCGAGTCGTGCATGCGCCCGGACCTCGTGGTCGAGATCACGATGCAGCCGGTGCGGCGGTACGGCGTGGACGCGGCCATCTTCTTCTCCGACATCGTGCTGCCGCTCAAGGCCGTCGGCGTCGACCTGGACATCGTCCCCGGGGTCGGTCCCGTCGTCGCCGAGCCGGTCTCCACGCTGGCCGACGTCGAGGCGATCCCCGACCTGACGCCGTCGCACGTCGGCTTCATCACCGAGTCGGTGCAGGCGCTGGTCGGCGAGCTGGGAGCCACGCCGCTCATCGGCTTCGCGGGAGCCCCGTTCACCGTTGCGTCGTACCTCGTCGAGGGCGGGCCTTCGAAGGAGCACGCCAAGACCAAGGCGATGATGTTCGGTGCCCCCGAGGTGTGGGACGCGCTGATGAGGAAGATCGCGGGAATCAGCGCGGCGTACCTGGAGGTCCAGGTCGACGCCGGCGCGTCCGCCGTACAGCTCTTCGACTCCTGGGCCGGCGCCATGTCCCCCGCCGACTACCAGCGCTACGTGATGCCGTACTCCTCCACGGTGCTGGCCCACGCCGGCACCCTCGGCGTGCCGCGGATCCACTTCGGTGTGGGCACCGGCGAGCTGCTGGGCCTGATGGGCGAGGCGGGTGCGGACGTGGTGGGCATCGACTGGCGGGTGCCCCTCGCCGCCGGTATCGAGCGCATCGGCGGTCGTGTGGTGCAGGGCAACCTCGACCCGTCGCTCGTGTTCGCGCCCACCGAGCTGCTGCTGTCGCGCGCCGCCGAGGTGCTCGACGCCGGCCGCGCCGCGCCGGGCCACATCTTCAACCTGGGGCACGGCGTCATGCCGTCCACCGACCCCGACCAGCTCGCCCGGCTCACCGAGTTCGTCCACGAGCACTCCGCCCGGTAGCCGCCCGATAGCCCGGGCTCGGCGCCGGTGGCGGTCAGCCGGCGTCGGCGGCGGGCGACTCCACGGGGACCGACCCGCGGCGCCGTCGAGACGTTGCTCGCGCCAGAAGCCACAGGGGTACGACGAGCAGGGCGAGCGTGACGAGGAAGGGCAGCACGGCACCGGCCACGGTCGCGGCACCGACCAGGACGGCCTTCAGCGCCGACCAGCCGTCGGCGAGGCCGACGAGGAAGCCGGCCTCCTGGGCGGGCGGGGGCGGCGGGGGAGCGGCAGGCGTCCGCAGCCGGACGGTGACCGTCGACATGGACGTCTGGTCGGCGAGGTACTTCTGCTGCGCCTTCAACGACTCCAACGCCGCCTGACGGCTGGCGATCTCGGACTCGATGCGGATCATGTCCTCGACGTTCGTGGCCTGACTGAGGAACCGCTGGAGCCGGGCCAGGCTCGCCTCCTGGGTCGCGACGCGCGTGTCCACGTCGATGACCTTCGTGGTCACGTCCTCCGAGCTCCGGTCGGCGCGCTCGGTGCGCCCGATCCCGGAGAGCTCGTCCATCACGGTGGCGAAGGACGGCTCGGGCACGCGCAGCACCAGCACCGACCGCTCCGGGCGGCCGTCCCGGTCGTTGAAGGTGTCCTCGCTGGCGAGGTAGCCGCCGTGCGTGCCGAGCAGGCGGTCGATCTCGTCGCGGGCGCGGTTCATCTCCTTGGTCACCAGCGAGATCTCGCCCGTCCGGATCACCGCCCTGGTCTGCACGAAGGGGCGGTTCGCGGGCCCGGCCTCACGCTGGCCGGGAGGGGCACCTGCCGCCGGCGCGGGCACGCCGCCGCGGTCGCTGGTGACGGCGCCTTCCGCCTCCACACCGGCCGAGTCAGCGCTCATCCCGCCGTCGCTGCCGCCGCTGCATCCGGCGACGACGGCCGTGACGAGGGCCAGCGCCGCGGCGACCGGTATGACCCGCATCTTCGACTGTCGAGTGCTCCACATGACTCCTCCTCCGGTACCGGTGCCCCTGCGCCCGATGCAGGTGTGACGCGCCCCACCCGTCGCAGGTTCCCCCCGAGTTGGAGATGCCCGGTGGGGTTTGGGAATCTGTAAGGCGTGACCTCCCGCCGCGACGAACCCGAGCCGCTCCACGTCGTCGTCGTCGGCGGCGGGATCAGCGGGCTCGCAGCGGCCGCGTCCTTGAAGCGCCGGGCTCCGGGGCTGCGCGTCACCGTCCTCGAAGGCTCCCCGTCCATCGGCGGGAAGCTCGCGCGCGCCGAGGTCGCCGGGATCACCGTCGACGTCGGCGCCGAGGCGATGCTGAACCGCAGGCCGGAGGCGACGTCCCTGGCCCGCGAGGTCGGGCTCGCCGACAGGCTCGTCCACCCCGCCACGATCAGCGCGAACCTCTGGACCCGGGGTGAGATGCTCCCGATGCCGCGCACCCTCATGGGCGTCCCGGTTGACGCGCGAGCACTGGCCGAGAGCCGGGTCATCTCCAAGGCGGGCCTGGCGCGGGCTGCCCTCGACGCGGTCCTCCCCGCCACCCGCATCGGTGAGAGCGACGTCAGCGTCGGCTGGCTGATCGAGGAGCGGTTCGGTCGCGAGGTGGTCGACCGGCTCGTGGAGCCGCTGCTCGGCGGGGTGTACGCCGGTCACGCCCGCGAGCTCTCCGCCAGGGCCACCGTGCCCCAGGTGGTCGCGCTGCTCGACCGCGACAGGTCCATGCTCCGGGCCGCGGCCCAGGCGACGGCGGCCACGTCCGACGTACCCGTGTTCGCCGGGCTCGTCGGGGGAGTCGGCCAGCTGCCGCAGGCCATCGCGGACCACTACGACATCGACGTACGCACCAGCGCGACCGTGCGCGACCTCGCCCGGCGCCCCGGCGGTGGCTGGAACCTCGTCGTCGGCTCCGCGCACGACCCCGAGGTGCTCCAGGCCGACGCCGTGGTGCTGGCGACGCCCGCGCCGGCGACCGCCCGCCTGCTCAGCGACGTCGCACCCGATGCTGCACTCGAGCTGGCCCAGGTCGAGTACGCGTCCATGGCGATCGTGACGCTCGCCTTCCGGCGCCGCGACTTCCCCGACACGAGTGGCTCGGGCTTCCTCGTGCCGCCCGTGGACGGTCGCGCGGTGAAGGGCGCGACGTACTCGTTCGCCAAGTGGGACTGGGTCGCCGACGCCGGCCGCGGGGTGGACGACGGCGAGGACCTCCTGGTCATGCGCTGCTCGATCGGCAGGCACCGCGAGGAGCGGGCGCTCCAGGTCGACGACGAGCAGCTCGTGGAGGTGGCCCTGCAGGACCTCTGCGACGCGGTCGGTCTGTCCGTGCGGCCCGTCGACTGGCACGTGCAGCGGTGGGGCGGCGGGCTCCCGCAGTACGTCGTCGGCCATGTGGACCGCGTGCGGCAGGTGCGCCTGGCTGTCGGCAAGGTCGGCGCGCTCGCGCTGTGCGGGGCGGCGTACGACGGCCTCGGCATCCCCGCCTGCATCGCCTCCGCCGAGCTCGCCGCCACCCAGATCCTCGACTCGTTGTCCGCAGAGGGAGAATGGAACCATGACTGAAGCTGCCGCCAAGCGTCCCAACCAGGGCAAGGTCGCCAAGGACCTCAACGACACCATCCGCTACACCATGTGGTCGGTGTTCCACCTGCGCGACCTGATCGGTGACGGCGACCGGGCGACCGAGGCCAACGAGGTGGAGAAGCTCTTCGAGGAGCTCGAGGCGGCCGATGTCCGGATCCGTGGCCTCTACGACGTCTCGGGCCTGCGTGCCGACGCGGAGCTGATGATCTGGTGGCACGCGGAGAGCTCGGACGACCTGCAGCAGGCCTACCACCGGTTCCGCCGCACGGCGTTCGGCCGCCGGCTCGACCCGGTGTGGTCGCAGATGGCGCTGCACCGCCCCGCGGAGTTCAACAAGAGCCACATCCCGGCGTTCCTCGCCGACGAGGAGCCGAGGCAGTACGTCTGCGTCTACCCCTTCGTGCGGTCCTACGAGTGGTACCTCCTCGAGGACGAGGAGCGTCGCCGGATGCTCGCCGAGCACGGACAGATGGCACGTGGCTACCCCGACGTGCGCGCCAACACCGTCGCGTCGTTCGCGCTCGGTGACTACGAGTGGATGCTGGCGTTCGAGGCCGACGAGCTCTTCCGGATCGTGGACCTGATGCGTCACCTCCGCGCCTCCGACGCCCGGCGCCACGTTCGCGAGGAGGTCCCGTTCTACACCGGCCGTCGCCGTACCCCCACCGAGCTGGTCACCGACCTGCCCTGACCGAGCCCTGCCCTGAGCGCGGAACCCGAGCGCCGGGCCTGCTTGTCGGCGCTCAGTATCGTTTGGGGCATGGGTTACCAGGTCGAGAAGAGCGACGCGGAGTGGCGTGAGCAGCTGTCCCCGGAGGAGTACCAGGTGCTCCGGAAGGCCGGCACGGAGCGTCCGTTCACGGGGGAGTACACCGACGCGAAGACCGTGGGTGTGTACCGCTGCCGCGCCTGCCGGGCCGAGCTGTTCGAGTCCGACACCAAGTTCGAGTCGCACTGCGGGTGGCCGTCGTTCTATGCCCCGCTCGCGGAGGACCGCGTCGAGTACATCGAGGACAACACCCTCGGCATGAAGCGCGTCGAGGTCCGGTGCGCGAGCTGTGGGTCCCACCTCGGCCACGTCTTCGAGGGCGAGGGCTACCAGACCCCCACGGACCAGCGCTACTGCATCAACTCGATCAGCCTCACGCTCGAGGAGCGCCCCACCGCCTAGATTGGGGCCCATGGCCAGCCCCGCGACCGAAGTCGACGCCGCAGGACGCGCAGTGCGCGTGACCAACCCGGACCGGGTGATCTACCCCGCGACGGACACGACGCCTGAGGTCACCAAGCTCATGGTCGTCGAGTACTACCTCGCGGTGGCGCCCGGAGTCATGCGTGCCCTCGACCACCGGCCCACGACGCTGGAGCGGTGGCCGAAGGGCGTCTACGAGGGAGTCAAGCTCTCCACGAGGTCGGGCGACGTCGGGGATGCGTTCTACCAGAAGCGGGTGCCCAAGGGGGCTCCGGAGTACGTCGAGACCGCCAGGATCACCTTCCCCTCCGGGCGTACGGCGGACGAGGTCTGCCCGACCGAGCCGGCCGTCGTGGCCTGGGCCGCGCAGATGGGCACGCTCACCTTCCATCCCTGGCCGGTGCGGCGCGACGACGCCGACCACCCCGACGAGATGCGCATCGACCTCGACCCGCAGCCCGGCACCGACTTCGCCGACGCGGCCCGGGTGGCCGGCGTCGCACGCGAGCTGCTGGAGGACCTCGGCATGCGCGGCTTCCCCAAGACGAGCGGCAACCGGGGTGTGCACATCTACGTCCGGGTCCAGCCGCGCTGGGACTTCGTCGACGTACGCCATGCGGCCATCGCCTTCGGACGCGAGCTCGAGCGCCGTACGACCGGCGTCACGACCAGCTGGTGGAAGGAGGAACGCGGCGAGAACGTCTTCGTCGACTACAACCAGAACTCCCGCGACCGCACCATCGCCAGCGCCTACAGCCTCAGGCCGATCCCGGGTGCTCCGGTTTCGACGCCGGTGACCTGGGAGGAGCTGCCCGACGTCGACCCCAGGATGTTCAACCTGCACACGGTGCCTGCCCGGTTCGCCGAGCTCGGCGACCTGCACGAGGGGATCGATGACGAGGCCTACTCGCTCGACCCGCTGCTCGAGATGTACGCGCGCGACGCGGAGCAGGGGCTCGGCGAGATGCCCTACCCGCCGGACTACCCGAAGATGCCGGGTGAACCGCCCAGGGTCCAGCCCAGCAAGAAGAACGCCGCGAACTGGGGCGGCTGAGCCCACTGGACGCTGACCGTCAGGAGGGCACCACGATCTGCTGCAGCGCCCACCTGTTGCCGTCCGGGTCGTCGAACCTGACGAACCGTCCCCACGGCTGGTCGTCGACGTCGCTGCACTCCACCCCGCGCCGGCGCAGGTAGGTGCATGCCTCGTCCGCGTTCTCGACCACGATCTGGATGAACTGCGAGGAGCCCTCGGGCATCATCTCGAGGCCGGTTCCGAAGCAGACGGAGCAGGCCGAACCGGGCGGGGTGACCTGCACGAAACGCAGCTCCGGAGTCACGGTCCGGTCGTGGTCGACGTTCCAACCGAGGTCCTTGCCGTAGAACTCGACGGCCCTGTCGACGTCCGTCACGGCCAGCGGGACGAGCTCGATCCTGAAGTCCATGGTGCCTCTCCCTGGTGTCGGGCCGCCCGGCGGGTCCGGGCCGCTCCTCCGGCAGCCTAGGAGGAACTGCGGCCAGTTCCTGACCTCAATCAGGCCGGGTCGCGCGACACGTGGTGTGGTCGAAGGCGGTCCCGGGGCTACCTATCCAACCCCGCGAGCCGGTGCTCGACGGCGAACAGCGTGGCAGCGGCGCGACCGGACACGCCGATCTTCGTGTAGATGTGTTGAACATGGTGCTCGGCGGTCCTCGGTGAGATCACCAGCCGGGAAGCGATGTCCGCGTTGCTGCACCCGTGGGCCACCAGGGCGAGGACCTCGACCTCGCGCTCGGTGAGGCCGGCGGGGAGGTGGGTGACCGGTGGCGCGACCGGGCGTCCCGCGACGCTCAGGACCGCTCGGACCGCATCAGCGTCCAGCCTGCCCCGGTCCGCCTCGTCCAGGACCCGCTTCTCCGCCCTGTCCGGCGTGAGGGCTTCTCGGTGCGGCCGGTGCTCCAGCAGCGTCCGGTAGGCGTCGGCCGCGGCGAGGACCCGTGCCGGCATGGAGAGATCCCTCTCGTGGCAACCTCGGTAGTAGCCCGAGCCGTCGAGGCGCTCGTGGTGTCTCCCGACGAGCGGTGCCAGTCGCGCCAGCTCGGTCGAGCCCACCAGGATGCGTTCGGAGTGGTAGGGGTGCAGCCGGACCTGCTCCCACCCGTCCGCGTCCAGCCGTCCTGCCTTGTCCCACACGACGCCGGGGACGGCCACCCGGCCGGTGTCGTGCAGGAGCCCGGCCACCGCCAGGTCGGAGGCATCCTCCTCCGGCATCCGCAGCACCCGCGCGGCACCGGCGGCAAGGTCCGCGACAGCCCGTGAATGGCCGAGCAGGTAGGGGCTCTTGAGGTCGGCGAGGTCACCGAAGACCTCGGCCACCGGCCGCCGGTCCGGCGCCAGCACGTGTGGCCCCGGCTCCAGGTCGAGCAGACTGCTCGGCCCCGCCTCACGGCCGGCTTCGAGCAGCGAGCTCGCGTCCGCCACGAAGCGCGCCACCAGCTCCGGGTCAAGCATGCCGCCGCTGCGGCGTCGCAACTCCTCGACGGCCAGGTCCGGCCCGCCGATGGCGTCGAAGAGGACGGCGACACCCGCAAGACGCGCGATGCGCGCCGCGACGGGAATGGCCTCGCCGCTGAGCGACCCGCCGAGCGGCTTGGCATGCCACATGTCGTACACGTGGAACAGGCTCTCCTGGACGTTCACCGGCAGGCCCAGCCGCCGAGCGGTGTCGCGGCCCACCTCGCAGGCCGACACGGTGAAGTCCTGGCCCCAGCGGCCGCCCTTGACGAGGGCGGTGACGGCCAGCCTCGCCCGCGCAGCCGGTGGCCGGTCCCGGGTGAGGTTGGGCAGAAAGGTCGTGAAGAGGTCAGTCACGGCCCCGGGGTCGGTCCGGGCGGCGGCCCGGTTGGCGTTGATCTCGTCCCCGAACAGCCGCGAGGTCTCGTGGGCGTACCCGGCGCATCCTGCGTGGTGCAGCAGCGCGGTGTAGAAGGCCGCCTGGATCTCGCCCTGCGAAAGGTCCACGGACCGGCCCAGACGGGTCGCCAGGGCACAGGACCGGAGGGCAGCGCCGATGGGGAGCCCGAAGCCCATGTCGGCGAGCCGGGACAACCCCGCGAGCAGGTCCGCCAGCCTCACGGCCACGTCTCGAAGTCTAGGGCCGGGTGACCCGGTCCGGGGAACGGTCAGCCGCGTCGCCTCCCGCCGGGTTCCCGGGACCGGTCAGCCCATGGACCCCAGCTCGCGGCTTCCGCCTCCTCGGCCTCGACCCCCAGGGCGTGTGTCTCCGGGTGCCAGAGCCGCCTGGAGACGGCGACCAGCACCGTGAGCAGGACGACGGCGGCGAGGGACTGCCACTCGCCGCGGACGCCGTCGAGGTCCGTGGACGCGTTCCAGGCCGAGTGCTGGAGGCCGACCGCCAGCACGCTGCCTCCGGTGTCGAGCAGGTGCATGCCGAGGAGGTAGCGGTAGACCGGCGCGAGCCCGAGCAGCACCGCGATGCTGACGGCGAGCTCCGAGGAGGTCCAGCCGTTCGCGAAGTACAGAGGGAGGTGGATCGCGGCGAAGGGCACCGCGGTGATCACGGCGCCGACCAGCAGGCCGTGGCGTGCGGTCAGCCGTGACTGTGCGAAGCCGCCCCACGCGGTCTCCTCCCACAGGTTGAGGAGCAGGGTGCCGAAGACCAGGGTGTTGAACAGGTAGAGCCCGACGACCGTGAGCCAGCCGGAGTCCGGACGCTCGAAGGTTCCGCTGACGACCGCCAGTCCGTAGGTGAGAACCGGCATCCCGAGCAGGATCACCGCCCAGCGGCCGACGCCGAACCGCCACGCGAGGATCCGCGCCAGGAGCCTGCGCACGGCGCCCGGTCCGTCGGCGACCCGGGTGACGAGAAGCGATGCACCAAGCAGCACGACGTAGGTGACGAACAGCTTGAAGGGCTCGCCGGGCAGGCCGGTGGCCGCCGGGACGGTGAAGATCGGGATTCCGAGGCCGAGCACCAGGACCATGAAGGCAGCTACCGGTCGCCTGACGGTGAGGCTGCGGAGGCCCGGCCCCGAGGCAGGACGGTCGGGAGAGGCGACGCGCGGACCGGCCATGCGTTCGACGCTACGCTCGGGCGGCCCTGCCGGCCCCGGAACGACGACGCAAGCGGCAAGATTCACCCAGGTGCGGTAGCCCGCCGGGCACCGGCGAGCAGGAGATCGGGGCGCCGCGTGCGCCGCCCCCGCTCACTCGTCGCAGGCGTGGCCGGGCACCAGCTCCATGCCGCAGCCGCAGCAGTAGCGACGCAGGGGCGGCTGCCGGCGCCTACGCGCCCGGATGGAGACCGCGGTGAAGGCGCCGGTGTAGAGCGAGAGCGTGACGCCGATGATCAGCCAGTGCACTACGGACATGGTGGTGCCGCCGCCGTACGGCCGGACGAGAGACTCGAACGTGGCATGGGCCCGACCCCCGATCCCTTCGCAAGGAGCAGACTGCCCCTTGATCCAGATCGTGCGCTCCTGGACCTGCGGGTGGCATCCCTCGAACGGACGGTGTCCTACGTCGAATTGACGGGCCCGAGGTGGGACCCGGGTGCCGGTGCCCCGGCCGGCCGCGAGCCGGTTTGCGCGAGACCTGTGTTGCAGGAGAGAGTTGGGCGACCAGCAGCGAACGAAAGGGATCTCCCATGGGGACCATGCTCTTCTGGCTCGGGGTGCTCGTCGCCGTGGCTCTGATCTTCCTTGCCGCGAAGCTCTACGACCGCAGGTACCGCAACCGCGCGGGTCGGTCCGGGGCCGGCCTGAGCGAGGGGGCCGTGCTCGACCAGGAGTCCGCGCGCAACCTCGGCCAGACGCACAACTGGTAGCCGTTCGCCGCCCGGCAGGCCGCTCGGCCTCGCCGCCGGGACGCGGTCCCCGGGCCTAGAGGCCGGTCACGCCCTCGCCGCCGCCGGCCTGCTCGTCGAAGGTCTCGTGCTCCAACAGGTGCAGGACCGGCACGCCGATCTTGCGGCGGGCGCGCGAGGTCCAGTCCATGTGGAAGAACTCGGCGACGACGTGCGGCCGCGTGAGGATGATCGCCTCACGACCGTCGACCGCGGTGACCTTTGCCGCCAGCGCGTCGATCGGGTCGATGCTGACGATGTCTCCGACGGCGTCGGCGCCGGTCTCGGTGAGCCGCTGGATGCTGGCGGAGAGCTCACGCCGGGCGTTGTCGAGGAGCTCGTGCTGGATGTTCTCGAGATCCTCCTCGCTCATCACGAGCGCGGGAGAGGCGAGCACCTCGCTCGCGGCGAGCGACCCCATCGCGGACTCCACCCGCGCCGCCGCGTCCTCGACGGGAAGCAGCAGGTGGTAGCGGACGTGCTCGTCCAGCGCGTCGTGAAGACCTCGGACCTGACGGGCGTCCTGCTCCGAGAGCGGCTGCTCGACGAGGAGCACCACGTCGTAGGTCGGCTCGGATCCTGAAGCAGTCATGGGGTCTTGCCCTCCGCTCGTGAAGGTCTCAGCTCATGAAGACCGGGCGGTCAAGACCTTACCCAAGTCGTAGCTCACCGGCTCCTCCAACTGCTCATATCCGCACGACCGCGCGTCGCGGTCGGTCCGCCAGCGCTTGAACTGTGCGGTGTGCCGGAACCGCGTGCCCTCCATGTGGTCGTAGCCGACCTCGAGCACCAGCCTCGGGTCGAGCGGCACGAAGGAGAGGTCCTTCCCCGAGCTCCACCGGCTCTGTGCACCGGGTAGCCGGTTCCCGGTGATGTTGTGGTGCTCGGCCTCTGCCCAGCTGCCCCAGGGATGGTCGGCCGGGTCGACGACCAGCGGCGCGAGCTCCTCCACGAGCTCGGCACGTCGCTTGGCGGTGAACGAGGCGGCGACACCTACGTGCTGCAACGTGCCGCCGGCGTCGTACAGGCCGAGCAGGAGCGAGCCCAGCAAGGGGTTCTCGGGTGTCGACGTCTTGTGCAGCCGGTAGCCCGCGACCACGACGTCTGCGGTCCGCTCGTGCTTGACCTTGAACATCGTCCGGGCGTTCGGCTGGTAGGGCGACCGCATGGGCTTGGCGACGACACCGTCGAGCCCGGCGCCCTCGAAGTGGGAGAACCAGTCCGCCGCCTCGTCCGCGTCGGTCGTGGTGGCGGTGAGGTAGACGGGTGCGGACACGTCCGCGAGAGCCTCTTCCAGCCTGGTACGTCGTACCTCGAAGGGCGCCTTCATCAGCGACTCGTCGTCGACCGCGAGGAGGTCGAAGGCGACGAACGACGCCGGCGTCTTCTCCGCCAGCATCCGGATCCGTGACTCGGCGGGATGGATCCGCTCCTGGAGGCGCTCGAACTCCAGCCGCTCGCCGATGGCGACGAAGATCTCCCCGTCCACCACGCAGCGCTCCGGAAGGGACCGCTTCACCGCCTCGACGACCTCGGGGAAGTACCGGGTGAGCGGCTTGGTGTTGCGGCTGGCCAGCTCGACCTCGTCCCCGTCGCGGAAGACGATGCAGCGGAAGCCGTCCCACTTGGGCTCGAACATCAGCCCACCCTCGTGCTTGGCGGGGTCGGGGACTCCCTTGACGGACTTGGCGAGCATCGGTTGCACAGGTGGCATCACGGGCAGACGCATGTCAGGCAGCGTAGCCGCGTCCTCGTAGGCTGGGGCGGTGCCGATCAGCCTGACCTCCCGCAACCCCCACGTCTCCAAGGACCGGCTCCTGTCCGAGCTGGTGCCTCCGCCGCGGTTCGCCGACGTCAGCTTCGACTCCTACAAGCCCGACCCCGACCAGCCCTCGCAGCAGGAGGCGGTCGACGTGCTCCGCGCGTTCGCCGAGCAGCTTCAGCAGCCGGTGCGCAAGAAGGGGCTGTTCCGCAAGGCGTCCGAGCCGGCCGGCCCGGGCGGGGTGTACCTCGACGGCGGATACGGCGTCGGCAAGACGCACCTCCTCGCGTCGCTGTGGCACGCGGCCCCGGGCCCCAAGCTCTTCGCCACCTTCGTCGAGCTGACCCACCTCGTGGGTGCCCTGGGCTTCCACGAGGCGGTCGCGGGGCTCTCGTCGTACCGGCTGGTCTGCGTCGACGAGTTCGAGCTCGACGACCCCGGCGACACCGTGCTGGTCTCCACGCTGCTGCGGAACCTGCGCGAGGCAGGCGTCCGGCTCGCCGCGACGTCGAACACCCTGCCCGGCAAGCTCGGCGAGGGCCGCTTCGCCACCGCTGACTTCATGCGGGAGATCCAGGGGCTCGCGGACTCCTTCGAGTCGGTCCGGATCGACGGCGAGGACTACCGGCACCGGGGCCTGCCGAAGGCGCCTGACGCGTCGCCTGCCGAGGAGGTCCGCCGCCGTGCCGAGCAGGAGGAGGGGGCCAGCCTCGACGACTTCGGCGCCCTGACCAAGCACCTGGCCGCCGTCCACCCCTCGAAGTACGGTGCCCTGCTCGACGGCGTGCGCCTCGCGTGCCTCGAGGACGTCCACACCGTCGCCGACCAGGCGGTCGCGCTGAGGCTCGTCGTGCTCGCCGACCGGATGTACGACCGCGACCTGCCCGTCGTGGCGAGCGGGGTGAGCATGGACGAGATCTTCGCCCCGGAGCTGCTCGAGGGCGGCTACCGAAAGAAGTACTACCGGGCGATCAGCCGTCTCGACGCGCTGGCCCGTGAGGGCGTCGGCCTCGAGGAGTGAGCGCGCGGCCGCGCTGTCGACGGGCTCAGTGGACCGCGAACACCTCGCCGACCACGAACGCGACCACCACCAGGCCCATCGCGCTGCTGAGGTAGACGAGCAGCGAGTGCTCGTGGTGACGCACGATCGCGTAGGCGCCGATCCCGCCGGCGGCCACCGCGCCGAAGCCGGCCATCAGGGCCGGCACCGCGAGCAGCCAGTTGTCGCTGAAGCGCTCGCCACCCCGCTGACCGGCGGCCACCGCGACGGTCATGAACGCGAAGCTCGCGACGGCCAGGGCGAAGAGCCCGACACTCCACCGGCCGGCGCCGGACTCGGGCAGAAGACGTGGCTCGCGACGCATCGTGGGATGTACTGCTCCCATGCGTCCAGAATCTCCCTGACACGCCAGGCGCGCCAGGGTCCGAAGGTCCGCGGGGTGTGACTTCGGTCCGGTAGGGCATCATCGGGCCATGACGCCGAGCCTCACCGAGCTGCTGACCCTGCCCAAGGGCCCCGTGAACCTCACCGCCTACGAGACCGACGCGACGCCCGGGTTCGAGGGCGGGAAGAGTGAGGGGAAGGCGGCGCTGGTCGCGCTCGAGCCCCAGCTCTCGGAGCTCCAGGAGATGCTCTTCGCCGAGGGGCGCACCGGAGGCACGCGTCGGGTGCTGCTCGTCCTCCAGGGCATGGACACCGCCGGGAAGGGCGGCGTGATGAGGCACGCCGTGGCGCTGTTCGACCCGCAGGGCGTCCACATCAAGGCGTTCGGCAGGCCGACCGAGGAGGAACTGGCCCACGACTTCCTGTGGCGGATCCGGCGTGAGCTTCCGGCGGGCGGCCGGATCGGCATCTTCGACCGCTCCCACTACGAGGACGTGCTCATCGGCCGCGTCCGCGAGCTCGCGCCGATCGAGGAGATCGAGCGGCGGTACGACGCGATCAACCAGTTCGAGGCCGAGCTGGTCGAGTCCGGTACGACGGTGCTCAAGTGCATGTTGCACATCTCCGCCGACGAGCAGAAGGAGCGCCTGCTGGCTCGCCTCGACGACTCGACCAAGCACTGGAAGTTCAATCCCGGCGACGTGGACGAGCGGCAGTACTGGTCGAGCTACCAGCAGGCCTACGAGATCGCGCTCGAGCGCACGAACACGGAGGTGGCGCCGTGGCTGATCGTGCCGAGCGACAAGAAGTGGTACCGCAACTGGGCGGTCGGCCAGCTGCTCCTCGAGACGCTCCAGGGTCTCGGCCTGAGCTGGCCCGAGGCCGAGTTCGACGTCGAGGAGCAGCGGCGGCGGCTCCTCGAGGAGGGCTTCGAGAGCTGACCGGTAGGTTGTCCGCGTGCTCCCCACCGTGTCCGCGACCCGCTACGTCGCGCCGCTGCGCGAGGGCGGGTCCCTCCCCGGCATCGTCGAGGCCGACGACCTGGGTACCTACGTGTGCAAGTTCCGCGGAGCGGGACAGGGGCTACGCGTGCTGGTCGCAGAGGTCGTGGTCGGGGAGCTGGCCCGTCGCGTCGGGATCAAGACCCCCGACCTCGTCGCGATCGAGCTCGAGCCGGCGATCGGGAAGTACGAGGCCGACGAGGAGGTGCAGGACCTGCTCACCGCGAGCGTCGGTCTCAACCTCGGTGTGGACTTCCTGCCCGGCTCCTTCGGATTCGACTCCGGGTGCTCACCTGACCCGCTGGCGGCAGCCCGGATCATCTGGCTGGACGCGCTCACCGCGAACGTCGACCGCAGCTGGCGCAACCCCAACCTCCTCGTGTGGCACAAGGAGCTGTGGGCGATAGACCACGGCGCCTGCCTGTACTTCCACCACAGCTGGTCCGGCGGGATCGGCAGCCCCGAGCGCTTCGCGCGGCAGCCGTACGACGCCTCCGACCACGTGCTCGCCGCCTACCTCGACGGTGTGCCTGCCGCGGACGACGAGCTCGGCCCGCTGGTCACCGCCGATGTGCTCCGTGAGGTGGTCGACCAGGTCCCCGATGAGTGGCTCGAGGTGCCGCCGGGGGCGTCGGGTGTGTCCGAGGTACGCGACGCGTACGTCGCCTTCCTGCTCGCCCGCCTCGCGGGGGAGCGGACCTGGCTGCCGAGGGTGACCGCGGCATGAGCGGCATGGGCTTCCAGTACGTCGTGCTGCGCTGCGTGCCTCGCGTCGACCGTGAGGAGTTCGTCAACGTCGGTGTGGTTCTCTACTGCCAGCAGGCGGAGTTCCTGCGGGCGCGTTGCCACGTCGACCGGGACCGCCTCTCGGCGCTCACGCCCGACCTCGACCTCGAGGGCGTCACGTCCGCGTTGGCGACCGTCGAGGCGGTGTGCCGTGGCGACGAGTCAGCCGGCGCCGCCGGCCGGTCCCCGCTGGGCACCCGGTTCGGCTTCGTCAGCGCGCCGCGCTCGACCGTCGTACAGCCCGGGCCGATCCACGGCGGGATCACCAGCGACCCTGCAGGCGAGCTCGAGCACCTGCTCGACCGTCTCGTCCGCTGACCGGACCCCGTGGGCGCGGCTCCGGCGGCCGGACCAGCCGTGCGCCGATGCCGCGGCAGATCCGCGGAGTCGGGCGCTTCGACCCTGGTCGCCTCAGCCGCGCGCACCCAGAGTGAAGTAGAGGAGGTGTGTCATGTCGGTCCTTCGGCCCACCCACGATGCCCGCCGTGATCTCACGATCGCCTGGGTGGCGACGGGCGTGGTGGTCGGCCTGATCGCGCTCATGCCCGTCATGCCGTCGGTCTTCGAGGCGGTCGGCCTCGACCTGGAGGGCGCATCGTTCCTGGCGGCGCTCGGAGTGCTCGCCGTCTTCGTGATGGTCGTCGACGCCTTCGCGGTCACGGCCGTCGTGCTCGGCCGCCGTGCGGCACGAGCCGGAAGGTTCGCCGGGCGTGTGGCCATGGTGGTCAGCGCGACCGTCGCCGGCTTCATCACGTTCCTGATGCTGGCGTCAGCCGTCGGTCACCTGCTCGGCATGGAGTAGCCGACGGGTCACATGTGGATCATGTGACCGGCGATGCCCTCGACCGCTTCCTTGACGGCCTCGCTCAGGGTCGGGTGCGCGAAGACGTTGCGGGCCATCTCGTCGGCGGTGAGGTCCCAGCGCTGCGCGAGCGTGAGCGCCGGCAGCAGCTCGGTGACGTCGGGGCCGATCATGTGGGCCCCGAGGATCTCGTTGTACTTCGCGTCCGCGACGACCTTGACGAAGCCCGTGGTGTCGCCCAGGCCCTTGGCCTTGCCGTTGGCCGAGAACGGGAACTTCGCGACCTTGACGTCGTACCCCTTCTCCTTGGCCTGCTCCTCGCTGTAGCCGAAGGAGGCGACCTGCGGCTGGCAGTACGTCGCACGCGGGATCATGTCGAACTCGATCTCCATCGTCTCCGCACCCGCGATCGTCTCGGCGGCCACGATGCCCATCGCCTCGGCGGTGTGGGCCAGCATGAGCTTGCCGGTGACGTCGCCGATCGCCCACACGCCCTCGACGTTGGTGCGACCACGCTCGTCGACCTCGATCGCGCCGCGGTCGGTGACCTTCACGCCGGTGTTGTCGAGACCGTACCCGTCGAGCCGCGGCGCGAAGCCGATCGCCTGGAGCACCTTGTCGGTCTCGATGACCTGCTGCTCGCCGTCCTTGGAGACGGTGACCTTCACCTTGTCGCCGGAGTCGTCGATGCTCTCGACCTTGGTGGAGAGCATGACGTTCACGCCGAGCTTCTTGTAGTGCTTGAGGAGCTCCTTGGAGATGTCGGCGTCCTCGGTCGGCACCATCCGGTCGAGGAACTCGACGATCGTCACGTCGACACCGAAGTTCTTCATCACGTAGGCGAACTCGACGCCGATCGCACCCGAGCCGGCGATCACGATGCTGCCCGGGAGCTGGTCGGTGAGGATCTGCTCCTCGTAGGTCACCACACGCTCGGAGAGCTCGGTCCCAGGGATCAGCCGGGTGGTGGCGCCGGCGGCGATGATCAGGTTGTCGCAGGTGTAGCTCTCGACGTTGCCGTTGTCGTCCTCGACGTCGACCGCCTTCGGGCCGGTGAGCGTGCCCCAGCCGTGGATCTCGGCGATCTTGTTCTTCTTCATCAGGAAGTGGACGCCCTTGACGATGCTGTCCGAGACGCTGCGGCTGCGCGCGTGCGTCGTCTTGAACGACATCGTCGCGTCGCCCTCGATGCCGAAGAGGTCCTTCTCGTGCTGGAGGATGTGCGACAGCTCGGCGTTGCGCAGCAGAGCCTTCGAGGGGATGCAGCCCACGTTGAGGCAGACACCGCCCCAGTACTTCTTCTCCACGACACCGACCTTGAGGCCGAGCTGGGAGGCGCGGATGGCGGCGACGTAGCCACCGGGGCCTGCGCCGAGAACGAGGACGTCGAAGTGCTGGCTCATGCGTCAGAGACTACCCACCCCGCAGGACGTCATACGGTCCGAGCCCTACAGCGAGCGTTGCAGCCACCGCGGTGCATGACGTCCGGCGGGGGTCAGACCGGCACGAGCTCCACGGCGCCGACGGCGTAGCGGGCGAGGATGGTGCGGGCGACCTCGGTGTCCGCACCCAGCGGGGCCGACACGGCGACCGCGCCCGCCTCGAGGGCGAGCTCCGCAGCCCGGTCCGGCAGGGTCCCTGGCGCGAGGAACATCGAGCCGACCGCGATGTGGCGGCGGCCCTCCGCGCGGAACTGGCGCACCGCCTCGCCGGTAGCCGGGGGAGCGGCCGACGCGAACGCCGCCACCGTGGGCAGCTTGTGCTTGGCGCCCCACAGCCGGGCGAGCCGGGCGACCGCCTGGTTGGCGAGCGCGTCGGAGGAACCTGCGGCGGCGAGGACCAGGGCGTCGAGCTCGCGGACCCTGGCCTCCCTCAGTGCCATGCGCAGGCGCCGGTCGAGGACCTCGAGGAAGACCGCCTCCAGGCCGAGGATGCTGCTCGCGCGCACCTTCAGGTCGGGATGCTTCGCCTCGACCGCCGCGATGGCCGCGGGCACGTCCACGCGGGCGTGGTAGGCCTCGGTGAGGAGCAGGGGAACGACCACGACCTCGTCGTAACCGGCCCGGACCAGCTTGTCCACGACCGTGCCGAAGGCCGGCTTGGAGTGCTCGAGGAAGGCCGCCTCGATCCGCAGGTCCGGCCGCATCTTGCGGACCTCGCCGACGAGGGCCGAGATCGTCTCCGCGGATCGGGGGTTGCGGCTTCCGTGTGCCAGAGCCACCAGGGCGGGTGCGGTCATGAGCGGGGGCTCCTCTCGTGGGTACGTTCCTGCGTGCGGTGAGCGGCGCTGCTCATAGGTGGATCCCGCACTCGGTCTTGTTGCTGTCGGCCCAGCGGCCGCTGCGCTTGTCCTCCCCTGGGGCGACCCGGCGGGTGCAGGGTCGGCAGCCGATGGACGGGTATCCGTCGTACTGCAGGGGGTTGACGAGCACACCGTTCTCGGCGATGTAGCGGTCGACGTCGTCGTCGGACCATCGCGCGAGCGGCGAGACCTTCACCTTCTGCTTGTTCTCGTCCCAGCCAACGACGGGTGCGATCACCCGGTTACGGGTCTCCGCCCGGCGTAGACCGGTGGCCCACGCGTCGTACTGGTCGAGCGAGCGCTGCAGCGGCGCCACCTTGCGCAGTGCGCAGCACAGGTCGGGGTCGCGGGCGTACAGGTCCTCGCCGTACGCCGCGTCCTGCTCGGCGACCGACTGCACGGGCGTGATCGTGATCAGGTTGACCGGCAGGGTCGCCTCGACCGCGTCACGGGTGCCGATGGTCTCCGGGAAGTGGTAGCCGGTGTCGAGGAACACCACGTCCACTCCCGGCGCGACCCGCGACGCGAGGTGCGCGAGCACCGCGTCCGCCATCGACGACGTGATGCAGAACCGCTCCCCGAAGGTCGCCACGGCCCACTCGATGATCACCTCGGCGGGTGCGAGCTCGAGCTCGGCGCCGACATGGCGGACGAGGTCCCGGAGCTCACCCTGGCTGCGCCCCTCGGTGGCGGTGCCGCGGAAGGAGCGGGCGGCCATCGTCGACGCGGCGGTCACGACGCACCGCCTCGTGGGGCGATCAGGCCGAGCATCCTCAGCGAGAACGCGCGAAGGCACGCCCGGCACTCCCAGGCGCCGTGCGGGGAGCCCTGCTCGGTCTCGTGCGGGCGGAGGTCCTCGCTCGCGCAGTAGGGGCAGTGGAAGGGTACGGCGCGCTCGCTCATGCGGTCACCCCCACGGCCTCGCCGCGCAGCACCGTCTCGTCGGCCCGCAGCACCCATGCCTGGAACGACTCGCCGTCGGTCCGGTCGGCGAGGTAGGCCTCGACGACGGCCGTCACGTAGTCGTCGAGGCCGGCCGAGGTGACCTTGTGAGCGCGGAGCTTCTTGCCGAACGCCGGGTCGAGACCGAGCCCGCCGCCGAGGTGCACCTGGAAGCCCTCGACCTGCCGGCCGTCCTCGTCGAGCACGATCTGGCCCTTGAGGCCGATGTCAGCGACCTGGGTGCGGGCGCAGGCGTTGGGGCAGCCGTTGACGTTCACGGTGATCGGCGTGTCGAGGTCGGGGAAGCGGCGCTCGAGCTCGTCGACCAGCGCAGCGGCACGGTTCTTCGTGTCGACGATGGCGAGCTTGCAGAACTCGATGCCCGTGCACGCCATGGTGTTCTTGCGCCAGTTGCTGGGGCGTGCGGTGAGACCGATGCCTTCGAGCGCGTCGACGAACCCGTCGACCCTCTCCGGGCCGACCCCGAGCACGACGAGCTTCTGGTACGCCGTGAGCCGCACGCCCGCCGCGTCGTACTCCTCGACGAGGTCCGCGAGGCGGGTCAGCAACGTCCCGGAGACGCGACCGACCGTGGGGGCGGCGCCGACGTAGAACGCGCCGTCCTTCTGGCGGTGCACGCCGATGTGGTCACCGGCGTACCGGGTCGGCGCGGGGGAGGGGCAGTCGACGAGCTCGCGGTCGAGGTACTCGGTCTCGAGCACCTCGCGGAACTTCGCCAGGCCCCAGTCGGCGACGAGGAACTTCAGACGGGCCCGGTTGCGGAGCCGGCGGTAGCCGTAGTCGCGGAAGATGCCGGCCACGGCCTCCCAGGCCTCGGCGACCTCCTCGAGCGGGATCCACACGCCGAGCTTCTGGGCGAGCATCGGGTTGGTGGACAGGCCCCCGCCGACCCAGAGGTCGAAGCCGGGGCCGTGCTCGGGGTGGACGGTGCCGACGAAGGCGACGTCGTTCACCTCGGGTGCGACGTCGTGGCTCGGGTGGCCGGTGACGGCGGTCTTGAACTTCCGGGGGAGGTTGGAGAAGGCCGGGTTGCCGATGAAGCGACGCTTGATCTCCTGCAGGGCAGGCGTGCCGTCGATGATCTCGTCGGCGGAGACGCCGGCGACCGGCGAGCCGAGGAACGGCCGGGGGGAGTCGCCGCAGGCCTCCTGGGTCTCCAGGCCCACGGCCTCGAGCCGCTCCCAGATCGTCGGCACGTCCTCGACCTGGACCCAGTGGAGCTGGATGTTCTGGCGGTCGGTGATGTCGGCGGTGTCCCGGGCGAAGTCGGTGGAGGCCGAACCGAGCGCCCGCAGCTGGGCGGGGCCGAGCAGCGCGCCGTCGGTGCGGATCCGCAGCATGAAGTACCGGTCGTCGAGCTCGTGCGGCTCCAGCGCGGCGGTCCTGCCGCCGTCGAAGCCGGGCTTGCGCTGCGTGTAGAGGCCCCACCAGCGGAAGCGGCCGCGCAGGTCGTTGGGATCGATCGAGTCGAAACCGCGGCGGGAGTAGATGTTCTCGATCCGGGCGCGGACGTTGAGGGGGTCGTCGTCCTTCTTGAACTGCTCGTTGGCGTTGAGCGGCTCGCGATAGCCGAGCGCCCACTGACCCTCGCCACGGCGGGGCCGCGGGCGGCCACTGCGGCCGGGGCCGGACGGGGCGGGCTTCGCGGGGCCGGAGGGCTTGTGCGGCGGGGTGCTGCTCGAGGTCATGAGATGCGTTCCTGGGGATGAGAGACGCACGAGTCGACGACCACCCGACGCCGTTGTCGAGATGTGTGTGCCGGCGACCGCGCGCCGGGCTGACTGAGGAGTGTTCAGACGGCGCGCTGAGGCATACACACCATGCTGCGGGTACGACCGAGGTCCACGTGGCGACGAGCCACGAGGCGGATATCGGTACCAGCAGTGATCATGGCGAGGAGTCTCACTTACCGGACGGGCGTCCCACAATCCGCTGTCTTGTTATCTGAGACGGAAGTCCGGTAAGTGAGACGGGTGCGGCGGGCTGAGTCGGACGGTGTGACCGGTGCCACGGACTTGTGTCCGACCGGTAACCGCCCGGACGCAGCACAGCCCGCATCGGTCACTAGGCTGGGACCCATGACCGAGCCGACCTCTGCAGGGATCTCCGCCTCCACGACCGGTGGGGAGCTCGCCGCCACCGCCAGTGCCGCCTACAAGTCTGCCCTCGAGGTCGTCTCCTCGGTCGAGCCCCGCATCGCGGACGCGATCAAGGCCGAGCTCGCCGACCAGCGTTCTTCGCTGAAGCTGATCGCCAGCGAGAACTACGCCTCGCCGGCGGTGCTGCTGACCATGGGCAACTGGTTCAGCGACAAGTACGCCGAGGGCACGATCGGCCACCGTTTCTATGCCGGCTGCCAGAACGTCGACACCGTCGAGTCGATCGCGGCTGAGCACGCCCGGGAGCTCTTCGGCGCCGAGTACGCGTACGTGCAGCCGCACTCGGGCATCGACGCAAACCTCGTCGCGTTCTGGTCGATCCTCGCGCACCGCGTCGAGACGCCCGGCCTGGAGAAGTACGGCGCCAAGTCGGTCAACGACCTCACCGAGGCCGACTGGGAGGCGCTGCGTCACGAGTTCGGCAACCAGCGGATGCTCGGCATGTCGCTCGATGCCGGCGGGCATCTGACGCACGGCTTCCGGCCCAACATCTCCGGCAAGATGTTCAACCAGCGCAGCTACGGCACCGACCCGGAGACCGGCCTGCTCGACTACGACAAGGTCGCCGAGGCCGCACGCGAGTTCAAGCCGCTGATCCTGATCGCCGGCTACTCCGCCTACCCGCGTCGCGTGAACTTCGCGAAGATGCGTGATATTGCCGACGAGGTCGGCGCGACGCTCATGGTCGACATGGCGCACTTCGCGGGCCTGGTGGCCGGCAAGGTCTTCACCGGCGACGAGAACCCGGTGCCGCACGCCCAGGTCGTCACGACCACGACGCACAAGTCCCTGCGCGGTCCGCGGGGCGGCATGGTCCTGGCCACCGAGGAGTACGCCCCGTCGGTGGACCGCGGCTGTCCGATGGTCCTCGGCGGGCCCCTCTCGCACGTCATGGCCGCCAAGGCGGTCGCGCTGGCCGAGGCACGCCGGCCCTCCTTCGCCTCCTACGCCCAGAGCATCGCCGACAACGCCCAGTCGCTCGCGGACGGCTTCCTCAAGCGCGGCGGCAAGCTCGTGACCGGCGGCACCGACAACCACATCGTGCTGCTCGACGTCACCGGCTTCGGACTCACCGGCCGCCAGGCCGAGTCCGCACTCCTCGACGCCGGCGTGGTGACCAACCGCAACTCCGTGCCCAGCGACCCGAACGGCGCCTGGTACACCTCCGGCATCCGGCTCGGCACGCCCGCGCTCACCTCGCGCGGCTTCGGCCACGACGAGTTCGACCGGGTCGCCGAGCTGATCGTCGACGTGCTCGAGAACACCGAGGCCAAGCTGACCAAGGACGGCAAGCAGTCCAAGGCCAGCTACGCGCTGGCCGACGGCGTCGCCGACCGCACGAAGGCGGCGTCGGCGGAGATGCTCGACAAGCACCCGCTGTACCCCGGTCTCGAGCTCAGCTGACCACCGCCCCGGCCCGGGACGTTTCGGGGCTTTTGTCATGACGAGACCGGGCCACCCCCGAAAACCTCGCGTGCTACCCAAGATGGGCACGACGGGTTATGTCGGTACATGGGCGCTGCGCGCATCCTCTAGTAAAGAACAGCAGGAACAGTGCACGGGGACCCCCTCCAGCGTGGACCTTGGCCACGCCGCCTCCCTCGCCTCGCCGACCTTCCCCCGAGCCGGTGACCCCCAAGGCGGGTGAGTGCCTCGTCGTCGGCGGTAGCCGACGCTTTCCGGACCCTCACAGACCCTAGGAATCCGGCCCCCGACGCGACGCCGTTCTCCCACAGGATCCCCGCGCACACGTGAAAGGACCGCGCATGTCTGCATCAGGGGGCAGGAAGACATCAGGGGGCAGCAAGACATCAGGGGGGAGCAAGACCAGGCCGGCACCGGACGACCGAAGCCTCCGCACGGGTCTGGTGGCTGTGTTCATGGGCCTGTCGGGCCTGTTGACGGCCTTCCTCGTCGTCGCCGTCCGCTGGAACGACGAGTCGGGGGTCGCGGCGTTGGCGGCAGTCGCCAGCTCGATCGCCGCGATCATGACCGCCTTCTTCGGTATCCACTACGCACAGAGGACCACCGGAGGAGGCAACGACTGGGGCAAGAGGAAGTCGCGCTGACGGGAAGGGGACGCCATGGCGGAGCCGATGACGGCGGACGAGACGGTGCGGGCGCTGGAGCGCTGGCGGGTGCCGTACCGAGAGGTCGAGGGCTGGCGGAGGAGGAACAGGAACCACGCCGGCGCCTGGGGGCCGGTGCACGGTTTGCTCCTGCACCACACCGGGGACGACGCGTCCGACGAGGTCGACCTGGGCCTGGTCGTCAACGGTCACGGGAGCCTCCCCGGCCCGCTCGCGCACTTCGGTTGCGACGACGCCGGCACGATCTGGCTGGTCGCCTGCGGTCGTGCCAACCACGCTGGTGGTGGCGACCCGTGGGTGCTGCGTGCGGTCATCGAGGAGTCGTACGTGGACCGCCCGCCGCGGCCTCGCGAGCACACGGGGTCTGCCGGGGCCACGGACGGCAACGACAACTTCTACGGTGTCGAGACGTTCTACAGCGGAACGGTGGCGCCGACGGCGCGGGTACGGCGGTCGCTCGTCCTGCTCGCGGCGGCCATCTGCGACCACCACGGGTGGACCGAGAAGTCCGTCATCGGGCACAAGGAGTGGTCGAGCTGGAAGTCCGACCCGGGCGGGCTCGGCATGGTGCGGTTCCGCGACAGGGTCGCCCGGCGTCTGCAGGCGGGCCCGCCCGCCGCGATGCGCTGGACCTCGCCGAGCGCCGATCTCGCGGGCTGGCGCGCGCCCTGGTGAGGACGCTCCGTCAGACGGTGGGGGTCGTGCGCTGGACGATCGACGCGAGGTCGATACCGCGTGGGAGCATGCCCATCGTCCCGCCGTACTCCATCCCGAGCCGCGTGGCGCAGAACGCGTCCGCGACGGCCGACGGCGCGTGCTGCACGAGCAGCGCGCCCTGCAGGACCGCGGCCATCTGGCCGGCAAGGCGACGGGCCCGCAGCTCGAGTTCGGAGGTGTCGGCGAGCTGTTCGAGGACGCCGTCGATGGCGCGGTCGAGTCGGTCGTCGGCGCCGCGGGCCCGGCCCACCTCCACGATCCAGGCGTTGAGCGCCTCCGGCTCGCGGGACAGGGCACGGAGCACGTCGAGGGCGTTGACGTTGCCCGACCCCTCCCAGATGGAGTTCAGCGGGGACTCGCGGAAGAGCAGCGGCATGACCGACTCCTCCACGTAGCCGTTCCCGCCGAGGCACTCGAGCGCCTCGGCCACCATCATCGGTGTCCGCTTGCACACCCAGAACTTCGACAGCGGCAGCGCGATCCGCCGGAACGCCGCCTCGTGCGCGTCGTCGCGCCGGTCGACCGCGGCCGCGAGCCGGATGGACAGCGCGGTCGCGGCCTCCGCCTCGACGGCGAGGTCGGCGACGACGTTCTGCATCAGCGGCTTGTCGGCCAGCACGCCGCCGAACGCCGACCGGTGGGCGACGTGCCAGGCGGCCTCGGCGACGGCACGGCGCATCAGCGAGGTCGAGCCCAGGACCGTGTCGAGCCGCGTGGCGGCGACCATCTCGATGATCGTGCGCACGCCGCGACCCTCGTCACCGAGACGCTGTGCCCAGGTGCCGTGGAACTCCAGCTCCGAGGAGGCGTTGGACCGGTTTCCGAGCTTGTCCTTGAGGCGCATGACGTCGAGCCGGTTGCGCGTGCCGTCGGCCAGCACCCGCGGCACGAGGAAGCAGGTGAGCCCACCCGGCGCCTGCGCGAGCACGAGGAAGACGTCGTTCATGGGCGCGGAGGTGAACCACTTGTGACCGTGCAGGGTGTACTCGCCCTCGACCGACGTGGGCCGTGCCTCGGTCACGTTCGTGCGGACGTCGGAGCCGCCCTGCTTCTCGGTCATGCCCATGCCCGCCAGCGCACCGCGCTTCGACGACACCGGGCGGACCCCGAAGTCGTACGACGTGGCGGCGAGGAGCGGGGTCCACTCCTTGGCGATCGCGTCGTCGACGCGCAGGGCGGGTACGGCGGCGTAGGTCATCGAGATCGGGCAGGCGTGGCCGGGCTCCGTCTGGGACCAGGCCATGAAGCCTGCGGCTCGTCGGACGTGGGCGTGCGGGGAGTCCGAGGTCCACGGGGCGGCCTGCAGGCCGTGACCCACCGCGCGTTCCATCAGCCAGTGGTAGGAGGGGTGGAACCGCACCTCGTCCACGCGGTTGCCGTACCGGTCGAAGGTGGTGAGCTCGGGATGGTACCGGTTGGCGAGGAGGCCGTGCTCGCGGGCCTCCTCGGTGCCCGCCTCGGCGCCGAGCGGGACCAGGTCCTCGACCACATGCGGGGAGCCGTGGCGCGAGACCGCCTCGACGAGGGCCCGGTCCGCGAGGACGACGTTGTGACCCACCAGCGGCGGGGCCTGGTTCGTTGCTACCCGGTTATCGATGGCCATGTCGTTACCGTAGTTCCATGTCAGGGGACGCGGGGAGCCGGAGGGCCTCCGAAACCTCCCGCTGGGCGCTGGCTCGGGACAGCACCTGGCGCCTGCTCGTGTCGACCGTCGGCACCTGCTACCGCAACCGGGTCACGGGGCTGGCGGCCGAGGCGGCCTTCTTCGCGCTGCTCTCCCTGCCGCCGCTGATCTTCGCCCTCGTCGGCTCGATCGGCTACGTCTTCGAGAGCTTCAGCGACGCCCGCAGCGCCGAGATCCGCGGCGCCGTCGTCGAGGCGTCGACGCAGATCTTCACGCAGGACACGGTCACCAGCATCGTCGAGCCCACGCTCAACGACGTCTTCCGCGGCGGCCGCTACGACGTCATCTCCATCGGCTTCGTCCTGGCCCTGTGGTCGGGGTCGCGGGCGCTCAACGTCTTCGTCGAGACGATCACGATCATGTACGGCCTCGGCGGACAGCGCGGCATCGTCAAGACCCGGATGCTGTCCTTCGTCCTCTACGTGCTCGGACTGGTCACCGGCATCGTCACGATCCCGCTGGTCCTCGCCGGTCCCACCCTGGTGGAGCGCATCGTGCCCGACCAGTTCGGCTTCGTCAACGCCCTCTACTGGCCGGCGGTCGCGGTCCTCTCCATCACGTTCCTGGCCACGCTCTACCACGTGTCGGTGCCGGTGCGGACGTCGTGGCGCTACAACCTCCCCGGGGCCACCCTCACGCTGGTCTTCTGGGTGCTCGGCTCGTTCCTGCTCCGCTGGGTGCTGAGCACCACGGCGGGGGAGTCGACCTCGATCTACGGCCCGCTCGCCGCGCCGATTGCGGTGCTGCTGTGGCTCTACCTGCTCTCCATCGCGGTGCTCATCGGCGCCGCGGTCAACGCCGCGTTCGACCGCGTGTGGCCCGAGTCCGAGACGGCACGGGCGCGCATGGAGCTGGTCCGGCGGCTGCGGCTCACCGCGATGCTGCCGCGCCTGCGCCGCGACCGGGAGGAGCACCGCAGGTTCGCGCCGGTGGGGGAGGAGCTGGAGGAGAGCGACGAGACCGCCGACCACGACGCGGCGATCCGGGCGCTCGAGGAGCTCGAGGAGCTCGAGGAGGAGGCGGACGGGGAGGCGCACGAGGGCGACCCCGGACGCGGCGCCACGAAGCACGGCTGAGTGCGCCGGGGTTAATCAGGTGCGCCGCCGACGGCCCCGACATACATTTCGAGCGTGCTCGAGACCATCGGCTACACCCCGCAGATGGCCCGGTTCGCCGCCGCTGCGGATGCCGAGGTCGGTCGTGTCGTGCGCGTGGACAGGGGGCTCGCGGAGATCCTGACCGAGCACGGCCTGCTCCGCGCCGGGTACTCCGGGGACCTGCTCGGGGAGGTGTGCCGCGACCCGGTGGCCGCGCCGACGGCCGGTGACTGGGTCGTCGTGCGCGATTGGCCCGACCACCGGCACACCGTGCAGCGGGTACTTCCCCGAAGCACCGTGCTGGTCCGCGCCACGGCCGGCAAGCAGTCCCACGGCCACGTGCTCTGCGCGAACGCCGACTACGTCGCCGTCGTGGTCGCGCTCCACCCGGACCCGCCCGTGCCCCGGGTGGAGCGGCTCCTCGCGCTGGCGTGGGAGAGCGGGGCGACCCCGGTCGTCGTACTCACCAAGACCGACCTCGTCGCGGACGCGGAGTTCGTCGCCGAGGACATCGCCGCGGCCGCCCCGGGCGTGGAGGTCGTGTGCACCAGCACGGTCACCGGGCTCGGTATCGACCGGCTTCGCGCGCTCGCCGAAGGAGGCCGTACGACGGCCCTGGTCGGCGCCTCGGGGCACGGCAAGTCCTCGCTGGTCAACGCGCTCGTCGGCGCGGAGGTCCTGGGCACCAAGGAGATCCGCCAGGACGGGCGTGGCCGCCACACCTCGGTTCGCCGTGAGCTCGTGCTGCTTCCCGGCGGCGGCGCCGTCATCGACACGCCGGGCCTCCGCGGCATCGGGATGCTCGGGACACTCGAGGGCCTGTCCCGGGCGTTCTCCGACATCACCGGCCTGATGGCGCAGTGCCGGTACGACGACTGCACGCACCGCACCGAACCCGGATGTGCCGTACGCACCGCGCTCGAGTCGGGCAGCCTGCCGGTGCGCAGGTACGACAGCTGGGTCTCGCTGCGGACAGAGGCGGAGAAGGCCGCCCGTCGCCGCGAGGCCCGGACGGTCACCCAGCGACCGCGGAAAGGCCACGGGAAGAACCAGGGGGAAGCACGACTCTCATGACCGTCACCGAGCACGCGTTCAAGGACCTGCCGACGATCGTCGGCGAGCTCGTCCGCCTCGAGCCACTGGGCCTCGGGCACTTCGAGGGCCTGCGCCCGATGTTCCTCGACCCCGAGGGCAGGCGGCTGACCGCGACGACCGCGGAGCACGACGACGACATGCTGCGCGGCTGGCTCGCCACGCGGCAGGACCACGACGACCGCGCCGACTTCGCGATCGTCGAGCCGGGGACTGCCCGCGTGGTCGGCGAGGTCGTCCTGAACGAGCTCGACGTCGACGACGAGAGCTGCAACTTCCGGATCGGACTCACCGGCCCCGACGTCTACGGCCGCGGCCTCGGCACGGAGGCCACGTCGCTGGTGCTCGACTACGCCTTCGACACCGTCGGCCTGCACCGCGTCGAGCTCGAGGTGTACTCCTTCAACCCGCGTGCGCAACGCGCCTACGAGAAGGCGGGCTTCGTCCTCGAGGGCGTCCGGCGCCAGGCCCTCCACTGGGAGGGCGCGTGGCACGACGTCGTGCTGATGGCCGTCCTCGCCGACGACCCGCGACCGCGCGTGAACCGCCGGTGACGGTCCGACTGGAGGAGCCGGCCGACCACGACGCGACCCGCGAGGTCGTGTCCGCGGCGTTCGGCGAGGAGCCGATCGCTGACCTGGTCGCCGCGATGCGGGCGTCCACCGCCTGGCGGGACCTGTCTTTCGTCGCGGAGGAGGACGGCCGTGTCGTCGG